>JAQWAC010000015.1 GCA_028707875.1 Candidatus Peribacteraceae bacterium | reverse complement strand
AAGCGGCTCGTTGCGCGCAAACATGGACGGGGGCTCAGAGATCGTGTGGGCCGTCGCTTCCGGTTTTTGTCGCGCGGGGTGCAGCGCAATATGGAAGGGTGGAAGCGCGGCATCCTCCGCTGGACGGTGGCGGCCGTCATCGGACTCGTCATTCTCACAGTCGGTCTCGTTGTTTTCTCGCCCATCGGGCGCATCGAGGAAGTCCATGTTGTGCGCACGGACCCGCGTCTTGATATCGAAGAGGTTCTCCGCACGCTCTCTCCGCTCTTCGGGCGCTACCTCGTCGCCGTTTCCACGCGCGAGGTCAGACAGCTGCTGGATGCGAAGTTCCGGGATACCAAATCGCTGGAAGTGAGCAAGCGGTATCCCTCGCAGCTTTCGGTGCGTATCGAACTCGATCCGCTGGTGGCGCGCGTGAAGATCCTTGATCCCGACGGCGGAACCACCGGAACGGGCGCAACCGTCGGTTTTCTCACGGAGCGCGGCATGTATTCCGCGGCTGGTGCGGAGACGGGGAGCGGATCTCTTCCTCTTTTGCAGGTGGTGGACTGGGGGATTCGTCCCGAGCCGGGAGCACTCCTCGTCACGCCGGAATTCTTCCGGACGATGCGCAATGCCGAGGAGATCCTCCGCACCCAGTTCGGGCAGACGGTCAGCCGTCGCTCGGTGTATTTGCGGGCGCAGGAATTCCATTTCACGGTTCTGGGGATCGGGCTCTGGTTTGATATGAAGACCCCGCTCGAGGACCAGCTCCAGCGCTACCGCACGTTTCTTCAGGGCGTGGGACTGACGACCGCGAAGGAGTACGTGGATCTCCGGATTTCGGATAAGGTGATTTACAAGTAAACCTTCACGGCGCAGAGCCGCGGCGGTCGCGACCGCCGGTGGCAAGTGCCACCTTCTCCCGTCTGATAGGAGAGAGAGGAGTCACATTAAGGCACTTGATTTTGCGTGGAGAGTTCCACCGTAAAATGTTCTCGAAGGCTTCCCCGGGGGGTCCGGAAGACCTATGATGAAATGGATGATTATGAGTTCGGTTCTCTCCGCGCTCCTGTTGGGGCTGTTCCCCGTAGCAGCGGATCTGCCAAAGGATGTCACCGCCCCCCTACAGGAGATGAGGATCGCTCCGCCTGCGGAAAATTTGGTCATTCACAAGCGGCTCTCCGCATCGGGCATTCTCGTGATGGATCTGGGGACCGGGCAGACGCTCTACGATTCCCAGGGGGATATCGAACGTCCCATGGCGAGTCTGACAAAACTCATGACGGCGCTCATCATTGTGGAACATCACAAGCTCGACGAGTGGGTGCCGATTCCGAAAATCGTGACGGAGACGCAGGGGAGTGTCGCGTATCTGCCGGAGGGGGAAAAGTTCACCGTCGGGGATCTTCTCTCCGCGATGATGATCGCATCTGCGAACGATGCGGCGGTGGCTCTTGCGAACTACCACAGCGGATCCACGGAAGCATTCGTGAAGGAAATGAACGCACGTGCGGCATCGCTCGGACTTACGGGCACCCGGTACGCCAACTCCTCCGGCTTGGACGATCCCCGTCAGTGGTCCACGCCCCGCGATATCGCCATTCTCACATCCTTTGTTCTCAAAGTACCTGCGATTCGTGAGCGCATGGGTGAGCGCGGATCGGTTATCGTGAGTCGCGGGGGGCAGGAGATCAAGCTTGCACATACGCATGCTCTTCTCCGTGCGGGGGCTCCGGGCGTGACGGCGGGAAAAACCGGTACGACGGGGGCGGCGGGGCAGTGTCTCGTCTCCGTGATCGAGAAGGAAGGACGGCAGTATGTTGTCGTGTTGCTGCACTCCCGGCAGCGATACGTGGATATGAAGACGGTCCTCGCAAATCTTCTGGGGGGTGAAAGCGTTCCGAGTACGCTTCCGGTGGAGGACACGGAGTGCGCACAGGGGGGCGGATGTCCCATCAAGTAATCTCCCGCTTTCGTGGCCTCACAAGAATCCACCATTCACTGGCTCTCCCTCCGGGTACGCATCATCAGCCTGCTCGTTTTTTTCCTGGCGACTCTGGCTCCGCCCTACGTTCCCACGGCTGCTCTCGCTCCGGAAGAGGGTGAAACCATCGGACAACAATTCCTTCTGGTGGAGGACGGATTCCTGATGAAATCCTCTTCACTCACGCAGCAGGGCTCGCGCCGTGCGTACTCCGAAGCGGTGATTCACACGGTGAAGGAAGGAGAAAGCATCGAGCGCCTTGCGCAGCGGTACGGCATTTCCAAGGACACCATTCTCTGGGCGAATAACCTGAAGGAAGGCGAAGGCATTCATCCCGGCGATGAACTCACCATTCTGCCTGTGGACGGCATCCTTCATACGGTGAAGGCGGGACAGACGCTTCTGGGCATTGCGGAGCTCTTCGATATTCCGTCGGAAAAAATCACCCAGCAGAACAAGTTGAAGAGCAGTTTCCTCCTTGCGGGACAGGAACTCATCATTCCGAATGCCAAGCCGATTGTTGCCAAGCCGGCGCTCGTCGCATCCGCCAAATCCTCCTCAGTGAGCAGCAAGGGGGCAACGACGAAGCCACGTGTGGAAGTGGCGGTGCGCCCTACGTCGAATATGACCTCGGCACCCACGGCGGGCGTGCTTCAGAAGCCCTGCAGTGCAAGTTGTTTCATCACGCAGTACTACAACACGAGTCATTATGCACTCGACATGCAGGAGAAGGGCGGAGGGGCGATCTATGCGGCGGAGGCGGGGACGGTGATCCGCGCGGAGACCGGCTGGAACGGTGGATACGGCAATGTAATCGAGATTGATCATGGCAATGACCTTGTGACGCTCTACGGTCATAACAAGGAACTCTACGTGAAGGCGGGTGATACGGTGAAGCGCGGGCAGCTCATTGCGTGGATGGGCAACACGGGGCTCGTGTACGGTTCAACGGGCATTCACACGCACTTCGAGGTACGGGTGAAAGGGGTGAAGAAGAATCCGTTGTTGTACATAGAAGAATAGGGGGTAGGGGGTAGGGCGTAGGGAACGGGGATTTCTGTTGTTTCCGTGCGTCTCATCGGCTACCGTTTCTCCGCCTCACAAGGGGTTGTAGCTCAGCTGGTTAGAGCGTCCGCCTGTCACGCGGAAGGTCGCGGGTTCGAGTCCCGTCAGCCCCGCCACTAGAGACTAAACTTCTATTTTGCACCACTTCGTACTCCTCTTTTAGTTTGTACGAAGCCAAACCCTTGTCTCTCACATTGAGTTCGAGGAATGCCACCTGCACCATACCCCTCTTTTTCTGGAGCGATGCGGAACGAAGGCCGTCCAAAGCCGTCTTCGAGAGTTCGAGAAAATCATAAACATCTTTCAGCCGCTTCAAGTCCATCTTCATTAGGCGTGTTTCCTCTTTACCAAGAGCTTCAAGCGTCGCAGCAACCCGCACTTTCTCTGCATCCAGGTCTTCTTTGTCGAATACTCCGTCCAAGAAGAATTGCCGCGCCTTATCCAAACCCTTCCTTAGCTTCTCCTTCTTCGTCTCAATGCGTCGCAGCTTGGTTTCCCTGTCTTCGGTCACAAAGCCTTCCAGCTGCTTCATAGCCTTTCTTGTTTGAGCCAATTCCTCTTCGCTCAGCACAACCGTCTGGAGAATACTATCCAGGTGACCGTCTAGAACGGACTCACGGGTAGTGGATTCCTTGCAGGCCGTATTCGTGCAGCCGTAATAAGTGAGACCCTTGGCAATGTAGGGCGAGAGGTAGCACCCGCAAGTGCACCGGAGCAGTCGCCTGTAAGAAAAGGGTTTTGCCGTTAAGCGTCTGTGTTGCCGCTGATTCAGGCGGAGCACAACGGAATCGAAGAGTTCCCTACCGATGAGGGGCGTGTGCTGTCCGCGATAGTCCACGCCGTTCATCCGAACAATGCCGCAGTAAAATGGATTCGTGAGAATTCGGTGCATACTGGACGGGGGCAATCCCTTTCCGTGCCTCTGTCCACGCTTTGTTCTGAGACCGCGTGTTCTCATCTCTGCCGTGAGAGTATCCACGGAGTACTTGCCGGAGGCATACAATTCAAATGCCTGCCGCACCAAGGGTGCAGAGACGGAGTCTGGCTCTTTCAGACCGTTACCAATGTCCCTATAGCCCACAGGCGCTTCGTGGGGCAGTCGCCCCTGCTCCAGCGACTCTCGGAAGCCCTTTTTAACCTCCTTACCCAGCTTTTCCACGTACCACTTAGCAAAGACAACGTTGATGCCAAGCATCATGTTTCCTTCGGGCGTGTTGGGATAAGAGCCATCCACAAAGTGAAATTCGATGTCCTTATTCCTGAGAGAATCTATCAGCGCGAAATCTCCGATGGAACGGAGAAGTCGGTCAACGTTATGCACAATCACCCCCGCGTATTTCTTCGCTTCCAGGTCTTTCAGCATTTGCAGGAACTCAGGCCGCCTTCCCGCGACCTTTGCGCTGTGCGATTCGCGGATGATGGAGGTGATAGCGAGTTCCTTTTTCTCGGCGTAACTCCGGCAAATCTTTTCCTGTGCGGCCAGTGAGTATTGCTGATGATTGTCATCCGATGTGGAACGCCGAGTGTACACTACATACGATTTCATATGCTAACTATAGATAGCGACCTGCCTTCTGAAAAGAAGACGAGAAGAGTGGTGTCCTTTTGTACACCAAAATAAAAGTTTACTTGGCGCAATGGATATTTGTTGCTTGGCTCTAGGGGCAGAGCAAAATAAGTATTGCCAAGATGGAGTCTTGGCATAGAGGTATATAGCCCTGGGCAGGGTTTCCTTCATTCCTTATGACTCCAAAACGAACCGTCCTTCATGTTGTTAAAGACCGTCCCACAGACATGTGGGAAACGCTGCTTCAAAACAGCAAAATTCCAATGAGCCGTCATCACACTCAGGAGGCTGCAATTGAAGCAGCGACTGCCGTTGCGAAACATGTGGCTCTTGGACAGGTGAAGATTCATCGTGGCGATAACAATCGAATCCGCGAAGAACACACCTACGGGAAAGACCCCGAAAAATATCCAGGGTAAAAACTGCGAGGTGGTCGCCCCGCAGTAACCTGAACGTGTTATAGTTTTATTTCCAACCCTGCCCAGTTTACCTCCATGAATCCAGAACAACTTGAAACTAACCTAGGCATAGTACATGAGTGGACACGGAATGCGGATAACAAAGTTAGTATTCTCCTTGGGTTCAATGGAGTATTTCTTTTGGCGTTCCTCTCTACTTCACTTGACCGGATAATCTCCGCTTTTAATACATGGCTACTGTTTACTGGATATTGTGTGGCATTTATTCTCTTCGCTGTTTCAATCTATAAGCTTCTCAGCACTATTTATCCATATCTTGAACACGGACAGGAGAAAAAATCCCCACTCTTCTTCGGGGATATTGCGTCAATGAGTTTGACCGAATTTTCAAAGAAAATTGACATGCTCAAGAACGAGAAGATTTATATCGAAGAACTCAAGCGTCAAATCCACGCCTGCTCGGTTATCGCTAAGGAGAAATATCAAAAATTTCGAGATGGATTGGCATATACCGGAGTAGCAATTTTATTACTCGGGTTACTTGAGATATGGCAACAAAGTCAGAGCTAGAAAAAGGCGTATCAGATTTTTTTGATGGCAACTACGAAGTCACAGATGGGCAGGTAATACCAGATTTGGATGACATTAGACTCGGAAAATTTGGACGGGAGCTTAAAATGGCGATGTTGTTTATAGATATTAAAGAATCCACAACGATTGTGGATGGGTTTAGACGAGTAACTGGTGCAAAGATGTATAAGTCGTTTCTTTGGGGAATAACAAAAATTGCCAGGAATAACGATGGCCAATTATTGAGCTTTAATGGAGATGGCGTTCTTGTTGGATTTGTTGGCGATTTGAAGCGCACGGATGCTGTAAAGACTGGAATGCAGATGAAGTGGTATGGACACAAGATTCTTCGTCCAAAGATTAATGAGTATTTTGAAAACAATAGTGAATTGGAGGACATGAAATTTGATTTTGGAATTGGAGTGGATGTAGGAAATATTCTGGTTGTTCGCGGTGGTATCAAAGGTGAGAACAATAATGACCTCGTATGGGTTGGTAACCCTACTAATTTTGCTGTTAAACTTTCAAAGTTGGCGTCAGAGCCAAACAATATTTATATCACCCAAGAAGTTTACGATGAGATGGGAGCGACAGTGAAATGGCAAGACAACGAAAAAAAGAAGAATATGTGGACTTATAGGACTTGGGAAGAAATGGATAATTTGAAAGTCCTCAGCACCACATATCACTGGTCAATTGACTAGGAGTTTTGGAATAGGAACCCCCAGGGCTTTCGCAATTTTTTCGATATTTTCCAAGGTGATGTTCTTCTCTCCCCGTTCAATCATTCCAATATAAGTGCGATGGAGCTTTGCCTTTGCACCCAATTCCTCTTGTGAAAGTCCTTGCCGCTCCCGCAACGCACGAACGCTCTTGCCGAAGTCGTCTAGGATTTTTGACACACAAAAACCCTATCCGGCTGCATACTATGGTTCTACAGACTATAATTAGCATTTACAAAGAGCTTGGCGCATACTTTAGACACTATGCGGATAGCACCATTGCCATTAGTCGCCTGTATCTTGTTACTGGGATGTTCGGCAAAGGGAACCACAGACAACATCAGCGTATCAGGCAAATCAGCCGTTTCGGCTCCAACGATAAGGATGGCAGCCGAGCAAGGTGACCCTGATGCAGCATATACACTCTCATTGGAGGCTTCAGACCCCGTGGAAAGGTTTCGGCTGTTACTCATTGCCGCAGAGCGCGGATACACTGCCGCGCAGGAAGAAGCTGCGAGAGCTTACTACACAGGCATTGGTGCTCCTCAAAATTATGTACATGCCTATGCCTGGGCATTACTGGCACAGGCTCGCACGGGTGATATCAGTTTTACCTCCGGTCTTGAGGAACAAATGACCAAGACGCAAATTGTGGAGGCACAGCAGCTTGCAGAAAATTTGAGAGTCCAAATTGAGAGCAATAAAAAAGATGTCTGCCAGAAGTTCGGAAACAAGTATGCAAATAAAGGCGTTTCCTGCCCCTGAGGGATACAGACATATGTAAATAGTGACCAGCCAAGGCTATTCCTATTGCGCTTATATGTGGCAAATTGTGCAGCACCCGCGAATGAATGATGCTGAGGTTATTTTTACATGTGCAACTCTTCGGCATGGCTTCCTCAAATCATATAAAAGCTCCTGGAGCGTTGTTGCTCTGCTGGAGGAAAGATAACCGCATTACATGGTTCCCGCCTCTTAGAAGGCACCCCAGCGTTGGTACGGGGAAGGGGACAGGGGGATAGGGAACAAACAACAGGCACATTCTTCGGGAACCACAGAGATGTCTACTCTCCGAAAGATGATTTTTCTTTTCTTAGAATGTCTTGTTGAATCTTAATTACTTAATAAATACATTCTATAGAAATTTCTATACCAGATGGTACTTTGGCTCCTCAAAGCCAAAAACAACACCATCCAACTCCTCTCGAAGGGAGAAAATAGTCTCGCTCACGGGATTTGCATGTTCACCGTCTGTTGTATCGGAGAGGGAAAAATGTGGTTCGGAGAACCCTGGAATTTCAACAGAGACATTGCAATTTAGGAGCCACAGCTTGGATGCAGAATCATAATATTCGTCAGGAGGAAGCTCCTCGATAACACGTACAGGCCTGCCATCCGCCGGAGAATCGGGCATTTGCATACCAGAGAGAAGTGTCTCATCTTGCTGCGGCACAGGAATGATTCTGATTGTTTTTCGTTCTCTTTCGATGTAACCCAGTTTCCTCAATTTCTGAAAGCAGGCAGAGACATGGTTTTTTTGAATTCCTGTCATTGCAGAGACCTGTTCGGGAGAAATATTCCAATGTTCCCTGCTGTATCCGTATGTCAGATTGATGCAGCTGATGAAGACTCTCAGGTCACGTCCTGTAAGCCCACTGTCCCGCGCCAGCTGGAGCTCAAGGCCTTTCGGCCAGCGTGTGAACCTTCCCCTTAGAATCCAAGGGCTCTTTCGTTTGGACTTGGAAGAATACTCGTCATCCCAGGCTGATGATTCATTCAGTGGTTCCATATCTGACAACTATAGGTCAGGGAAAAATTCCGTGTCTATATAGAATTTATATGCACCTCTATATAAGGTGCCTATTAGAAACCAATAAGGAGGTTAATAGCCTTCCCGAAAGGGAGCGTACGATAAGCCATATTTGGCTAACAGAAGACATATGCGCAATTTCATTGAGGCATTATTTGGTATGCAGAAATTTGCTGAGTAAAAGCGGGAGATGGAACCAGAATTTGAGACTGGGGGACGACCACCCTTTTGTAACAGACAAGCATGCCGACAGATGTTCTTTTCAAAACGCGCTATGCGCTTGTTGTCACGCGGAATGTCGCGGCTACAGAGTTACACCTCTGTGGCCTTGACGCGTTGCGGAGGCCGCAATGCGTCATGGGGCATGAAATGTTGCGCTGAGATTACGCCATCAGCGTAAGGCTCCGGAGAGCCTGGAGCGTAGAAGATAAATCGAAGTCCAACAGCTTCAGGAGAGTCCCGTCAGCCCCGCCACGATGATTTGGGCCTTATGGACCCACGAACATAGGTGGAGCTGTGGTTCTGGGGCGACCCACCCTTTATTGATTCTTTTTCGTCTTCTCAGTTTCGAGAGCTTGATTGATCACATTCGCAATTTTTTGTTCCCATGCGTCAGGGTCATCCATATGAGCGTAATCTCCTTTTCTATCCACTGAGGCAATTATCTTGCCATCCTTCTTAACGGATAAATTCCAATCATTGTCACTTTCTTCGATAACAAAGCCCTCTCTTTGAGCTTTTTGGACTGCTGTGGCGAGCCCTCCCCCCTCACGTACGTAGTCATAACGCAAGGCACGATTAGATGCAGGATTCTTGAGGATTGAATCCATTTTTACTTTTTTGTAGGAAGAGACAGGCATAAACATTTTTGTTTCCGTTGGATCTTTTTTCTGGTCTGCATCTTGGCCATTTTCAGACTGTGCGTGTTTCACAAGAAGTGATAGTGCCTTCTTTGTAAGAGACTGAAGACTTTCTCGAGATTCACTGCGGCTCGACGGGCGCACATCGGCTTCGGACACTGCAAACAGGCGAGCGTTTCCACTGTAGTCGATTGCTTCGACATACAGCGTATTGCCACGTTCCATGTAATTGACGTGATCAGAACCTTCGACTCCAAGTCGGCTTTCTAGCCAGCCCGTCCCAACTCCACCATGACTAGTAATTCCCCAACGATCAAGAAGTGCAGTAGCATTGTTTGTCATATATCCAGTGGGTTCTTTCGTATATACTCTTTCTCGCCCTCGATCGGTTTTTTCCGGTTTTAGAGTGGCTCGGTTTTCATCAGCTCTATCAGGATGCGAGGTATATTCACGGAGAAGTGCCAGCGTTGCCTCTTGTGGGTTTTTGGAATTCTGTACGATCTCTGCAACTGAAGCATTGATTGCATCCATTGGTAATATTGGCATTGCTTCGAAAAATCTTTGTTCGTCAGGACTGAGTTGTGGATATAAAGCTGCAAGAACTTTGAAGTCATTTTGTTGCAGTGGCTGTTCCTTCGCAAGACGATCACACAAATCTGGAGAGAATTTACTTACAAGCGACACCCATGACTTCAATTGTTCAGTACTGATCTCTGGATCTTTTACGCCTTCCCCGATGAGCTGTCGTTGCTGAGGTGAGAGCGTTTCCACTCGCAGATTCACCATCATAGTTTCCGTATTTCTAACGGTCTCATGGGCCTTACTGACATCAGATTCTGCCCGTTGCACTTTATTATCGATGAGACCTCGAACGTCACCATCGATTTTCTCGGGGCTCACCTGATCCGGCTGCTGTTCTTTTGTTTCCTGCTTCGGTAATTCGGGAGCGTTTCCTTCTGAAGGTGTGACATTTCCATTCATCTCTTGGCAAAGGCGATGCTCCCTCTCAAAGATTTGGTGTGCTCTGTACGGCATAGGAAGAAAAGTAAGAATTAAGAAACGAAAGGCAATTCCATGTTCGTAATCAGTTTCATTCTCTGTTCCCTTTCCTCGTTCTCAACAGATTGAAATTGTTCCTTTCGATAACCCGCCAAATCACGGTTCATTTTTTCTACAAAAGAAATATAGGCTTTCTCGTATTCAATGAATGCCTTAGAATATTTCTCCGCTCTTGCTTTCGCTTGTTCCTGCGTTTCGTTCTGGTATCTCGTCTTAAGAAGTGAAAATTGATCCGTGGTAAGTTCTGGCTCGATAGATAGCATCAGTAGGTTGTACAGATCCTTGCCTGTAGCAGGAATAGCCGGAATTTGATGTTTTTGATCCATATTTATTTTAAAGTCTATTATATCAATTTTTCTTAAATATAGCCAGAGCCGAGGGTGTGGCTTTGGCATCGAGTACTTGTCTTCATAAGGCGACTTTTCCATTCTTCAGAATGAGTGGGCTCTTCAAACATCCGAGCAATTCCCGTTTCTCCTCGTTCGATCCCTCCCGCAAGACGTATTTTGCGTAGTTGCGGACGTCGACCTTCGGGATCCGAATCCTCTTCTCCGTTGTTTGCCCGAGGACTCCCTGTGTGAACTTGTTCATTTCGGGAAGATTTTAATGGTGGGCGAGCGAAGCCAAAAAATGTATATTTTTGTTTAGAATCTCTATGAACCTAAAGAAATTATTCTACATCGTGCCAATAGTTGCAGTTGCACTCACGGGTGCAGGGTTTTTGGCATTTATCAATGGAAGCCCACGCCTGAGGCACCCTGAATCAAATACCACGAGACCTGACTGGGCAACTGCCACGAGCGAAGAGTTGGGCATTCGTTTTGAATATCCGATTGATGCATCGGTTTCGAAAAGAGAACAACGACAAACTGTAGATGGCATATCTATCAATGAGATTATCGTTACGCCGAAGGGAATGGATCCGACGAGTATTCATTTTTTCTCGACCAACGAATCATTCGAGAGAACAAAGAAAATTCAAATCTATCAATCTAGCGTTTCTTCGAGTGAATTCTTGAACACTACTATCGATAATCACAAAGCTATAAAAAGGATCGATCATTATGCCAACAATAATTGCACAAACGAATTAACTTTTATTGAGTCAAATGGAATGGTGTATGGAACGCATATTGTTCAATGTCCAACGCATCCGCAGGGATATGATCAATTACGAAGGGAGGTAGCAAGTAGTTTGAAATTTTAATAGTTTTCATTGTTCTTGCGTTCGCGCATTCCCGCCCCATACGTTCGAACAACGTTCCCTCCTTCGTCCGCTTGCGGCGGACTACGGACGGGCAGGCAGCAGATTCCGCGCCTCATGGGAAAAGAACCGCTACAATTTTGCCGTGATGCGTCCGGATGAACGCCGGCAGACCAGGGCGGAAGAAACCGCAAACAGCCTTATTCACCTGATCGGATTCGGTTGGGGCATCGCCGTTCTCTCGTTGCTCGTGGTCTCCGCAAGTGCACAGGGAGATCCGTGGCGTATCGTGAGCTTCAGTATCTACGGATCCTGCCTTGTCCTGATGTACGGCGCTTCATCACTCTATCACGCCGTTCCGTACAGCACTTTCAAGCGTCTCATGCAGAGAGTGGATCACGCGACTATTTTTCTCCTCATTGCGGGAACCTATACGCCGTTCATGCTCGTGCCGCTTCGTGGCGGCTGGGGGTGGAGCATCTTCGGGGTGGTGTGGGGCATCGCGATGGTGGGGATCGGGGCGAATGGCGTGCTGCACAGGCTGTCCACACTGCGTGTCGCACTGTATATCCTTCTCGGGTGGCTCATTCTGGTGGCTGTGGTTCCCTTGATTCTCACTCTTCCCCTGACCGCGGTCGCACTCCTCATTGCCGGAGGCATTGCCTATACCTCCGGAGTCTTCTTCTTCGCACGGGACCGGTTGCCCTTTCATCATGCGGTCTGGCATCTCTTTGTTCTGGGAGGCAGCGTCTTCCATTTCTTTGCTTTGGTACGTGCCCTTCCATAGAGGAAGCCTCAATTAAATATTTCAAAAATATTTCAATCATTTGTCCATTATTTGTGTGGTTCTCCATGGCCATCATTTCAACTGCAGCGTATGGGCGATGTGAACTGGCATGCAAGTCCGGATATGGCTCCCGATAGCCATATGTGAGGCTTTCGGATCGTCCATTAAACTTCACACTCTGTCGGAGATGGTTTCCTTTACTCCGCCCGCGGCCCTTCGCGCGCAATTCGGATGACCATGCGGATCGCGATGGTGACGAGAACGAGCACAAGGAAGGAAAGCCCCGTCCACACCAGCCACGGGTGCTGCTCGGAAAGGCGGCTGTCCGTTTCATCGCAGGCATTGCCCATGCCGTCGGCATCCTGGTCGCGCTGATCGCGATTGGAGACGTGGCGGCAGTTGTCCTTGTAATTCAGGACTCCGTCGCCGTCATCGTCCTCACAGACGTCGCCCGTGCCGTTATTGTCGGCGTCTTCCTGATCGGGATTGGCGACCGCAGGGCAATTATCGAAGGGCGGCACGAGTCCGTCACCGTCCTCGTCCGTGCAGGCGTCCCCCTGCCCGTCGCGGTTCGCGTCTTTCTGATCCGCGTTCTGGAAGGTCGGGCAGTTGTCACAGGCGTCCCCTTTTCCGTCCCTGTCCGTGTCCCGTTGATCGGGGTTGGCGACGGAGACGCAGTTGTCGGAATCATTCGTGACGCCGTCCCTGTCGGGGTCCAGCACGGTGCCCTCGCAGGCATCACCGATGCCGTTCCCGTTGCGGTCTTCCTGAGCGGGATTCTTGGTATCGGGGCAGGAATCACATTCGTCCCCGATGCCGTCCTGATCACGGTCCTCCTGCCTGGGGTTGCGGAGCGAACGGCAGTCATCCTTCGCATCGGGAATGCCGTCGCCGTCGCGGTCGAGCTGGCAGGTGTCCCCGATGCCGTCCCCGTCATTGTCCTTCTGATCGGGGTTTGCGATGTACGGACAGTTGTCTTTGCCGGAGAGCGCGCCGTCCTGATCCGGATCATCGCAGGGGTCGCCGATGTCGTTCAGATCCTCGTCCCGTTGATCGGGATTGAAGATGTCCGGGCAGTTGTCTTTCGCATCGCCCACGCCATCGCGATCACGGTCATCCTGCGGGGCATTGGGGACCGTGGGGGCGTTGTCGCAGGCATCCCCCAGTCCGTCGTTATCCCCATCCTTCTGATCGGGGTTTTTGACGAGAGGACAATTATCGTCGGCGTTCAGAACACTGTCCTCGTCACTGTCCTGCGACAGGACGCGTTCCTCGCCCAAACTCGCATACGGCGTGTCCTTCGTCAGTGCGAGAGAGGCGGGGAGGGGGGGGCAGGGCGGGAGGTGCGGCATCGCCGTAGACGAGGCGATACGCATGTCCCGGAGCGGCGGGGAAGAGCAGGTGTGCCGACCCCTCGCCGGAAAATGTCTCCTCCGCAATCGACCGAGCGGTAGCGTACGTGGTCGTCACGCGGGGCCGGGTGGTGATGACGGAGGAGAAAGAGAGGCTGTTTGTTCCCTTTGCCGTGCGCAGCGTCGTGTAGTCCGTGCCGTTCCATGCCGCAACGGAGACGGATGTGAGCGGCTCAGTCACGTCAAAGCGGACGCCTTCCACGCGCACCGGACCGATGAGATCGAAGGTCAGGGCGCAGGAGGTCGGATTCTTCAGGGGATCGGGACGCACGGAGCCGGCGGGATCGCCGTCGAAGAGCTTCCGCGGCTCTCCGTTCCCTTCGACGGAACAGAGTGACGCCGCCGCGATGAAGTTCTTGAACTCCCCCGTCATTGCGGGGGCGGCCTTGAGCGGGAGGACGTCGGATCCCTCCTGGATGCGGAGGCTCTGGAGCGTGCTCTGCCGGAGGATCGTGTCCGGAATCACGACGAGCACGGGCATCGGCTCCGTAAGAGACGGGAGCGTGATCGGCCGTTCGTAGGCCGGAGCGGCGAGAGCGGCGGGGATCAGAACGAGCGAGACGAGGGCGGAGAGGAGAGCGGCCATGGTTCAGAGGAAGAAGGATTTAAGAGCATCTTTCTTGTGCTGATAGAGGAAGGAAGCGGCAACGAGCAGTGCGCCCAGAGCCGTGAAGCCGATGACGCGCGCCCCCATACCGAGAGCGAAGAAATCAATGACGGCGAGCTTCACCGTGGCGACGAGCAGGAGCACGATCGCAAAGATGCGGATGGGCTTCCAGTTACCGGTGATGCCGATGACCAGAGCGACGGAGGCGTAGACGGCCCAGAGGATCGAGATGCCGACCTGCAGCGCCTGGTATGGGTTGAGGAAGGTCGTGAAGATCAGATGCTCATCGACGGCACGCACGAACTCGCGCGTGAGGTACGTGAGGGTGATGATCTGCACGACGATTCCCAGGACGGAGAACATCTTCTTCTCCTGATCATCCAGCGTGCTCCAGCGGGAACGCGCCGCCGCGAGAGCGATGTAGCCCGCGCCGATGAGCCCGACCGCTTCGACGAATCGTTGCGCCCAGGAGAGCGGGGACAGGGGGGGCAGAAGATTGATGGCGAAGCCGCAGGTCAGGACGGCGCCGCCGCCGACGGCGAACGGCAGGAGTTGCTGTTCCCGCCGGTCCTTCCTCCCGATGCCGATCCAGAGGACCGCAAGAGCGAACGCGAGCCAGACGAAGAAGAGCATCATGCCGGAGGGCAGGAAGGCGACGGGGGAAAGTGTGCCGGGCTGCCACAGCACGACGGTGTCGCTCGGGATGACGAAGTACCAGAAGTACGATGCGGCCATCAGGATCCAGGCGTACCGCTGGATGCGAGGATCTTTGAGACGGATGGCGATCCAGAGGAGGAAGGCGCCCTCGATGCTCCACGCGAGCGGGACCCACATGCCTCCGAATTGCATGGGGATGGCGAGCGAGGCGAAGAGGATGGTGAGGGAGAGGCTGGCGAGCACGAAGGGCGTGTCATTCCTGTTGGAGCGGTAGGCTTCGTTGCTGAAGAGCAGGAACGCGATGGCGAAGACGAGCGCCACGAGCGCGTCATACGTCTCCATGAGGCCCGGTACCGTGGAGAGCCACAGGAGGACGAAGACGAAGTGGACGAGCGCATTGGCGACGAGTATCAGAATGTCCGTCGATTCCGATGCCTGCTTCTTCATGAGGTTATACAGGAACGGCACGAAGCCGTAGATGACGAGGAAGGCGCCGGTGAAGAGAAGCGCCATGGTGAGATTCAAATCGCTCGGTGTCGGATACGGAGACTGGAATCGTGTGTAGGCATAGAACTCATAAAGGAACGTACCTACGAGTGCGAGGGCATTGAGCCTGCGCCAGGGGCGGACATGGCTGAGCGCCAGCACACCCAGATCAAGGACGAGGATGTAGAGGAGCAGCGCGGTCGTGGAACCGTCTCCTCCCACGAGGAACGGAGTCGCAAAGCCGCCGAGAATGCCGAAAGCCGCGAGCGGAACGGCTCCGTAATAGCCCGCGAGCAGACAGGTCACGGCGGTGATCAGGACGTTGATGGCGAAGGCGGCGACGGAAGGAAAGAGCTGGTACGTATGCAGGCCGACCGACGTCACGATGTACGCGCCGAGCGCGCCGCCGCCGGTGAAGGCGAGAGACCAGACGCCGTAGCGGCCGCGCAGCCGATCGCCGGCCACGATGGCGGCTCCGGCGAAGAGATAACCGAGGACGGTCTGTCCGACCGGTCCGATGAATCCGTTATCGAAGGACCACTTGAGGAAGAAGAGCAGCGCGAGCACGAGTGCTCCGATGCCCACCCACTGGAACACATGACCGCCCATTTGTTCCTCGAAGGAGCGTGCGGGTTTCGCGGGTTGTTGCGTTGTCTTTGTGGCCGCGGGGCGGGGTTGGGCGGCGCTGACCGGCGGGGCTTCCCGATAGTATTGTGAGAAGTCCTCCGTCTTCGGCTTCGGTGGTTGTTTCCGCTCCGCCGGAGCGCCGGAGAAGCGCTTCTCCAGCTCCTTCACGCGCGTGGACAGCCCGAGGACCACGACGGGCAGGACGAGGAGATAGAAGATGCCGAGGACAACGACGATCAGACTGATGAATTCCATGAGGGTTTGGGGGAATTAAGGCGAGTATAGCCCGATCGCATGCAGTCAACATCTGCTGATGTTTTCCCGGAATCACTTCATTCCATTTGACGGCTCTTTCTGCTGCAGTAAGCTTGGCATCCATACTTCTTCCCCATCAGTCATGGAGCAACTCAAGCACGAATTCCGTCTCAACGCGGATCCCACCCTTGTCTCGCAGGCCACGGGGTTGACGATTCTTCCCGGACAAATCATGGAGAACGGGGAATGGAGGGTCTCTGTCCCCGGTGTCGAACTCACGAAAGAGACCCGCGGGAAACTGCAGCCGTTTTTGGCTGTCGCATAGGAGCCGGCATCCAGTGATCACTTGAGTGTCGGTTTTTTCGAATGCCACTCCGTCGCCTGCTCGAATGCATAGCCGGCACGGAGGATCGTCTCCTCGCCCCACTGGGGTCCGATGAGCTGCAGTCCCATCGGCAGTCCTTCTTTTGAAAAACCGCATGGGATCGAAAGTCCGGGAACACCGGCAAGGTTAATCGGCGCGGTGAAGATATCTTCCAGATACATCTGCACGGGGTCATCGGTATGCGCACCGATTGTGAAGGCGGGCGTGGGAGCCACGGGAGTGAGAATGCAATTCACCTTTTCAAAGGCCTTCTCGAAGTCCTGCCGGATGAGGGTGCGCACCTTCTGTGCCTGACGGTAGTAGGCGTCGTAGTAGCCGGCGGAGAGCGCGTACGTGCCGATCATGATGCGGCGCTTCACCTCGGGGCCGAATCCCCCGCTGCGGGCACGGATGTAGTACTCGATGAGATTGTCCTGTTTTTCCGTGGAGTGGCCGTACCGAAGACCGTCGTAACGGGCCATGTTGGAACTCACTTCCGACGGGCAGATGACGTAGTAGGCTGCAATGGCATAGGACGAGTGCGGCAGACTGATATCCACCACCTTCGCTCCGAGTTTCTCCAACTCCTTCGCCGCAGTCCGCACCGCCGTCTCCACCTCCGGACTCATGCCTTTGATGAAGTATTCCTTCGGCAGTCCGATCGTCATACCTTTCACACCTTTCCTGAGTGACGAAAGATAATCGGGCACGGGCACATCGCCCGTTGTCCCGTCGAGCGGGTCCCTGCCCGCAATCGTCTGCAGGATGATCGCCGCGTCCTCCACGGTCTTCGCAAGCGTTCCGATGGTATCCAGTGAGCTCGCCATGCTCATCACGCCGTACCGGCTCGTGCGGCCGTAGGTCACCTTGAGACCGGTACACCCGCAGAAACTCGCGGGCTGGCGGATGCTCCCGCCCGTATCCGTTCCGAGAGCAAAAAGACATTCGTCCGCCGTGACGGCGGCAGCCGACCCGCCCGATGATCCGCCGGCCACGCATGTCCGGTCCCACGGATTTTTCGTGACGCCGAAGCAGCTCGTCTCCGTGCTCGCACCCATCGTGAATTCATCCGTGTTCGCCTTGCCCATGCTGATCGCCCCCGCCGCTTTCAGCCGCCTGGTCGTCGTCGAGTCGAAGGGCGGAACATAGTCCTTCCCGCGCAGCATGTTCGAGCAGGCGGTGGTGGGAACCCCCTCCTCGCAGAAGACGTCTTTGGCCAGATAGGGGATGCCGGAGAGCGGTTGATCGAATGTTCCCTGCGTATCTGCCTTCTTGGCTTCTATCAGGGCTCGCTCAAAATTACGATGCACGACTGCATTGATGGTTTTATCAACTTTTTCGATTGTTTCAATGCATGCCTTCGTGAGCTCGACGGAGGAGAGCTCTTTCTTCCTCAGTTTCTCGTGTGCCTGTGCAATGGTGAGGGACGATAACAAGGGAAAATGGATAATGGACAATGGAAAATCAACCGTGGGCTGATGGCGTTTCTATTTGCTGTTCAATGATCGGCAGAGCGCTCGTGCCGAGGAGAGCATCCGTCGTGATGCCTTTGTTCTCGATCACATCGGGGCGGAAAATATTCACCTGCCCCGTCACCTGCGCCGTCGGTTCCACTCCCTTCGTATCGACCTCCTTCAGTTTCTCCACGTACTCAAGAATGGCCGAGAGCTCCTTTGCATACTTCTCCACTTCATTGTCCGCGATCTCGATGCGGGCGAGCTTGGCGATGTGCCGGACCTGTGCGGGGGTGAGAGCCATGTCGGGCAAAGGATAGACACCTTTTTTCGACTTGGCGAGAGACAGGGCGCTATTCTATGGGTCATGCGGCTCCATCATCTCCGCGGGCGGAAGGTTAACAGCCACGTTCTTGCCAGGGGCGAACTCTGGCGCGGCAGGACGATGCAGATCCGGTGGATACCGGGCGTTCCCGTGACGGTGTGGCAACAGCTCAAAGAGCGCTCTCCGCAGGGGCTTTACGTCGGCTCCTATGCCTCCACACGGCTTTCCAAGCGCGCCGTGGATCGCAATCGTATGCGCAGGAGGTGCAAGGAGGCATTAAGGATCGTTACCAAAGAAATGCAGGAATTACCGACGGCGCAGTTGTTGCTCTCGCCGCGTTCCTCTAGTCTGACCTGTGACTACGCGGACATCGTGGGTGACGTCCGGTCTTTTCTTTCCTTCCTCTCCCAATGTCTGAACAAAAGAAGAAGCGGGGCAGCCTCCTAGAGTTCGTCGCGATCTTCGCGATCGTCTATCTGCTCACGCAGTTCGCGTTCCGCACGTTCCTGCCGCAGAAGAACACGCAGAACGAGACGCAGGGTATCGAACTCAAATCCACGAGCGCGAAGGTGAAGGGCGATCACGATGCCATCCTCTCGCTTGAGAACAAAACGAACGGCGTGCTCACGTTGCCGGATCGTTGTCCCATGCCGCCGGTGGAGGTCTATCGTGTCGAAGGTGCGGGAAGCGGTGAAAGTGTCATTCCGCTCATGACGACGGAAACGGCTCTGCCATGCATTCCTCTCACGACCGTTGCGGCGGGGGAAAAGGCGACGATCAATCTGGCTGCATGGAAGTACTCGCTCTTCTCGCAGCTCGGAGCGTACGAAGTGCGGCTCCCGAAGGAGGCGGCAATTACCGGCACCGGAGGAACCGTCGCCGCGCCGTCCGTGGAGGCGCGCTTCACGCTCGTCGCACCGGGAACGCTCACCAGGATCTTCCGCGCGTTCATCACGAAGCCGTTCCTGAACTTCCTCATCTTCATCGCGTCGATTCTCCCCAATCACAGCCTCGGCATCGCCATCATCGTCCTCACGATTCTGGTGAAGCTCCTCCTCTTCATTCCGACCCAGCACGCGCTGGAGGGGCAGAAGAAAATGCAGAAGGCGCAGCCGCATCTGGATGAGATCCGGCGTCGCTTCAAAGACGATCCCAAGCGCATGCAGGAGGAGACGATGAAGGTCTGGAAGGAGCACAAGATCAATCCGTTCCAGTCGTGCCTGCCGACCCTCGTGCAGCTGCCGGTGCTCATCGGGCTCTTCTATGTCATTCGCGACGGCTCCGTGCTCGCAACGTCCCGACATCTGATCTACGAGCCGTACCTGCATCTTGCATGGACATTCAATACGCAGTTCATCGGCTTCGATCTGCTCAAGCCCAGTGTCTTCGTCTTCCCGCCGCTCCTCGTACTCCTGCAGTTCCTGCAGATGAAGCTCACGTTCGCCATCAATGACCGCAAGAAGAAGGTGCAGCAGGGAGATAAGCCCGCACCCGCCACGGACAGTTCGCAGAAGATGCAACAGAACATGATGCTCTACGGATTGCCGCTCATGATCGGCGTCTTTGCCTATCAGTTCCCCGCTGCCGTCTCGCTCTACTGGGGCGTCTCCACCCTCTTTGCCATCGGGCAGCAGATCATTGTGAACAGGGAGAAGATCACAGGGTGAGAGCGTCTCAGATATACAACGGCACGACGCTCGAGATTTCCTGCGAAGATTGCATGATGGTATCCATCACACGTCTGACGGCTTCCGGAGAAGTGGCAATGTCACATTCGATGAAGATCCCCCGGAAGAGAGATTCCCCCGTATTTTCATCATTGAAATACGCCGTGACACCGGTCTTTCTCAGGGCTTCTCGGGTTTGTGCGGAAACAGCGCGCATCTGTTCCTTGTGGGGGACTCCGTTCGGTTTGACGATGGCGAGAAACGCGTGACGTTCCAACGGCATGGCGGAGGAGTGTTGTCCGTTTGTTTTCATTTTGCAAACAAGGTATTTGACAGTAAGTATATTATATATTATATTGTTTATATGAACAAGACTCCTGCTCCAGCAGAGGCCCCGATTTCCCCTGTGCCTGCGCACGGTTCGCACGCGCTGGTTCCCGTGGAGGACCACCTGCACGAAATTATTCATCACCAACTGAAGTCACATTCCGCACTGTTCACCAGGCTGAATATTTCCGTTGAGGACGGAGTGGTCAGCCTTTCGGGTCCTCTTGATTCCTTCAGTCACAAGGCCCTGTTGATCGCAGCTATTCGGGGGGTTACAGCCAAGAGGGCGCTCACGCTCGATGCCAGCGGGGTTAAAGTGCCGGCGAGACAACAGGAGGCCGAATAATCAGGCAACCGTCACCTCTTTGCACAGGTACACGTCCTGAATCGCATGGAGGAGCTCGATGCCTTCTTTCATCGGTTTCTGGAACGCCTTGCGGCCGCAGATCAGTCCCGCACCGCCCGCGCGCTTGTTAATCACCGCGGTCTTCACCGCCTGCGCCAGATCGTCCTTGCCGGAGGCTCCGCCGGAATTGATCAGGCTGATGCGGCCCATGTAGCAGTTGGCCACCTGCCAGCGTGCAAGGTCGATCGGATGATCGGTGCAGAGTTCGCCGTACATGCGGGGATCGCTCTTGCCGTACTTGCCCTCCGGGCTCATGGCGGGATAGCCGCCGTTACACTCGGGGAGCTTCTGCTTGATGATGTCCGCCTGCAGTGTGACGCCGAGGTGATTGGCCTGTCCCGTGAGGTCGGCCGACGTGTGGTAGTCCTTGCCGTCTTTCTTGAAATCCTTGTTCCTCAGGTAGCACCAGAGCACCGTGAACATGCCCAGCTCATGCGCTTTGGCGAAGGCCTGCGCCACTTCCACGATCTGCCGTCGCGATTCCGGCGAGCCGAAGTAGATGGTGGCGCCAACGCCCAGCGCCCCCATGTTCTTGGCCTCCTCGATCGTGCCGAACATCACCTGATCGAAGGCGTTGGGGTAGGTGAGGAGTTCGTTGTGATTGATCTTTACGATGAAGGGAATCTTGCCCGCATATTTCTTCGCCACGATGCCCAGCACCCCGTACGTCGATGCCACGGCGTTGCAGCCGCCCTCGATCGCGAGCTTCACGATGTTCTCCGGATCGAAGTAGTCGGGATTCTTGGAGAAGCTCGCACCCGCGGAATGCTCGATACCCTGATCCACCGGCAGAATGCTCAGGTAGCCCGTGCCGCCCAATCGCCCGTGGTCGTACAGCGCCTGTAAATTCTTCTGGGTTTCCTTGGGGCGGTCCGACTGACCGAAAATGTCCTTCACATGTTCTCCGGACGGCAGATGCAGGCGGTCTTTGCTGATCTTACAGGTGTGATTGAGGAGGCTGTCGGCTTCGGATCCGAGGAGCTTTCTGATCGCCTGAATATCCATTGGGGAGGTGGGGGAAGTGTTGGCTGAAGGCTATCATGGATAGTGGGGAGGGGGTAGGAAGGGATGTTTGACGTAAATAAAAAATATTACTTGATAATATGTATGGGATTTGGCATACTGCGGGCTCAAGCTTCGACGATCATGGATGAATGGATCTTCCATGTGGCTTTGCGAAGCTTGGTGCCAACCCTAAGGAAAGGAATTGGCCATGCTTGTTCTTTCCCTCCGCTCGTCCGTCGGTTTGCTGGTCTATGATCTTCTTGGTGCGACGCCTCCTTCGGTGCTGTTGTCCATGGCCCGTTCGGATGCGACGCAGTATCGAGTCGGCCTCTCGTTCGACGAGCGGCTGGCGATCATTCGATTTGATGTCATGATCGACATGATCAACAAGGCCCTTGAAGATCCGCAGTTGACCGGCGACGAAGTGACCGAGCTCACATCGGGCCGCGATGTCCTGCAAGATCCGCAGGCAACAGCAGATCGGATTCGCGAGACGTTCTCGCAGCCCGCTCTGATCGAGCTTTGCCACATCTTCGGCGAAGGACAGAAGAAGAAGTAGCGATGGATCGCTGATCCTATCGCGAACATCTCTTTGGGCCCTTGGCAGACACTTGTCTGCTGGGGGTCCCGTTTTAATTTTTGCATATTTTCCGTGCTACGGCCTGGCATCCTTCGCGGTGCCGGATCGATTTTTGCGTGAGGAGCGACGCAATCTGTTTTTACAGCTGGGATTCGCGAATCCCAGCTGTAGATAAATGAGGTATGCTGTGCACATGAGTAAAGAGAAGTCTTCCACCCTCCGGCTCTACAACACGCTCACCAAGCGGGAGGAGGAATTTCATCCCATGAAAGGGAAGCACGTCGGCATGTACACCTGCGGCCCCACGGTCTACGGCCGGCCGCACATCGGGAACTATTCATCGTTCCTCATGGCCGATCTCCTTCGTCGGTGGCTGGAGGTTCTGGGGTATGAAGTGCGCCATGTGAAGAACATCACGGACGTGGGGCATCTGGTCGCCGATCGCGACGAGGGCGAGGACAAGGTGGAGAAGCAGGCGAAGGAGGAACAGGTGGATCCGCTTGCCATAGCCAGAAAGTACACGGAGCAATATCTGGCCGATGAGAAAATTCTGAACATGCTGGAGCCGTACGCGCGGCCGCGCGCCACCGAGACGATCAAAGAGATGATCGAGATCGTTCAGGTGCTCCTGAAGAAGGGGCACGCGTACGAGACGGAGGACGGCATCTATTTTTCCGTGGAGACCTTCCCCGCGTACGGCGCCCTCTCCGGCAACACGCTGAAGAATCTTTCCGCCGGTGCGCGCGTGGAGGTGGATGAGATGAAGAAGCATCCCGCGGACTTCGCGCTCTGGAAGAAGTGCGTGGGCAACAACAGCATGCATCTTCTGCGCTGGTCATACCCCGCGGGCGAGCGCATCTCCACCACGGGCAAAGATGAGCACGCGGGGTTCCCCGGCTGGCACATCGAGTGTTCCGCGATGAGCCGGAAGTTCCTCGGAGAGCAGATCGACATTCACACGGGCGGCGAGGACAACATTTTCCCGCACCACGAGTGTGAGATTGCGCAGAGCGAGTCAGGCAGCGGAAAAAAGCCCTTCGTGCACACGTGGGTGCACCGCAGGCGCATCAATCTGGGCGAGGAGAAGATGAGTAAGAGTCTTGGCAACGTGTTCACTCTCTCTGACATTCTGGACAAGGGGTACGGCGCGCAGGACCTGCGGTACTATCTCCTCTCCGTGCACTACCGCACGAATCTGAAGTTCACATGGAAGGGATTGGATGACGCAAAAAAAGCGCGGAGGAAAATCACGGAATGGATGGAGGAAATACGAAAATGGGAAAGTAAGGAAGGTAAGGAAGGTAATGAATGTAAGGAATCGAGGCAGAAATTTTTTGACGCGATGAATGCGGACCTGAATACGCCCGCGGCACTCGCCGTTCTCTTCGATGCTGCCGCATGGTCGCGCAACGTGAAGCAGTGGTCGCAGGAAGGGCTTGCCGCTCTGCAGAGCTTCGCGGAGACGGCGCGTGCGACATTCGGCTGCTTCGAGTCCGGAGAGGAAGAGGGGATTCCGTCCGAAGTGCAGAAGTTGCTTGATGCGCGGAAGGCGGCGCGCGCCAATAAAGATTTCAAAGAGTCCGATCGTTTGCGTACTGAGATCGGGAAGAAAGGGTACGACGTGAAGGACAGTGTTGAGGGGCAGAAGGCGAGGAAGATGTGAGTGTCTCGATTTCTTTTTTACTAAGTCCTCGGCGATGGTTCGTGGCTCGCAGTTTTGAAAATAATGGCATGTCATGGTGAGGAGCCCCGAGTTCGTCGATGGGCCACGAATCCATACATGCCGCTCGCATCTCACCATGACACCTCGGCTTTGATTCTCAGGGAGACTTCGGTTATTGAGAGAGGGGCTAATCTTATCTATATCGCTTCCAGATCACGAGAATCCACGTTCCCATGGAGCAGAAATCTCAATGAATTTTAAGAAAAAAATAAGGAAAATGTGAGTAATACATAACGCCATGTAAGGTTAGTTCAACGAATACAAAGTTTAACTACAACAATATGTGATTTCATCAAGTGAAATTATTCGTCTGCCGGCAGCGTAAAGGACACTGTTTTAGTGAAGTATGAACGGGAGAAATTGCCATTTTAACCGCTTCTATAACGATAAATGCCAAAGAGCGCATCCGGGAAGGTCCTGTAACAAGTGGCGGGAAAGCCCGTTTCCCTCAGTGCACGGATCCGTGTGAGATCTTGCAGCAGTCTGCGGATTTCCATAGGATCGTCCAGATCCGCTCTCCCGAGGAAAGGAAAGCGTGATCCGTGTACACGCCCTTTGACAAATCGGCGCCTTGCCTTTGCCTTCATACCCGAAGGAAAGACAAGTTACACACTCCTCTTTACCTCCCTTATAAAGGAGGCCGAGCATGCGAGTCGTGCCTTTCATTCGTGTCGGATCAGTCCTGGAAAGGAACTCCTACGTACTCGTGACACCTCTTTATATATAAGGAGAAGAGCACCCCCTCCCATTGAGAGCGGAGAGGCAACGCTCATTCTCGCCACACAAGAGTGCGGGGAGACAGGCAGACCGCCACTCTCACACTTCAACCAAGACATCATCACCATCTTTCCTCTTTTTTCCTCACTTTGTTTTATTTCCTTTCATTCATACTCATGAATATTTCCCGCTTTAAGAAAGCGTTCGCGGGTCTGTCCATCGCAGCGATGATGCTGACGCAGGTCGGCACCGCGTTTGCGAAGTACAGCGACGTTCCCGCGGGCGTGTGGTATGAGGATGCCGTCACGGCCTTCACGGACGCCGGCTACCTCGATGCCGCCCAAGCACGGTTCCGCGGTGGCGACGCCGCGAATCGCGCAGAATTCGTAAAACTCGTCGTCATGCTCAATGGTGGACTCCTCTCCACCCCGCCCGCTGTCCCCAGCTTCAATGATGTGGCGACAGGTGCGTGGTACTACAGCTACATGGAAGAGGCCGCCAAAGAGGGCTGGGTCCGCGGAGACGGCAATTGCTATGGCAATAAGCCGTGTTATGCACGCCCGGGCGCGAACATCAATCGCGCCGAGGCAGCCGCCCTCATCGTCCGTGCCTTCGGTCTCGAGTCGACCGGCGCTGCCGCGCAGTTCGTCGACAATCCCTCGGGCCAGTGGTACACGGATTCCATCCAGACTGCAGCGGATCACTGCGTCCTTCAGGGTGACGACTCCACGAGCCGTGTTCGCCCGAGCGACAACATGAACCGCGCGGAGATGGTCGTCATGCTCCACCGCGTCGATCAGGGCCTCAGCTACGGCGTTGATTGCGGCGTCGAGACGAGCGCAGCAGCCATCAAGTCGGTTGCGGCAACGTCCGAGACCACCGTCGAGGTCGAATTCACGACCGCAGTGACGAAGGTCTCAGCGGAGACCAAGTCCAAGTACACGGTTTCCGGTTCTCCCGCCTTGCCGATCAATGCAGCCAAGCTTCTTGCCAAGGATACCGTTGAGCTCACGCTCGGCGAGTCCCTTGTTCCCGATCACGAGTACACCGTCGAGGTGAAAGGGGTCGAGACCGAGGATGGCAAGACCATCACGGGAACCGAGACCTTCGCCGGCTACACCGCCATTGTGAAGGGTAACGGTGACCTGGAAGTTTCCGTTTCATCCAAGAGCCCGCGCGGCGACACGATCCCGAAGGGAGCCGTTGGCGTCGTGATGCTCTCGACGGACTTCACCGCGTCCTGCACGGACAAGGTGGAAGTGGAGAACCTCACGGCTCTCCATGAAGGCTTCGGTGCCGTCACCGATATCGACGGTCTGTATGTTGCCGTCAACGGCGCTCGCGTCAGCCGCAAGCGCACGATTGACTCGCAGGATCAGACCGCAGAGCTCCGCTTCTCTTCTCCTCTCGTCATCGATCCGTGTGAGACGGTGACCGTGGATATCGTTGCGGACTTCAATTCCACAGCCACTACGGCCGCCGAGCACAACCTCGTGGTTGAGCTCCCTTCCGACGTTGCCAGCAACGCCAAGGATGTGAAGGGTAACTTCCCGCTCCGGGGAGAGACCTTCAAGGTCGCAGCGGTCACGAGCGGCATCATCACGATCAGCTACCGCTCCGTGAACCCGAGCCAGGTGCAAGTGGGCGACAAGGGTGTCGTCATTGGCAAGTTCGAATTGAACGCCAACTCCACGGAGGATCAGACGCT
>JAQWAC010000059.1 GCA_028707875.1 Candidatus Peribacteraceae bacterium | reverse complement strand
GTGAGAATATTCACGTGAAAGAGAAGGGAACGGCGGACTGGGTAACGGACGTCGACTTCGCGGCGCAGGCGGCTGTCATCTCCGTCATTCGGGCGGCCTTCCCGGATCACCGCATTCTCGCGGAGGAAGAGGGAATGGATGTTTCCGGCGATCCCTCGTCACCCTACCAGTGGATCGTCGATCCGCTGACGGAACGGTGCCGTATATCCACGGAAAGAATACATTCGGCTGCATCGTCTCGCTCCGGGAACGGGAGACGATCCTTGCGGCCGCCATGATCCTGCCTGCGCTTGAAGAATCATTCTGGGCTCAACGCGGCGGAGGGGCATACTTCAACGGACGGAGGCTCGAGGGCCTGCGCGCCACCCGGAGCATTTTCGATGCCATCCTCTGCACCAATCAGGGCGGTCATTCCCGCGGCACGGAGAACGTGATCACGTTCCAATATCCCCGTTGCGCCTCCCTGCAGAACTACGGCTGCGCGGCGGCGGAGATCGGGGACATTTTGAAAGGGCAGAATGACGGCTGTTTCTTCGACGGCGTGAAGCTCTGGGACATCGCCGCAGGATGCCTGTTGGCAGAGGAAGCGGGCGGGAGAGCAATCAACGCGTTGAATGATCCCGCGAACGACCATGGGGGCGTTCGTTGCGTCATCTCAACGAAGCCGATCTTCGAGGAGTTGTGCGCGTTCGTCTTCAGGAAGCCGGACTGAGCACATCCCACCCTGCTTTTTTCAAGACATCTCCGAGGAGAAAGACCGGCAATCCCACGATGCCCGACCAGTCTCCGTGGATACTCTCGATCATAAGCTGGCCCGGCCCGTCGATCTGGAAGGAACCCGATCTGCCCTGCCAGAGCCCCGTCCCGATCCACCAGTCGATTTCGGAAGAGGAGAGCTTCTTGAAGTGCACGGAGGAAGAGGAGATGCCTTCGTAGACCTTCCGGTCGGGCGAAAGAATGCAGAGAGCGGAGTGCACCGTGGAGACGTTACCGCTCTGTTTTGTAATCATCTCTTTCGCATCAGCCTGATTCTGCGCCTTCTCCAGGAGCGTACCGTCCGCGGCGACCACCAGCGTATCGCACCCCAGAACCCACGCACCCGGATGCATCGCCTCCACATCCTCCGCCTTGAGCTTCGCAAGCATGGCGGAGCGCTTCACGGGATCATGCTCGATCACTTCGTCCTCCTCCACTCTGCTCACATGCACCTGAAAAGGAATCCCCAGTCCCCTCAGGAGTTCCTGCCGCTGCGGGCTGCCCGATGCAAGAATGAGTGCATGCTGCATAAAGATATTCTAACTCAAATTCTGGGACATTCCTGCCCTTCCCACCTTTTCTCCCCCTACTTATCTTTCCACCGGAATCGTCATCTCGATCCTGTCCTTCAGCGTCTTTGCTCCTGCGGATTCACGAAGCCTGTAGTTATTGCTGATATCATTGATGAGCCCGAGGGGCGCGGAGGATTGATTCTCCCCGACAGCCTCGATACAGAGCAGATACATGATCTCCGGAAGTTTCTCCGAACAGTACTTCATCTGAATGGCATGACGAAGCTGTAAGCGCTGACTTGCGGAGAGGTCTTTCATGGTCGGTTTCACCGCCGTTCCATGTCCAGCCGCGGAAGAGGCGGAAGCTCCGGAACCGGAAATGGGTTCGCCTTTGATGAGCGCTTCCTGCACCTGTGCGATGCGCACCAGATCATTGATCACCGGGCACCCCGTCTGCTGTCTGATACTCTGCCGCGCGAGACATTCCTTCTGCACGATGAGATATGCTTTGCAGACAATATTCTTCGTCTGTTCCGTCTCACGACCGCATTGACTGTTGAGTCTTGTGAGCAGTCTTCGCTGTGCACGAATCGTCTCCTTGTTGGCAAGCGCCTGCTCGCTCATCAGTTGATTAAAATGTCCGGTTCCCATCGCGGAAACGAGGAACGGAGCTGCGACCGCAACGGATAGAAAGGCGGTGAAGAGCTGCACGGTGAATCTGTTTGTTTTCATGATGATGTGTGAGAAGGGATCTGTCTATTGTACCAAATTTTGGCCTTTAGAGCAATCCGACTGCCTTCTTCACCTGATCCAGTGTTTGCGCCGCCTGAAGCCGTGCTTTGGCATTCCCCTCCTCCAACACCTGCACGGCATCGGAGCGGCTGATGCTTTCACGTTTTTTGCGCAAGGGACCGGAGAAGTCCATGTACGCCTCCAGCAGACGCTTCTTCCCGTCGGCATAACTCAGACCGGAGCGATACTCCGCAGCGAGTGCATCAATTTCATTCTTCCGCAGGAACAATTTGTGGATCTGGAAGATCGGACAGGTCTCAGGATCCTTGGGGTCATTCATGCCCTTGGAATCAGTCTTGATCCCGGCAATCGCCTTCCTGATGTCCTTCTCCTCCCCGAAGAGCGCAATGGTATTGCCGTAACTCTTGCTCATCTTGCGACCGTCCGTCCCCGCAACCACCGCGATCTCCGCGCGGATTTGCGGCTCGGGCACTGTGAAGACTTCCCCGTAAGCATTGTTGAACTTCACGGCGATATCCCGCGCGATCTCCACATGCTGCTTCTGGTCACGGCCGACCGGCACGACATTCGTCTGATACAGCAGAATATCCGCCGCCATGAGGACAGGGTACGTGAAGAGCCCCACGGAGGCGGCGATCCCCTGCGTCACCTTGTCTTTATAACTGACGGCGCGCTCCAGAAGCCCCATCGGCGTGACCGTGGAGAGAATCCACATCAGTTCCGTATGCTCCGGAATTTTGGATTGTTCGAAGATCACGGCCTTCGCGGGATCAAACCCGCATGCGAGGTGGTCGAGGATGATATCCTCCCGCGCTTTCCGCAGAGCAGCTGCATCATGAACCGTCGTGAGCGCCTGCAAATCCGCAATGAAGAAGAAGCTTTCATCCGCCTTTCCCGTCATTTCCAGATTGGGCAGAATGGACCCGAAGTAATTCCCGAGGTGGAGGGAGCCGGAAGGCTGAATACCGGAGAGAACGCGGAGTCGCGGCGAAGCCGGAGACGAAGAGGGGGGCATGACCCCAGTGTAGCAATGGATAATGGATAATTGATAATGAATAATTCTCCATTGTCCATTTTCCATTATCCATTAACCTTTCGATAAAGACCTCAACCGCTTCAGAATATCCTGAAAAGAACGGGGAAGCGGCGCTTCAATGTGTAAGTGCTCGCCCGTGAACGGATGCGGAAGTTCGAGTACGGACGCATGGAGGAAAAACTTATGGAGTCTGAACTCCTGCGAGAAAACCCTGTTAAACCCCTTGTGACCGTAAACCTGATCCAATGCGAGCGGATGACGGATCATGGAGAAGTGCCGGCGGATCTGGTGATGACGCCCCGTCTCGATCTCCACCTCCACGTACGAGGAATTGGCATACTCCTCAAGCGCGGTGTAGCGCGTGAGAGCGGGCAGATTGCCTTCGCCCCGGGAAGGGAGCGGCAGACGGATCTCCCCCGTGGCGGGACTCATCCGTCCCATGACCAAGGCAAGGTACTTCTTCTTCCATCCTTCAAACTTGGAAGCACGTACCACCTCGTATGCACGCTTGGTACGGGCAAACAACACCACGCCCGATGTCTCGTAGTCCAGGCGATGGAGCGCCCGCAGACCCGGATAGTCCTTCCTGAGAAAATCGAGCAGGGGCAACACTTCCCCGTCCGCTTTGTGCCCCGTCTTCAGCCGCTCGCCGCCGGCCACCACCAACTCGCCGGCAAGCTTATTCACGGCGAGAAGATCACTGTCACAAAAGAGGATGCGATGGGTATCGATGGACATCTTTACAATTCTATACCCTTCTCATGCAATTGCATCCTTACCGCCCGCGCCAATTGCCCCAAGTACCCCCTTCCGAATTTCTGGCCTTCATAGTTCACGCTTCCATCGGGAGCTGCTTCCGCGGCATCGGCCAACTGAAGAACAACCATCGCCTGTTCACGTGAAAGCTGCACTTCACCAGCGGCAACTGCAGTCACCGCAGGGAGACTGTGAATCTGACTGCGACGATCAGTCGGAACTACGCCAAACACAGGTTTATCATCAACAGAATTCATGTTAGTAATTTAGAATTATTTATTTATGTTGTCAACAACAACCGCGGTTTTTGCCAGACAGCGCTCCGGCACATGGATCTCCGGCAACGCACCGTAAACGAGGTTATACGCATTGGAAGCGTTCCACACGGTGAACCCGCAGGCCCCCGCATCGAAGACGGCATCGATCTCATCGCGAATGTTCTTGGCCGTGATGCCGTACCCCTGAATCCACGGTCGGAGTTTGTAAGAATCGGGGCCCAGCAGTTCCGCATATCCCGTGAGAGTGCGGTAGACAAGGTAGTACATGCGGCTGCGGGGATGCTTGGAGGGATTGTAGTACGCGCCCGCCGCGAACGTTGCGGGGTAGGCCATGGGTGAGATGACATCCACGTACGGAGCGAGGCGGGCAATGTCCTGTCCAACGTGCTCAAAATTGACCGGAAATTCCCAGCCGAGGATTGCATACGTGGAGATTCCAAGCTTCGTCTTTCCTCCGTGCTCGTCGATCACGGTGCGCGCCATGCGAATGAACTCCTCCAAATGATCCGCCTTCTCCCGACCCGTCAGGCCGATGGAAAACAGCGAGTACTCCGTGGGATAACGGATGTAATCGAGGTTCACTTCATCAATGCCATACGCCACCAGATCTTCCAGAATCTTCTTGTTATACGTGATGACGGAAGGATTGGATGGATCGACCCAGACACTTCCGACGCTGCGGTTGGTCTTGGGATGTCGGATCTGCGTCTCGGGGAGGCTCTGCGCAAGGCTGGAATCCTTCACGGCGATGAAGCGTCCGATCGTGTAGATGCCGCGCTCTCGCGCAAGCGAAATGACCTCTTTCAGATCATATGTGTTACGGAGAAGATCCAACTTCTTGGCCAGAGGTGCATCGGAATCAAAGTAGACCGCAGACCCCTTCACATTGAAGATAAGTGCAGCTCCCGTCGCAGTTTTCAATGCATCCATCGTCTCGATCAGAAAGTCCTTGCGCCTCACGCTGCCCTCCGTAAGGAACACACCCACCTGCGCCGGAATGAACCGGGCGGAGGAAGAATGAGCTGACGAAGACGAAGGCGGAGGAACCGGCTCAGGTCGAACCGGAGGAAGAGGTTGCTGCGGTTGTTCCGGAGAGGGCGAAGGTTCCGGAACCGGCTGATCTTCGGAAGAAGCCGAAGGGGCAATGACGCTCATCGCGGAAGACGAGCTTTCGGTAGAAGGGGCGGATGAATCGGAAGGGGAAACCGGAACTTCCGGCAGTAAAGGTTCAAGCGGAGGAACCGGTACGACATCCGGAACAACCACGGAACTGACGGACGAAAATCCGGAAGAGGAGGAAACCATTTCACTCTCGCTTGAGGAAGAAAGGGATTCGCCTTCGTCCGGAACGGCGTGTTCGGCATCATCCGTATAAACGGGAACAGCATTGCACCCGCCTGCACTGCTTTCCGGAGGACTCCAGTGGGGCACGGGATATGCGGGATTCACCGGATCGTCGCGGCGCCGCGCAAGGGCGACCTGCTCCTCCGCGCGATCCGTGAAGATCGTGAAGGAAAGAGACGAACCGACGCCGATGAGGAACGCGGCAAAGAAGAGATAAGGGAGAACAGACGCTCTGCGCTTGAATGCCGGAACCGGAGCAAGAGCCTGATTGAGAGCAAAGCGCGTATCGCACTTGATTTCCTGCAAGCCGACGATGCATGGGATTCCCGTGTTCATCGAGAGTGTTATTGGTGTTGCTCATATTATACAATATTATATAGAATTTGCAATATTCAACATTACCGGACTTTGCAGCCTTTCTTATGCCCTACCCCCTACACCCTACGCCCTAAATAATCGGCTCTTCGAACTTCTCCTCAATGGAAGCAATTTCCCCTTCCTTCGGCACTTCGGAAGCCGCTTCATCCCATTTTTTGAGCTGTTCCTCGACCTTCTTCCGCGGCTGACAGTACTTCTTGCGGGAGAGTTCGATGATCTCCTGCGTGTGATCGACCTTCGTCTTCGGCACATCCACCGTGCGGCCCGAGAACGCTTCGCGGATTTCGCCCTTCACGGCCATCTTGGTATAGAACTCGCGGACGCCAAGATTGATGATGTCGCGTTCTTTGAAGATCGGTTCGTACTCCTTCTCCAGCACGGCTGCATCCTCCGCTCCCACGCGGAAGCTGATGATGGAGCCCACGTTGCCGAAGACCGTCTGGCGGATCCTGCTGGAGAGCTGACCCATGTACTGATGGGCGATCGTCAGGTTAAGGTGATACTTTCGCGCCTCGGAGAGGATTTCGTAGAAGGTGTCGGTGGCGAAGTTCTGGAACTCATCCACGTAGAAGTAGAAGTCCGCACGATCCTCCTCTTCCATGCTCGCGCGGCTCATCGCGGCCTGATACATCTTCGTGATGATCATGGA
>JAQWAC010000014.1 GCA_028707875.1 Candidatus Peribacteraceae bacterium | reverse complement strand
GGCTCCGCGTGGCCGGAACGCCAGCGTGGAAAATGCTGGAAAACCCGCTTCGCGGATTTTCTTTCTCTGTTTCGACGAGTGTAATAATTCATGATTTTTCTCACTCAGAAAATAACTATTCGTTATAATGATCACGTACGCGCTCACGGCGACGAATGCCGGTCCCGCCACCGCGACGAACGTCGTGCTCAGTGACATCATCCCCGCAGGTCTCACCTTCCTGCCCGCAAGTTCCGACAGTCATTGCATCCAGAATGGAGTGGAGGTGCTGTGCAACAACTTCAGTCTGAACACCGGAGAGTCCCGCACCTTTGCCGTCGCCTTCACGGTGACAGCCGGAGCCGCCTGCAACTCCACACTCTCGAACAGCGCAACGGTCTCGACATCCTCCACGGATCCGAACCCCGTGAACAATCACAGTAATGTGATCACGACAACGGTGAACTGTCCTGTTCCGCAGGCCGATCTTTCCATCAGCAAATCGGCAAACAAGTGGAATGTTCAGCCCAATGAACCCGTCACCTATACGCTGTACATCAGCAACAGCGGTCCGAATGCCGCACAGAATGTCATCGTGAGTGACTCGCTCCCCGCCGGTCTGACGTTCGATGTTCAGTTCATCCGATCAGACGGCTTCAGCTGCTGGAGACAACAGAGCGATGCCAATCACCTGGTCTGTACGATATCCTCCATGGCTGCAGGCACTTCTGCCGCCATCCAGTTCCAGGCGAGCGTTTCCTCCGCCGGTTCCTGCACCCCGCGCTCACTCCTGAATACCGCGAGTGTCGACGCCGCGGGAAGCAATGATCCCAATGGAGCCAATAACGCTTCGCAGGCGACCACGCAACTCACCTGCCCCGCCCCTCAAGCCGATCTCTCCATCACGAAGACCGGCTCCTCCACCGTCAATCAGGGCGGAACCGTCAACTACACCCTCACGGCGACGAACGCCGGACCGGGCACCGCCACGAACGTCGTGATCGCGGACGTCGTCCCCTCCGGCCTGACCTTCAATTCCGGCGCATCGGATGCCTCCTGCCGCCTCAACGGCGGAAGCGTCCTCTGCGACAACTTCAGCCTGACAGCAGGTCAATCGAAGACGGTGACCGTCGCCTTCACGGTTTCCTCCGCCGCCGCCTGCAACTCAACGATTCAGAACGCAGCGACCGTCTCGGCATCCTCCACGGATCCGAATTCATCCAACAATCAGAGTCAAACGGTTACGACAACGGTCGTCTGCCCCGTGCAGACCGCAGACGTCCGCATCTCCAAGACGGGCCCCTGCTCGGTCAATCAGGGCGGCAGCATCACCTACGCTCTGACAGCGGTCAATGACGGTCCGGGCACCGCAACCAACGTCGTGGTCATCGACCCGATCCCCTCGGGACTCACCTTCCAGCCTTCAGGCTCCGACAGTCACTGCATTTCCAACGGACCGGAGGTCCTCTGCAACAACTTCAGCCTGAACAGCGGTGAAATGCGCACGTTCGGTCTCGTCTTCAATGTATCGGCGAGCGCCGCCTGCAATTCGACGATCCAAAACAGCGCGGTGATTTCCACCTCCTCCACCGATCCCAATCCGACGAACAACGTCAGCCAGACCGTAAACTCGACCGTGATCTGCGCGCAGCAGAATGCCGATCTCTCCATCACGAAGACCGGCCCCGCGAGCGTCGCCCGCGGTACGACTGTTTCCTACACGCTGACCGCGACAAACGCCGGTCCGAACACGGCGACGAACGTCGTGATTGCCGATCCGGTTCCCGCCGGTCTCACCTTCAATGCCGGAGCATCGGACAGCTCGTGCATTCTGAGCGGCCTGAATGTGCTCTGCAATAACTTCAACCTTGCGAGCGGCGCTTCCAAGACCGTCACCATCGCCTTCTCGACGTCCGCGAACGCCACCTGCAATTCCACGGTTCAGAATGCGGCCTCCGTTTCGGCCTCCTCCACGGATCCGAACTCGGCCAATAACCAGAGTCAGACGGTGACAACCACACTCACCTGCCCCGTACAGGGCGCCGATCTCTCGGTGGAGAAAGCCATCTCAACCGTGAGTCCTGTTGTCGGCGGCCTCATGCAGTACGTGGTCACAGCCCGAAACATCGGTCCCGATGCGGCAACGAGCGTTGTCGTGACGGATCCGATCCCGGCCGGACTCACCTTCAGCGCGGGAAATTCCGATTCCGCCTGTGTGCAGAACGGCGCCAATGTTCTCTGCACGGTTTCGAGTCTCGCAGCCAATCATCTGAAGAGCTTTGCGATCGCCTTCACGATCACGAGCGCCGTCACGTGCAACTCCACGGTCACGAACACTGCGACGATCGCGTCCGCCGTGACCGATCCCAGCACAGGGAATAACACGAGTCAGGTTGTGAGCCCCGTCGTCACCTGCCCCGTACAGAACGCCGACGTCTCGGTCACCAAGACCGGCATGTCGTCCGTGCTCCGCGGCGGCATCGTCCAGTACACGCTGACCGCGACAAACGCCGGTCCGAACACGGCGACGAACGTCGTGATTGCCGATCCGGTTCCCGCCGGTCTCACCTTCAACGCCGCGAACTCCGATGCGAACTGCTCGCTGAACGGAACGAATGTGCTGTGCAACAACGCCACGCTCGCCTCCGGACAGTCCGTGAGTTACGTCGTCGCCTTCACGGTCTCCTCCACCGCCGTCTGCAATTCCGTGATTCAGAACACGGCCTCCGTCTCCATTTCATCGCCGACGGATCCCAATACCGCGAATAACCAGAGTCAGGCCGTTTCCACGACCGTCACCTGCACGTCGCAGGGTGCGGACCTCTCCATCACGAAGACCGGTCCGAGCTCCGTTGCGCAGGGCAGCACGATCACCTACACGGTGAGCGTGGCCAATGCCGGACCTGAGACCACCGCCAGTGTCGTCGTGCGTGACACGATCCCCGCGGGACTCACCTTCACGACCGCCGGCTCCGACAGCGCCTGCTCGCAGACCGGCTCCATCGTGCGCTGCACGACGGCAAGTCTGACGAGCGGACAGTCGAAGTCCTTCGCTCTCGTCTTCACGGTCCCCTCATCGGTCACCTGCAATTCCACAATCTCGAACAATGCGACGGTCGCCTCGAACACCACGGATCCCGTCATGAGCAATAACACGAGCTCCGCGGTGACCTCCACGGTGACCTGCGGCACGCAGACCGCCGATCTCTCCGTCACGAAGACCACCACGCAATCCACCGTCGCACAGGGAGGAGTTCTCTCCTACACGGTGACGGCAATGAACGCCGGCCCCGGAACCGCGAACAACGTGGTCATCGCGGACGTCGTCCCCTCCGGCCTGACCTTCAATTCCGGCGCATCGGATGCCTCCTGCCACCTCAACGGCGGAAGCGTCCTCTGCGACAACTTCAGCCTGACATCAGGTCAATCGAAGGCGGTGACCATCGCCTTCACGGTCTCCTCCGCCTACACGTGCAATGCGTCGGTGGCCAATACCGCCACGGTCTCGACGTCCTCCACGGATCCCGTCTCAAGCAATAACACGAGCCAGACGACCTACACGACGGTGACCTGCGGCGGCACGACCCCTTCCTTCTCCATCTCCAAGACGGACAACCGCGCGACCGTGAACACCGGTGAGGCCCTCACGTACGTCATCACCGTGACCAATACTTCCTCGGTGAATGCGACGAACGTCACGGTGACGGACTACCTGCCCGCTAATCTCACGTACATTTCCGCCTCGGACGGCGGAACGCTGAACGGATCGACGATCACCTGGACGATCGGAAGCCTCACGGCAGGAGCCACGAAGACCCTGACAGCGGTCCTCATGGTGCCCACCACCATGACCAACGGCACGGTGCTCACCAACATCGCCGCCGTCAACGGAGTCGTGGCGCAGGATACGACGACCGTCGGCAGCGGTTCCGAAACATGCAATCTCTCGATCAACGTCTCGGACTCCCGCGATCCCGTGAACACCGGTGACTCCTTCACCTACACGATCGAGGTGCGCAATCTTAATTCCACCTCCACGAACAACGTCTCGATCACGCAGACGCTGGACAGCAGCGTCGACTTCCTCTCCGTGAGCAACAGCGGAAATTCCGACTCCAGCAACACCGTTCGCTGGACGGGCCTCTCCCTGGGAGCCAACAGCTCCACCACGCTCACGACAACCGTGCGCGTCCGGAGCGGCAGGGAAGGCACCACCATCCACTCATACGTCTCCGGCTGCGGAACGCAGGACAGCGAGAACACACGCGTGAATGGAGAAGGCGGATACATTGACGACCCGGTCATTCCTCCGCTTCCTCCGAGCGTCAATGGCAATCTGACAATTGACAAGCGGGCCGATCGCAGCGAAGCCCAGCCGGGAAGCATCGTCTCCTACACGATCTCCATCCGGAACAGCAGCTCAACCCCCATGGGCCCCGTCACACTTGAGGACGCCTTCAACTCCTCCGAGATGACGGTGCAGGATGCCGAAGGCGGCACCGTGAACGGAGGAAACATCCAGTGGAACATCGGAACCGTCGGCGGCGGCGCCACACGCCTCGTCCACTACCGCGTCCGCCTGAGCTCCTCGCTCAGTCACGGTCAGACCGTGACAAACACGGCACGTATCGCGGGTACGAACGTCTCCGACATCGAGGAAGTGCACATTATCAAGAACTTCCCCCAGACAGGTATGCTCGGCAACTTCTTCAAGGGGCAGAGCGATAACAGCCAGTACCTGCAGCCGGAGAGCCAGAAGGCCCCTGCTCAGGAGACCGCTTCCCTCCCGCTGGTCCTCATGATCACCCTCGCCGCAATCGGCATGGGGTCGGGCAGCCTCCTCGGAAAGAAGTTTTTCCTCGCAAGTCTCGGCATCTGAGAATCCCCAAAGACGTCAACCGCAGGACAGAAATATTCCTGTCCTACGGGGAAAGACCCCCGCCGCAAGGCGGGGTTTTTTCAAAATGCACATTCCCGATCACCCGACAAAGTCTTCCACCGGCTTGATGACGGACTCCATGACGCGGAGAAGTGTCTCACGCTCTCCCTCCGGAGGAACACTGAGCACCCATGCAGCCAGATCCTCGCCCTTCTGAGGCGCACCCAAGCCGATCCGCAGCCGCGCGAAGTTTTCCCCGATCTGCTCCACCACGGACTTGAGACCGTTGTGTGTGCCGGGACCGCCGGATGTGCGCATGCGAATCTCTCCGATGGGCAGATCAATGTCATCGCTGATGATGAGCAGCTGCGTGCCCGTATCCAACTTGAAAAAATCCACAATCTTCCGGATCGACTCACCCGAACGGTTCATGAAGGTCTGTGGTTTCACAAAAAGAACCACTGATTCTCCGATCTTCCCTTCGGCAACAAGCGCAGAAAATTTTTGCCTGTCCTCCCACTCCCCCGCCCCGAATTTCTCCTTCAGCAGATCCACAGCCTTGAACCCGAGATTGTGCCGCGTCTCCGCATGGGAACTGCCGGGGTTCCCGAGGCCCACGATGACGAAAGAAGGTTTCACAGTAGCAGTGTGACTCAGCGGATGAATCTCATCAATGTCCTTTCGAATGCGGTGACGACCCGCCTGCTCTCCTCCTCGGAAACGGTGAAGCCCGCTTCGTGCGCCAGACGGTTCCGCACTTTATGCGCTTTCCAGAGAGGTTCCGCATCGCCAAGGAGTGAACCTGCCGCCTTGAGCTTATCGGCGAACGTTCCCCGGAACTGCAATTCCGTGAGGAGCGCATCCACGACTTTCTCCGCCTCGAAGACTCTGCGGCCGGGATCGGTGACGGTCGCGACTTTCCGCCACTGTGAGAGCAGCTGCGAACGCCTTAAGGGTGAGAGCCGCTTGCGCCTCATTGTCACGATCACCACAGAGATGACCGTAATCAGAGCAATGCTTGCGAGGACGTAAAACCACATCATGAGGAGGGCTGGTTACTTCTTCCTGGGTTTTCGTTGATCCAGATCGTCAATATGCAACTCACGGGAAACAACTGATGCAAGAACCTCCTGAATGCGCTTGGCATCCTTCAGATTCTTCGAGTGCATGTAGTTTTCCATATTATGAAGAATCTTCATTTCCACCGTGCGCGGTCGCGGGACTCTCTCCAGCAGAATCTTCCCGCCCGTGGAAACCTTCTCCACCGCAACGTCCCCGTAGCGGAGGAACGTTCCCCCGACCCCCTTGATCTCATAACTCACGCCCTGCACGTCGCTGTAAAGGATGCGCGTGGAGGAGCGATGGAACCAGCCGTGCCACTCCACATCAATGATCGCATGATCGGTGAGCAGCCACGCATCAAGGTAGTAATCGAGAAAGTTGCGAATCCACCAGACGAGTGAGAAGACGCTCCACAGCGCCACCATGTAAAAAACAACCATGAACGGCGCGATGTACAGGAACGTCCATGATGCGAGGAAGGAAACGGACGGCCAGAAGAGCGTCTTGAAACCCAGCATCCAATGCTTGTGTACGTACATCGTAATGATCTCGTCATCTTCCAGATGCCGACGGAACAACCATTCATTGAGTGACCGCACGGAAGCAGTGTAGCACCATTAATTACCCGTTGCCGATACCCCCGCGCCTGCTTATTCATTTTCCATTTTCCAATTAGGGTTCGGCTTCTATACTGCGCGGGATGAATCGGAAGCCCGCAACACTTTGGTACCACTTCTTCGATGTTCTCCTGAACATCGTGATCATCGTGGCGATCGTCGCCGCGATCCGGACGTTCCTCGTCTCGCCGTTCCAGGTGGAGGGTAACTCCATGATCGATACGTTGGAGAACCGCGAATACATCATCATCAACAAACTCGCGTACTACCTCGGGCATCCCCTGCGCGGCGACATTGTCGTCTTCCGCCCCCCCAACGGCGACCACGGCAAACACTACGTGAAACGAATCATCGGGCTCCCCGGCGATGAGATCATCATTCGAGGAGGCTATGTCTACGTCCGCATCGGAGGCAAAAATCCCGAGCGCAAAATCATCGAGCCCTACTTGAACGACCGCAATCAGGGCCACACGTTCGTCAGTGCGGGAGGAAGCGAGGAAGAGAAGCGTTACACGGTCCCCGAAGGTTTCTACTTCCTCCTCGGCGATAACAGACAAGGAAGTTTGGATTCCCGGTCCTTCCGGAACACCAAGAATGAGATGGTGCCTTTTGTCCCCGAATACGACATCAAGGGACGTGTCTGGTTCGTGGCGTTGCCCATCAAGAAGATCCACACGCTGGAGAAGCCGGATTACGGTTTTTAGAGTGACGGAATACCTGAGCAATAGAGTACTGGGACGAATGCCCGTATGCTGTCATATTCCACCACTCTAATATTCTCCAATTATCTTGCACCTCCCCGAATATTCGCTACCATACAAACGCCCCTGAGGGCTTTTTTCTGAAAGTACCATGAAGAAGATTTCCACCTACATTCACGAGGCGATTGAGGAATTGCACCAAGTGCGCTGGCCCACCCGTCAGCAGGCCGTCCGTCTCTCTTCAATCGTTCTCGTCTTCGTCCTCGTGACGGCTGCACTCTTCGGAGCGGTTGATTTCCTCCTTGCGGAACTCGTGAAGCTCCTTCTCTCCCTCACCTGATCTCCCATGGGTAAACAAGATCCGAAGGCAGGACGCAATTGGTATGTCGTGCATACGTATGCCGGCTATGAAGACGCCGTGAAACAGGCCATCCTGCAGCGCGTCGATTCCTTCGGCATGAAGGACTACATCTACGACGTGCGCGTCCCCAAGGAAAAGCAATTGACCTTCAAGAAGGGCGAGCCGATCGAGGAGGAAAAGAAACTCTTCCCCGGCTACGTGCTCGTGGATATGACCGTGACGGATGAGAGCTGGTACCTCGTTCGCAACACTCCCAACGTCACCGGCTTCGTCGGGTCCGGTAACATCCCCGTCCCCGTGACGCCGGAGGAATTCGGCGTGATCGAACGCAGAGTCGGCGAGCAGGAGGCCAAGTTCAAGTCGGACTTCCAGATCGGAGACCTCGTCGTGATCATCGACGGCCCCTTCAAGAACTACGAGGCATCCGTGAGCGCCGTGGACGTCAACAAGGGCAAACTCACCGTGATGGTCCTGATCTTCGACCGCGAGACGCCCGTGGAGCTCGATTTCACGCAAGTGAAGAAGAAGTGAATCTGCCTGCGGAGATAATGGAAAATTGAAAATGGATAATGGATAATGTCTTCGTCCTGAGTGAGTCGTTTTTTGATATTCATTATCCATTGTCCATTATCCATTCGTTCCGCACTAATGCCCGCCCGTCACATCAAGATCTTCGGCCTTGTCCAGGGAGTCTTCTTCCGCGCCCGCACGCAGGAACTCGCAAATAAACTGAAGCTCACGGGGTGGGTCAGAAATTGCGAGAACGAATCCGTGGAGATCCACGCGGAAGGGACGAAGGAAGCACTGAATGAGCTTGAATCGTGGTGCCACCGCGGTCCGCCCGGAGCACGGGTGGAATCCGTAAACGTCTCGGAGGTTCCGGAAGAACATCATTCTTCCTTTGAAGTGCTTCGTGACGGGAAATAAAACTATCCTTCTTCCGACCATTCCCCGTTCCCGAAGTGCTTCGGCATAAGAATGAGGACGTCACGTACCGACTCGGGATCAACGGTGCAGGATTCCCCATGGGGGCCGATGTAATCGATCTGACGAAAACTCTCCACATCCGCCGCACTCAGAACGAGAGCACGCTCCTTTCCCCGTGCATCTCTCAGGTCACACCTTTGGATCACACGACCGGACACTTCATAGATCTCTCTGACTGCGGCAAAATCAAAATCCTCCCGGCTGATTTCCCCCGATTCCCTCCCCTCCAAAAGCTCGCGTTGCACCTGAGCCAGGTTTGTGACACATCCAATTTGATGACGGACATCGTGCTCCTTCGAATCAATCCGCACAGCAGGAATCGCAGGCCGGATTTCCGGAGTGTCCCGAAGAGGTTGTTTGTCATTTCCCACATCATCATTTTACCATATTCGTCATACTTCGTCATGCATCAGAACTCCGTTCTCCTCGCCTTACCCTCCCCCGGCAGGAAGAAGATGAGCCCGATCATTTCCGCCACGTGTCCGATCGTGTAGCCGAGCGCAATGCTGAAGATGCCGAAACGCGGGGCGAGGTACCACGAGAGCGCGATGGCCAGCAACCCGTTCACCACCGTAAGAATGGCGGGAATGGTGGTATGCTTGGCAGCAAAGAACGCCCGCGTGAAGAGGTGGTTCAGACTCTCAAAAGGAATGCTGATGGCGTACAACACCAGACAGAAGAAAAAGGCGCCCGCATAGACGGGCGCAAGATGAATGAGCCAGAGTGCGACAGGCGTGCAAAGAACAAGCGCAATGCCGCCGGGAATCGTGAAGAGAAGCATAAACAGAATTCCCTTGCGAAGGTACAGCCGGAAGCGCTTCCAGTCGTGTTGTGAGGCCGCCTGACTCAGCGGCGAGAAGAGGGAGAGTGCGAGTGCCAACCCCGTCACGCCGACAACGACGGACTGGAAGTTGCGCGCAAACGCATTGAGCGTGACGGAGCCTGCGGGGAGTCCGGATGCGATCCGGTCGAAGAGGAGGAGTTCCAGCTGCAAAGCTCCGAGGGCAAGCATCCGCGGGATCATCAGGAGCCCCATCTCCGAAAGGTCCCGATGCCACCATCTCCATGCAAGACGATAACCGGTGAGCATGATGGAAACAAGACGATAGAGCGTATAGACAGCCGCGCCGATGAACGTGCCGACAATCGGCCCGTAAGGTCCGATGAACGGGGTCAGAAAAACCGTCCCGAGAATCGTCCCGACGGTATAGAGCACGGGCGTGATCCCGTAGACCCAGTACTTCTGGACGGTATTGAGATACTGGCCGTACGCATTCCCGAAGATGAAGAGAAAATTAGTGAGAAGAGCGATGCGGGAAAATTGAATGTAGAGTTCCAGACTCGATCCCTGAAACTGCGTAAGAAAAGGAGCAAGGGAACGGAAGTTCAATCCCAGGACGAGCGCGATGGCCCCGAAGACGACGGCGGCAACGGCCACAACTCCGTTCAGAAGATCGGACATCTGTTTCGTATTGCGCTCGGCATGGTATCGCGCGAGCAGCGGGACGAACGTCGCGGAGAAGCCCGCCATGATGAAGATCTGAAACAGCAGATCGCTCGGACGGAAAGCCGCGATGTATACGTCCACGGTATCCAGCCCCGGAAACGTTTGGGCGAGCAGACGGTCGCGCACCAGACCCGCCACGGAAGCGGCAATCTGAGTGATGGCCAGAATGAAAGCTCCGCCGAGAATGCGATCCTGGGTGAAGAGGGCACGCAGACGCTTACGCATGAGCAGAGACTAGCAGAAACCATGACCCCTTCCCAAACATCGGTGTGGTACACTGGCTTCAAAGTATGCCACAGGAAGTCCCCATGCTCCGGCGTCTCATCCTTCCGGCACTCGCGGTATTCGTCATAACGCTCACATGGAGCATACAACGGGGCCAACGGCGTTATACGGCGCAGGTTGCTCCGGAGTAGAGCTCGGTGTCTTCGGCCACCGGTTCCTCGTTAAGCAGTGATTCCTCTTCTTCCTCGGAGACCGGCTCATCTGCAACCGGATCGCTCGTGAACAGCAGCTCGAGTCTTTCCCTGCCGGCATCCTCAGCCGCCGCAAGTCTCGGCGCGGCCATTCCCATCGAACCCGGATCCTGCGCGACGGTGAAACCGGATCCCGTCACCGGAAAGAAGCTGGTGTACTGTTGTCTGGACGAAATCATCACCTACCAGAAGGAAGCGACTCCGGAAGAACTGAAGAAATTCGTGCTGCGTCTGAAGGAACTGGAAACACTACCCGGCGCGGATGCGAAAATTGCATTCGAATCCACCTACGAGAGCCCCATCCACCGCAAGTACAACTGGCAGACGCTCTGCGGGAGAAAAGTCCCCTGCGAAGTCTGCTCGATCAACCGCATCTGCGGCAACGGCGTGAAGGAAGCCGATGAACAGTGCGACAGCGGCCCCATGAATTCCGATGCCGTTTCCGATCGCTGCCGCCTGGATTGCACGCGCGCGCGCTGCGGAGACGGAGTCGTCGATATTAATTTGAAAGAGGAGTGCGACGACGGTCTCGGTAACTCGGATCGTCTCCCCAATGCCTGCCGCCTCACATGCAAACGGCCGTCCTGCGGGGACAACGTCATCGATACCGACCTCGGAGAGACCTGCGACGCGGGTCCCTCCAATTCCGACAACGTCCCAAACAGCTGCAGGACGGATTGTCACCTTCCTTTCTGCGGAGACGGGGTGATGGATCGGAGCGAGGAGTGCGATGACGGCAATGGTCTGGACGGGGACGGATGCTCGGCGCGATGTGCCAAAGAAGACAGAGGGGAAGTATCTTCGCTTGCCCGCTGCGGGAACGGCTTTGTCGATGAAGGCGAACAGTGCGATGCGGGGGCGAACAATGCGAATGTCCCCGATGCCTGCCGTCTGAATTGTTTCAAACCCACCTGCGGCGACAACATCAAGGATTCCAATGAAGAATGCGATGACGGGAATATGGCCAGCGGAGACGGTTGTAACGCCGCATGTTTGCGGGAAAACAAACTCACCATCACGCTCACTCAACAGTGCGGGGACGGCGTTCCTGATGCCGGCGAAGAATGCGACGCCGGGTTGAAGAATGAAAACATCCCCGATGCATGCCGCTTCGACTGCACCTTCCCCCGCTGCGGCGACGGCATTACGGATTCGGGCGAACAGTGTGATGACGGAAACAACAGGAACGGAGACGGATGCAATGATCAATGCTTGAGCGAGTTTTGCGGTGACGCATTGATTCTTATGGGGGAGCAGTGCGATGACGGCAATCTTGTTTCCGGTGACGGTTGCGACGCGCAGTGCCGCAGGGAAGTTGCGAGCCCCACCGGGGCGATTATCGTGAGAACTTCTTCCGCCTCAGGGATGACCTACTCTTCTTTTTCCTCTTCTTCCGTCGAAGGATTGCATTCGGCCGGTTCCGTCCCAGGCAGCGAAGAATCGGCGAGTGCCTTTGCAGCAGGATCTTCTCTCTCGATGACCCTGCAACAACAGAGCGAGAGTGCGGCAGCTGTCTCTTCATCCGCGCTCTCATCCGTCATGGCCGGCACCGCCTCCTCCCAAGCTGCATCACCTCCGTCCATATTCTCGTCGGCCGGCTACGTCACACTCTCTCCGTTAACGCCCTCCTCCCTCCGCAACGAAGGTTTGATGAGTAATACGGGCCCCGCGGCCCTGAGCCTCCTCGCCATGGGAGGAGCGGCGGGATGGGCGTGGATGAGGAAGAAGAAACGAAAATAATCGGAATATCAGAATATCTGAGTATCGGAATATCAGGACTCTGACATTGCGATCACCAACTTCCGCCCGCTCCTCCTCCGCCGCCGGATCCGCCACCAAACCCCCTGAATCCCCCCCCTCCGCCCCCACCGAATCCCCCGCCGCCCAACCACATTCCGCCGCCTCCGCCGCCACGTCGACGCTTTCCCGGTTTATACGTTTTTGAAGCGATATAATCGATCAGCAGTCCGACGAACACCAAGAGCGGAACGCTCCACCACCACGTGAAGATGAGTGCAAGAAAGAACCCGACAATGGCTCCGAGCACGCCACCCAGCCACCACGACTTCGTTTGTCCGAGGAAGGAGACGACTGCCTGAAAAATGATAATCCCTGCGAAGAAGAGGAAAGCCCACGGTCCTCCGCCATCGGAAGACGCATTCGTGTACCGATCCGCTTTATATTCTCCCCCAATGTGCTTCATCAGAGCTTCTATGGCGGCACGAATACCTCCCGCATAATCTCCTTTTCGGAAAAGCGGTGTCATTTCCTGATCGATGATTCCTTTCGTCACGATATCCGGAACCACCCCTTCAAGGCCGTACCCCGTCGTAAGAAAAATCTTATGATCATCGTAGGCAATCAGAAGAAGAATCCCATTGCTCTTCTCTTTCGTTCCAACCCCCCACTTGCGAAGCACATCCACCGCAGCATCGGCAATCGACTCTCCGTTCAACGATTTTACAATGAGCACCGCAATTTCGTTGCTCGTACTCGTCTGATAATCCTGAAGTACTTTGGAAATGCCCACACGATCTTCTTCCTTGAGAATCCCCGCCGTATCCGTCACGAAACCGTCATTCGGCGGAACATCAAAGGCGAATGCGGCAACCGGCATCAATGCGAGGGTGAACAACGTCACAATTGTCGCGGTTCTCAGGGGTGCCGGAGAGCACAGAGAGCGGGCCATGCTCATTTGGTGGTGCCAAAGTCGACCGTCGGGGCATTCTCACTCCCGGGTGCGGCTTCAAATGGTTTCTCCTGATCGAAGCCGAAGAACCCCGCGAGAACATTGCGGGGGAAGCGTCGAACGCCGACGTTGTACTTCATCACCGCATCGTTGTAGTCGCGACGGGCCACATTGATCCGGTTCTCGGTTCCCTCCAATTGCGCCATCAGATCAGTGAATGCCTGTGTCGCCTTGAGCTGCGGGTAGGCCTCCATGGTGACGAGGAGCCGCGCAATGGCCGACTCCGCTCCTTGCGCCGCCTCCAATTTGGAAGCGCGGTCCGGTGCCGCCATCCACTTCGTGCGGGCCTCGGTGACAGCCTGCAACGTCGACTGCTCGAAGTTCGCGGCACCCTTCACCGTATTCACCAGATTCGGGATCAGATCCACACGTCGCTGATAGGTCGTCTCCACCTGCGCCCAGGAATTCTTCACGGTCTCCTGCATCGTAACGAGGCTGTTATAACCCGACCAGACCCAGAGAGCGATCAGAAAGAGAAACCCGACGAGGAGCGCCAGTACGGTCTTCATGCGGAAAGCCATGGGAATGAGGGGAAAAGTGACGGAGGTAAGTATAGCGCGTCCCGCCCCTCCGCGCACAACCCCGCAGTCATGCCGTTTTCAATCCCCCATACCAAGCTGCTTCGGGGCATATCCGTTCGACTTTCCAAGAGTGATCAGATTTTCTCCGTCATCAACGACTTGCGCGAACCTTAACCGGTACCCCACGGAAAGACGCCTTCCGAGTTCCGAACGTTCCGCATACGGACGATCGTCAGGCGAAGGAACTGCCTCCGGACTGGAACGTGGTTGAGAGAGAGGAACCATGTCGTGAAATAGGAATGAAATAAAAGAGTGACCGCAGTGTCACATGACGAATTGACACAGGACAGCACATGGAAATCCGAACGACCGTTCCCCCGCATTTTTCAGTTGCCCAAAACAAAAGAAAGTTCGCGAAGTGGTTCAACGGACCCGCTTCTCGACAATGCTGAAGCCTCTCATTACCTTTTGCGATTACTCTCCCGTTCCCTCCGCACACACGCGGCGTATCATCGCACGCGCACGGGCGATGCGTCCGGCCTTCCCGGCGGGCCAGCCGAATTCGCCGACCGGAAGAGGGCCATCCTGCGTCGCATCAGTTATTTCGCCGCGGTCCTTCGGAAGAAGAAATCGCGGGTCATCCGGTATGCCAAGACCGTCTCGTTTTTCACTCATGGCCATATTTAAACAAATTTCGTCTCATACGTCAAAAAATTCCCCGAAATTCCTCCTATGGCTACAAGCCAGCCCTTGCCCTATGATCTGCGTAAATCTTCGGGACGTAGCTCCCGCCTCCGCTCCTTTAAGAGCTACGGCGAGGCAGGCAGTTGGCTTCGTCCTTTAATGTTCTTTGGTACAATCATGATGTTCATCGGGACGTAGCTCAGTTGGCTAGAGCGCCTGCTTTGGGAGCAGGAGGTCGCGAGTTCGAGTCCCGCCGTCCCGACCATTCGACTCGGCCCTTTAGGGCCTCGCTCATGGTCGTCGCCCCTTCAGGGCTCCGGCCACTTTCGCGAGCGAAACCGAATGACAGTGAGCGGAGCGCAGCGAAGTCGAACTGCCCCAAAAATCCCGAACGTAGTGAGTGGCCATCCCATGCTAAAACCTCCGCGCGTAGTCGGCCTTCTGATACACGGTGCCCGACTGTAACTTCTCCTTTTCCATGTTCTTGAGCTGTTCTTCCTTGTCCCACTGCGCCTTCTTGGCGCACCAGTTGCTGAACCGCTGCGCATTGAAGACGAGCTTCCCTTTGCTCATGCACCAGTCAATGCAGCGGTCCGCCTCGGCAGTCATCCCCTGTATGCGGCCGTAGTAGCGGTGCACCGTCAGATAGAAGTGCTTCGGTTCGACCTTCTGGCACTTGAGCCCCACCAACACACACGCATCTTTGACATGCTCCGAGAGCTTCTCGGCAAGACTGATTTCGGCGCTCGAAAGTTCGATCGGCATAGTGCGGGTCAATAGTATTGCACAGCCCTTCCGTGAAACAAGCGTCGCACCACGATGCGAAGGAGTTGCACAGTCGCTCTGACGCTCCGTTATCCCGCTCCGTTTCCCGACTCCGAACAAGTGACATTGTTCCGAAGAGCGGTACAATCGCCGATAATCCGTTCCCCCACTCTCCCATGCGACGCGCTCTCCCCTCTCTCGTCCTCGGTTCTCTTCTGACGCTCGTTGCGGTTCCGGCCATCGCCGCAACCATGATGGCGAACGAGAACCTGAAAGTGACAACTCCCATCAAAGACAATGCGTATCTGGCGGGAGGACAGGTAAACATCGACAATCCGGTGAACGGCGATCTCTTCGTTGCGGGAGGCACCGTCCTTGTGAATTCGAAGGTGGGTCAGGATGTTCTGGCGGCGGGAGGGACATTGATTCTGGAAGGATCCTCACAGGATCTCCGGGCGGTGGGAGGCAATGTTCTTGTCCGGAACACCGTTCAGGGTGATCTGGTCGTCGCGGGAGGTTCTGTGATGGTGGGGAGTGAATCAACGGTGAAAGGTGACGTGATCGTGGCGGGAGGAGATGTGACGATTGCAGGAACGGTCCTCGGAAACGTCCTCGTCCGAGGCGGGCAGGCAAACGTTTCGGGGTTGGTGAAGGGTGATGTCGATGTGCGCGCGGAAAAGATCACCGTGAACGGTTCCATCGACGGCTCGTCCATCTTCGTGGGGAAGAGGATCTCCATCGAGAAGACCGCCAAAATCATGAAGGATGTGCGCTACTGGATGCCGGCAACGGAGCCGTCACTCACCTCCGCTCAGGTCAAAGGCACCATCACTCTCGACCCGGCGCTCATGAGCAAGCTATTCGAGGAGAAATTCTCGAAGAAAGAGGCAACCGCAGGCTTCGCGGCTGCCGTCGTCGGCATCGGAGGCTTCCTGCTCCTCTCCGCGGCATTCGTGATCCTGCTCCTGATGCTCCTGACGAAGAGCTTCTTCCCGGAGAGCGGAAAACTCCTCCTGAAGAAGCCGTGGACCTGTCTTCTCTACGGATTTCTCTTCTTCGCCGTGATGCCCATCGCCGCCCTGATCTTCTTCATCTCGATCATCGGGGCGCCCGTCGGGTTTTTGATCCTCGCGGTGTACGCGTTCTCCTTTGTCTTCGCCAAACCTCTCGCCGCCCTCGTGCTGGCGGAGTCCTTCTCCCTCAGCCGCAAGAAGGAATGGGGCAAGGTGTCGGTCTTCCTGTCGGCAGTCCTCATCTACATCGTGTTGAAGATCGTGGGACTCATTCCGGTGATCGGATGGATCTCCTGCACGACGGCAGTCCTCTTCGCCTTCGGAGCGCTGCTCTCCACCAAGTGGAGCAAGTGGATGAAAATCCGGTGAAAGGAGCCCGTCACTGACGCAGGCGGTGCAGGGCAATCCCCGCCGCCACCGCCACGTTGAGCGACTCTTTTTTGCCGTGCATCGGAATGTGCACGATGTCCTCGCACAGTGCGAGGAGTTCCTTCGGCACCCCGAGCACCTCATGCCCGACGATCAGGCAGACCCTGGAGGGCGGCTGATACGTCGCAAGATCAACGGCCTTCTTCGCCTGCTCCAGCGCCACAATCGTCCAGCCCTGTTTCTTCAGCTTCGCAATGACCTTCGCCGGATCATCCTGTTGCTCCCACGGAACAAACTCTTCCGCTCCGAGTGCGGTTTTGGAAATTTCGCGTCGCGGCGGCAGAGCCGTGTAACCAGTCAGAAAGATTTTCTCCACACCGAAGGAATCCGCCGTGCGGAAGAAGGATCCCACGTTCCAAAGGGAGCGGATGTTATGCGCGAGGAGGATAATTTTTCTGGGCATAAGGTGTCATGGGATTCTTCAGGTCATCTTCTCCAACGTCCCCGCATGCGGATTGCAGAAGATCTCAAGCACGTCACGCTTCTGCAAATCCATCCCGGAAACTCCGCGGCAGAGGTAGGCAACCCCCGTCTCACTCCCCTTCCCCAACGCATGGGCTCCGGTATCCGGCTCATCGCGACGCAGGAAGGCGACAGCTCCCTGCATCGGGGAACCTTTGAGAGGCTGCAGCTTCTTCGCATCACTGTCCCACTTGAAGAAATCTGAGCCCTTCCGCACGACGGCCGTCTCCTTGTTCGGATTGAAGAGCGCAAGATGCGTCAGAATGCTCTCCGGTGTTTTGGTTGCGGGAGCAAGATACTTGAGCTGCGTGAGCTTCAGTGCGGGAACGAGCCGATGCGCCGCCTGCTCCACCGTACGCTCCTCGTTGTTCGTGATGATCGTCCCGACGAAGATTTCCACGGGCCTTGGTTTCCGTTCGGCAATTTTCCACTCATTCGCCGACCTTCCTGCCATTTCTTCCTTTTCTGCCCTTCCTCCCCTCTTCGCTTCGATCCACCGCTTCACGGAGGCAAAGTACGGATCCCCGTTTGACGTGCGCTCCGGATGCGGCATCAGCGCAACCACGTTCCCCGCAGGATTGCAGAGACCCGCAATGGCGTAGGTTGAACCGTTCGGCGTCACCAGAGGATCCTCGGAGACCTTGCCCGATTCATCGCAGTAGGAGAACGCCAGCTGGTCATTCTTCTTCAGCTCCTTCCAGACATCCTTGTCCTTGGTGGTGAAGCGCCCCTCTCCATGCGCAATCGGCAGGTGCATCGCACCTTCCCAATCCGAAGTCGCACACCGGTCGCGCTTGCACGTCGGCGTAATCCACACCCACTCATTGATAAACCCCACGGCTTCATCCCCGAGTGCGTTGCGCGCCAGACACATGCTGAGTCCGTGATCCAGCGGAATGAGGCCGCTCTCCACGAGGATCTGCGCGCCGTTGCAGTTGCCGATGATCACCTTCCCCCGAGTCGACTCTTCATGCAGGAACTGCAGCAGCGGATCACGTGCGGCCACCATGCCGGACCGCCCGCGGTCCTCGTAGCTGAAGCCGCCGGGCACGAAGTACCCGTCAATGTTCCGGAGCTTCTCCCTGCTGTCATTCCACTTGAAGAACACAGCTTCCATTCCGGCATTCTTGATCGCGCGAAGCGATTCGACTTCACAGTTGTTGCCGGGAAAGGAGAGGACGGCGATACGGACCATACGAACGGAGTGTATCAAAAAACGATCGCGAAGACAGGCTCCGCCTGTCTGGAGCGACACCTTGAAGGGAAAGAGGGCTCATGGGAGGAAACCGGCATGGCTTCCTTCCATGTTCTTTGGTACCCCCGGTAGGAATCGAACCTACGGCCAATGGGTTAGAAACCCACTGCTCTATCCACTGAGCTACGGGGGCACGGTTGGTGATGGAAAAGGTCGGACGCGGAGCGCAGTGTTCCTTTATGACGCCCCGCATGCGCGGGGCTGGGCCACTGAGCTACGGGGGCACGGCGGGGAAAGGAACGAACATGTTGTCATGGTGAGCGGAGACGAACCATGACAACGGCTTCTTTGATTCTGCCACCCCTCGTCTCCGCTCGGGGTGACAAGCTGTTGAGCAAATTATACCAGAGAATTTCTCTTCCTTCAGCCCCCCTCCCTGCAGTACACTGTGGCCTTGATGAAGTACAACAGAATCATGCTCAAGATCTCCGGCGAGGCGTTGGCCGGAGACAAGGGATTTGGCATACATCACTCCACGCTGCAGAAAATCGCCAAGCGCATCAAGGAAGTCGCGGATAAGAAGATCCAGATAGCGATCGTCATCGGCGGCGGGAACATCTGGCGCTACCGCGACACCAAAGAGAGCGGCATCGAGCGAACCAGCAGCGATGCGATGGGCATGCTCGCCACGGTCATGAACTCGGTGGCGCTGCAATCCGCACTGGAATCACTGGGCTGCTACACCCGCGTCCTCTCCTCCGTCGATATCCCGCAGCTCGCCGAGCCGTACATCCGCCGCCGCGCCGTCCGTCATCTGGAGAAGAACCGCATCGTCATCTGCGCCGGAGGAACGGGCAATCCCTTCTTCACCACGGACTCCGCCGCCGCCCTGCGTGCACTCGAACTCAATTGCGATATCCTCCTGAAAGCCACGAATGTGAACGGCGTGTACGACAAAGACCCCAGGAAATCACGCAGCGCCAAGCTCTACGAAGAACTCACGTATCAACAGGCCATCGAACAGCATCTGAACGTGATGGATCAGGCGGCCTTCAGTCTCTGCGCCGACCAGAACCTGCCCATCCGCGTCTTCAACTTCGGCAAAGAAGGAAACTTGCTCAAAGCCGCACTGGGTGAGAAGATCGGCACGTTGGTCCACCAATAATCTTCCATTATCCATTTCCCCTTACTTCCTATGGTGCATCCGAGACTGGCTTCTTTCGCATCCGAGACCGATAAGGTTGTGAAGTTCCTTCTTGCGGAATTCAGCAAGCTCCAGACGGGACGCGCGAACGCCGCGCTTGTGGAACACGTGGAAGTGGAGGCATACGGTCACCGCCAGCAACTCCGGACTCTCGCGGGCATCAACGTGCAGGACGCCAAGACGATCGTCATTCAGGCATGGGACAAGTCCGTCATGACGAATATCGAGAAAGCTTTGCAGGCGGCGAACCTCGGCTGCAATCCCGTGAACGACGGGCATGTCATCCGCCTGAATCTCCCCCCGATGACGGAAGACAGACGCAGGGACCTTTCAAAGATCGTCAACAAGCTGTCGGAGGAGGCCAAGATTTCCGTTCGTCAGCAGCGGCAGGTGGTTCTGGATATGATCAAGACGGAGGAGAAGGACGAGGATGCGCGCTACTCGCAGCAGGAGGAACTCCAGAAGCTCGTCGAGAAAGCGAACACGCAAATCGAGGATCTGAAGAAGAAGAAGGAAGCGGAAATTATGACCGTATAGCATGAGAGACAAACCTACGGTTTTTCTCTCATGGCACTGTCGTTCGCGAACGACGTGCCATGAACTCTGGTTCGACAAGCTCACCACAGGTCTTTTCCCTTAGAGGAATCGCTCCAGTCGGGCAAAGCCCGACTTCGCGATATTCATTTGCATAGTTGCCCCTTGAAGAACGAAACGCAGCAAAAAATATGATCATTTTGACATATCAACGCCGATCTCGGAGAATACATGGTTGCGTATGCCGTCTCTCTTCATCGCCATCGGCTCGTGGGTGCTCCTGATCGTGATCCTCGAATGGTTCATGTGGGTGCTCTTCCGCCGGAAGTTCACAGAGATCTCTCTCCCGACGGCCTTCAGCGACCGGACCATCTTTCACCTCTTCACCATCGGACGCATGCGCATCTTTGCGCTGCTTCACACGCTGCTGCTCATTGCCGTCATCGTGGTGAGCCACCTTCTTCTCTGGCCATGATGATGCACGATGATCCGTCGGCCAGTCTCCCGTTTCAGGGCAAGGACCGAGAAGAATCCTTCCAGTTCTACTATCACCAGCACTGGATCCGTCTGTTCTGGCCGGTCTTCCGGCTGATCGTCTGGAACATCCTCCTCTTTGCCGTCGGCATCACCATGATCTCCACGACGGGCTTCGACGACGCCCTCACGAGGCAGACCATCCTGATTCTCCTCACAGTCTTTTTTCTCCTCGCACATTTCGAATTCCTCGGTCGCTTCTATCAGTACCTTCTCAATGTCATCGTCGTGACGGACAAGAAGGTCCATCGCATCAAGAAAACGCTCCTCACGCTCGACGATCACGAATCGACCGATCTCTGGGTGCTGCAGGACATCGACAAGCACCAGCATGGAATCGTGCAAAATGTCTTCGGCTACGGAAGCCTGATCCTGCAGGCGCAAGATACGGTGGTGCGCATTCATTTCACCCCACAGATCGCGAAGAAATACGACTCCATCTCGAGACTGAGGGAACAGGCCCGCGCGCACTTCAGCCGCATGGAGGAACCGTTCCGGAAAGGGAAAACACCATAAAAAATAATAAATGCAGAACATAAGTATGACATCCCGTCAGCACTGTGTGCTTCCCCGATTTGAACGGTGGTGGTACAACCCCGCTCCTTTGCGCATCGTACGTCCGTTGATCGCAGGCTTTACCCTTCTCTCGCTCCTCAGCGTGAGCGCCGCTCTTGCCGCACAAACATGCGAGGAAATCCAACAGAAGAAAGGGAGCGGGGCGGAGTACCAGCGGTGTATTCAGGACCGGCGAAAAACATCGATCAGGCAGCAGGTGGACACCTACAAGGAGTCACTCGACCGGCAGCGGCAATCAACCAAATCGCATTACGAATCCCTCCGCAACGAGGAAGATTACGCATGGAAGGATGCGGATCTCCAATTCGAATACCGGATCGAAGCGAAGCAGCTGCGCATCAAGGAACTGGAAAAGACGAAAGAGATGGCGGAAGAGGCACAGAAGCAGCGTGGAGAACTGGAGGCCGCAAAGAAGATCCGCGATCTCCTCAAGAAGAGCCACGACCAGAAGAAAAAAAGATTCGATCTGCGGGAGGATGCCGAAATTCACGAGCTTGATGCCGCACTCACCGATTACGAACTCTCCCTCTGGCAACAGGGCGGCGATCTGTCGATCTATCAGGGGGCCGCATGGACCGATACGAGTGTCATTCCGGCCGGCCGGAACACGACAACCGCTTCGTCCTCCGGTGGCTGGGGCCCCCTTCAGGTCGATTTTAATATCTTCGGAGACTGATTCTCCGCAAATTATATATATTTAGAGTCATTATTCAAAAAGTGTCCACCATACAGCCTTGACGTTTCACCCCATTTTCGGGGAAACTGACCCCCTTTTCTCCTCTCCCCTATGAAGAAATTCCTCCTCTCCGCCGGCGCAACTTTCTCTCTCCTCTGCCTCGCACCGGCAGCGTACGCGTCACAAAACTATACCTACGACTGCACATGCCTGTACGCCTCACCGAACGGATCATGCATGGAGTACACCTGTGACGGATACCAGAGACGCTCCACCTATCGAAACGACTACTGCGATTATCGCTACAATTACAACTGCAATGACTCTTACTACAACAACTACAACAATGATTATTACTATGATAATTACGACGACGGATACCGTTCAAACTATGACTATGGTCGCTACAACAACACCTATCGTTCCTCGTCATGGAGCATTCGCCGCACGACTTCCCGTTCCCCCTACCGACGCTACCTGGATCCGTACTACGACGACCAAATGTACTACTACTAGACCCGAAGAATCTTCAGGAGGAGAAACTCTCCGCCAATCGCGGAGAGTTTTTTTGAGTATTGGGACTCCTTCGCTATGATGCCGCTACTTCACCATGAAAGACTCCGCCCCCGCCCGCGCACGCCTCACGAAGATCGTCTGCACGCTCGGACCTTCCAGTGATACGGAGGAACAGGTGCTTGCCCTCATCAAAGCGGGAATGAACGTCGCAAGACTCAATCTCTCGCACGGGACGCGTGAGGATCTCGCCCGCAAGATCGATCTCCTGCAGAAGCTGAATGAGGACGGGTACACCCTCCCCATTCTCATGGACACACGCGGGTCCGCCATCCGCACGGGCGTCGTCGCCGTCCCCGTTGTCATCAAGGAAGGAGATGAAGTTGTTTTTTCCTCAACACCCGTCACGGGAGAGAAGCGTCCTGTCATCGAAGTGAACTACGACGGATTCGCCAAAGACGTGCGTGGTGCCGAACAGATCATTCTCGATAACGGCCAGCAGTCCTTCGAACTTCTCTCCGTCGAAAAGAACGGATCCGTCATCGCAAAAGCGTTGGATGGCGGCTCCATCGGGTCCCGCCGACACGTCAATCTTCCCGGTGCGGACATTAACCTCCCCTCCATCACCAAGAAGGACTGGGACGACATCGCGTACGGCGTGGAGCGCGGCATTGACTTCATCGCACTCTCCTTCATCCGCAACGCCGAGGAAGTGCAGGCGCTCCGTAAGTTCCTCAACGAGAAGAAGAGCGACGTGCAGATCATCACCAAGATTGAGACGCGCCGCGCCGTGGCGGACAACCTCGGGGACATCATCACCGTATCGGATGGCATCATGGTGGCTCGCGGGGATCTGGGAACGGAAATCCCCATCGAGGAACTGCCCGCTTTCCAGGATGAAATCGTCGCCCGCTGCCGCGATGCGGGGAAGCCCGTGATCGTCGCGACCCAGATGCTGGAGAGCATGATCACCAATCCCCTCCCCACCCGCGCGGAAGCCACGGATGTCTCCCATGCCGCCATGACGCGTGCGGATGCGACGATGCTCTCCGGCGAAACAGCAAACGGACGCTATCCGGTGAAATGCGTGGAAACCATGGACCGCATTCTCCGCCGGACGGAAGCGCGTGAAGCCAGACTGAAGCGCCGCTATGACGGTGCAGTCCATAACGACCGCGAAGCGCGCGCCGAAGCCGCCGTCTCTCTGGCACAATCCACGAACGCCGATGTCATCTTCGCCTTCACGAGAACGGGGCGCACTGCAAGAGACGTCACCCGCTTCCGACCGACCATCCCTGTCATCGCCTGCACCCCCGAGAAACGCACCAAGCGCAAACTCGGCCTACTGTACGGCGTCTTCCCGTTGATCGTCCCGTTCACCACTCCGGAGGGAACGGTGAACGCCGGCATGCAAGCTGCAAAAGAGGCGGGCCTTGCGGATCATGGCATGCACGCCGTTCTCCTCTCCGACACGCAGGCCAAAGATGCCCCCGTCAGCACCGTCCAAATGCGGGACATCCCGTAGAATAATTGATAAACCCCTCTCCCTAACCCTCTCCCATCGGGAGAGGGCAGTTTGATCTGCTTCCTCTGTCATTCCAGCGAGAATCAAAATTGTCAGTGGCGAAGTCGGGATTCACATTTCGAAGAAATTGAATAATTGTTGTCGCGAAGACAGGCTCCAATTATTTCCCATTACCCCTGCCCTCTCCCATACGATGGGAAAGTGAGTCTCCGCGCGAAGAATCAAAACAAATCTGTGGCGAAGACAGGCTCCGCCTGTCTGGAGCCACACATCCTAAAGGGAAGGAGAGCTCGTGAGAGGAAACCGATGAGGTTTCCTTTCACGCTTTACTTATCCCACTTATGCCACGGCATTTCCAACTCATCAAGCGGGATATCATCCAAGGAGGCGGCGGCAGCGACAGATTTATCTTCCTTTTTCTTGGAAGATTTGAAGAGTCCGAGAATCTTCTTGCGCAGGAAAATACCGACACTCAAGGCAATAATGAAAATGGCGGCAATCGCCCCCGCAATCATGGCCGCATTCGCCTTCAAAAAGGACATTTGCTGGCATGCAGGCGTGCAACGATCGGTCCCGTCGCACTCTTCGTCCGTATCCGTCACCCCGTCGCCGCAGAATGCGCGCTTGCACGAAGTGCGGCAGGCATCGGGCTGCTGATCGGAGTTTGCGGCCCCGGTGTCACACAGTTCCCCGGGATCAAGAATACCGTTGCCGCATTGCTCGATCTTGCATGTCCTGCTGCAGCCGTCGCCGGGAGTCTGGTTCCCGTCGTCGCATTGTTCGCCTGACTCAACGGTTCCGTTTCCGCACACGGCCAGACTGCAGGTGTTCGGGCAGGAATCGGTATTGACCTGATTTCCGTCGTCACACTGTTCCTTGCCTTCGACAACCTTGTCTCCGCAGACCGGTGATTTGCAATCATTGGGACAGTCGTCGGTATTCACCTTGTTGCCGTCGTCGCATTCCTCTCCGGTTTGAACGATTTTGTCGCCGCATTTTGCTTTTTTGCATGTATTTGAGCATTCATCGTCCTTTTCATTGTTCCCGTCGTCACACTCCTCGCCCTTCTGGACGACGGAGTCGCCGCATTTCGGCTTCATGCAACTGTCCGAACAAGCATCATTATCGATGTCATTCCCGTCGTCGCACTCCTCCCCCTTCTGGACCACTCCGTCACCGCACTGCGGAAGAACGCAGGTATTGGAACAGGCATCGGCATTCACCTTGTTGCCGTCGTCGCATTCCTCGCGCCCTTCCCGGACGTTGTTGCCGCAAACCGGCAGCTTGCACTCATGTGTACATTCATCGAAGTCACTGCGGTTCCCGTCGTCACATTCCTCCAGCCCCTCACGAATGCTGTTGCCGCAAACCGGCAGCTTGCAATTATTGGGACATTCATCGGTGTTCACGTAGTTCCCGTCGTCGCACTGCTCATGCCCGTCGACCGTTCCGTCACCACAAACGGCAAGCTTGCAGTCATTGGGGCACTCATCGGTGTTCACGCGGTTCCCGTCGTCACATTCCTCGCCGGACTGCAGGATTGCATCCCCGCACTTTGGTTTCTTGCACAGATTCGTGCATGAATCATCGTTCGTCTTATTGCCGTCGTCGCACTCCTCTCCGTCCTGAATGATCGCATCGCCGCACTTCGCCTTCTTGCATTCATTGGTGCAGACATCGTCATTCGTTTGGTTGCCGTCGTCGCACTCCTCTCCCGTATCCACTTTTTTATTTCCGCATAAATCCGCGGCTTCATGCACAACGGAACTCGTTTGGCTGCCGGTGCTGCTCACGGTACCGCTCCCGCTCGAGACGGAGCTCGTAACCACCGATGAGGATCCAGATCCGGCGGGAATGAGCCCGCACGCGGGAAGGAATCCCCACTGACACCCGCCCTTGCATACACCGTCCTCATCGCAAACCGGCGCCTTACAAATTCTGCCGCATGTTCCTTCCGAATACTCCGTCACAACGATGAGCTTGTTTTGCGCATCAAGTGCATATACCTCCTGCGAATCGGGTTCGCACTCCTCAGCGATGTACGGCGTCACGATCCCGTCGCCGCAATACAGACTTTTGCATTCAACGGAGCAGTTGCTCACACCATTGAATCGTCCCGCGTCACATTCCTCGCCCTCGCTCTCATTGAGCATTCCATTGCCGCAGTGGGGGGGGATGGAGGATTTGGAGGAAGACGATCCGACCTTTGTGGGACAACCGGGAGAACCGAAAGGCTTTCCGACACAATTCACACTCGAGGATGACGCACTGCTGGTCGCAGCCCTGAGTTCCGTCACCTGCATCGCAGATACGAAGACGATGCTGAATGCACACAGCAGAACTGCCAGGGTTTTCTCGTTGGTATTCATGTTTCTCACTATTTTAACATATTTTTGACCTTTAGGGGATCCAAGGGGGGTTGCGCAGTCCAGCAGTTATTATCTGAATATATATCAATCTTTCTTTATTTTCGCCGCTACGGTCGTATCACGCTCCATAAAACGGGGATTTCTCGCGGGAATCATCGCCTGCACGAGCGGGTCTTCGGAAAGACGATGGAGCGCCTGCGCTTCCGCCACCTGCATATTGAGGATCTCCTCCTCCAAGAGCAACTGTGACCGCTCGCGTTCCAGATTCCTGAGCATGTAGCCCTTCGTGGCTGTGGCGTTCTGGTGAAAGAGGATCAGGAGCGCCAATGCCAAAATCAACGATCCGATGGAAACCATCAGAAGAACGGTGCTCTGATTCACCATGTGCTTAAGCGAGGAGCGACCGGGGAGAGCCGTTGTGGTGGAAGTGAATTCGGACACGCTGACGGGGAAGTGTAGCAGAGAGAGAAGGAAATCACGAAAGCGAATATGTTCTGACAATCGCGCGGAACTTCGCGCTGCGGGCGCGCTGGTTTTTTTTGATCTCTTCGGAAGAAGGAACAATCGCCTTTTTCGTAAGGAGATTGAACGGCGCTTCCCGATCAACCGCCCCCGTCATCTCATTCTTCACGGGAGTCGTCAGCGTGCGGAATGCCTGTTTCACACGTCGATCCTCAAGAGAGTGATAGGAAAGAACGCCGAAGCGTCCCCCCGGTTTCAGGAGCGCAGGTGCGACTTCCAGAAGAAAATCCAGAGCCTCCATT
>JAQWAC010000013.1 GCA_028707875.1 Candidatus Peribacteraceae bacterium | reverse complement strand
CGCCTCCTCCGACGAATCCTCCCCTGCCGTCCCGACGAACACCTGCGGAGACGGGGCCATCGAGAATGGCGAACAGTGCGATGACGGGAATACCGTGGATGGTGACGGGTGCTCGGGTATCTGCACGATGGAAGAAGGATTCCCATCCTCTTCTTCCGAGTCTTCCTCGGAATCATCGTCGTCTTCTCTCTACGTTCTTTCGGCCTCTTCCCTCTCCTCCGTCCTCCTGATGCCGATAACCTCTTCGGAGCCAGCTTCAGCCTCGTCCGCCGGCATCGGGACTGGCTGGATCGTTCTGCTTGCGACTGTCTTCCTCATTATGGGCTCCGCCATCATCATCCTGCTCGTACAGCTCATCAAAAAGCAAAAGCAGGCGTAATGATGGCCCGAGGCCGCAGCCGAGGACCATGGGCGAGCGAAGCGGGTCGAATGGTGGTCCCAGTAGGAATCGAACCTACATTAACCGCTTAGGACGCGGCAGTTCTATCCATTGAACTATGGGACCGTATCTCCATTGTACTTGGCTGTACGCAAAATACGAGAATTGTCCTTATCCCTTAATCCTATCCTCAACCTTACTTCCCCGCCTTGAGAATCACAATCTCGCGCCCCTCCGCAGGCAGCCCCTTCACCTTGTACTCGTCAACAGCCTCCTTATCCTGCGCTCCGCAGATTTTCAGCACTTCCTGATAGACCTTCTCGTCCTTGGTGGCGAGCGGGATCAGGACGCGCGGATCAATGGCATCGATAAGTTCCTGCACCGCCTTCACATCATCGCAGGGAAGGGCGAGAACATCGATATCACCGATCAGGCCGAGTTCAAAATCGGAGAACTTGTGGAGCGGCGCGGAAAGAAAGGCGTAACGGATTCCTTCCGCCACCACCACGAACGATACCTGTCGTCCGTCCTCGTGCCCCAAACCGCGAACGGAAACCCCGCTAAAGTCGTACTCGCCGGGCCAGGAGATGGTGCCCGCCGTGGGCACTTCCTCCGGATGAGCAAGGAGGACGATGGTGCCTTCCGGAACGCTTTTCCCCGCGGAAGCGGGGAAAACATCCATGACCATTTTACCGAAGGTGCACCGGAGTGCCTGTCCGCCGAGGGAGACGATCGTTGCCATGAGCAGGGGAATGGTAATCGACTGAAGGCGAAACGGAAAGGGGTTCGCTGTCTTTCTCTCTCTTCACCTCTTCCACCACGGTCTTTTCGATATCGGCGCCGAGCGACCGGAGTTTCTCGTCAAAGCGATCATACCCGCGCTCAATGTAGCGCACATCCGTGATCGTCGTCTCGCCCTCCGCGCAGAGTCCGGCAAGTACCATCGCCGCGCCGGCACGAATATCGTTGCTGGAGACCGTGCGACCCCGCAGCGCGGTCGGACCGATGACAAGCGCCTCGTGCGCATTGAGTATTTCGATATGCGCGCCCATTTTCTCGAGCTCGTAGAGATATGCCATGCGCCCCTCAAAGAGACGCTCAAAGATGCGACTGACCCCCTGCGCCTGCGTCATGGCGACTCCCATGGTGGCCTGCAGATCCGTGGGAAAGCCCGGGAAGATGTTCGTACGAACTTCAATGGATTTGAGCGATGAAAGCTCTCCGTCCACAAAGAGCACGCCATCCTCGATCTTCCAGACGCCTCCCAGACGACGGATTGTCTGAAGAAAGGAGAGCAGATGTTCGCTTTCCGCTCCGTGCAGACGCACCTTGCCCTTCGTCACGAGCGCGGCGATGGTGAAGGCGCCCGCTTCCAGATAGTCCGAGGTGACGGTGTGTGTGACCGCATGCAGTGTCCTGGTCCCGCGAACGAGCACCGTATGCGTTCCGATGCCCTCCACATCAGCACCCATGGCACGCGCCAGCATCTCCACCTCCTGCACATGCGGCTCCGCCGCCGCAAGGTCAATGCGGGTCTCGCCGGAAACGAGCGCGGCGGCCAGCACGGCATTCTCCGTCGCCGTCACCGAGAACTCCGGCAGAATCACGCGGCCCGGCTTCAGATCGCCTTCCAGATGCAACATCTCATCGGTGCTCAGATCCTTTGCCCCCAGTTGCTCCAGCGCCGCGATGTGCGCATGGACGGGGCGCTTGCCGAGAACGCATCCTCCCGGATAGGCCATCTCCACTTTGCCGAAGCGCGCGAGGAGCGGCCCCAGCAATACGATGGATCCGCGCAACTTGGAGACGAATTCCGCGGGGATCAGTCTGTTCTGAAGTTTATGCGTGCGGATGCGGACGGTATTGGCCTGGAACGATGTCTCCGCTCCGAGAAATTCCAGAATCGTCAAAAGCGAAATCACGTCCCGCAGGCGCGGCACATTATGCAGAACTGTTTCGCCGTTTGTGAGGACACTCGCAGCGATCAGCGGGAGAGCAGCGTTCTTGGAGCCGCTGATGAGTACGTCGCCACGAAGAGGGATCCCTCCGTGTATGCGGTAACGGGTATCCATGAGAACGGCAGTATAGCCGAAGAGATGATCCTGGACAGCAAAGTTAATGGAAAATGGACAATGGATAATTGATAATTTTCCATGTTCCATTGTCAATTATCCATTATTGTCTCCATTCATTAATAATCATCCCCCACAGCAACAGAACGACCCCCACCGTGATGCAGCAATCCGCGATATTGAACACCGGGAATGAGCCCACCTGAATGAAATCCGTCACGGTTCCGTCGCCGATACGATCGAGGATATTCGCAAGCCCCCCGCCGACGATCAGCCCGAATCCTGCATATTCCGTAAGTGTGTGCACCCCTCTTTCCGCCATCCAGAGGACGGCGCAGAGGGCGCCGATGATCAAAATCATCTGAAGAGACGGGGCGAAGGTGATCCCGAAGGCGACGCCATGGTTGAAGGAACGCTCGAAGCCGGCAAATGAGCCGAGGATCGCAATGCGGCTGTTCAGGAAAAGCTCCACGAGGAAGCGCGCAAAGACGCTGAGAGCGAACGCCATGAAAGCCGCAAACCAGAGGAGAATCATCGGGAAAAGCATAGCAGAACCTCCGCAATCGACTTGTATCTTCACGGGAAAACGTTACAATATCCTCAGAAGAAACGTAGTTCAGTTAGACTGTTCCAAATCTGGAATGGTCGCTTTTCTTACCCCCCTCCGTCATGCGCGCCTCCTTCATCGCCGCCATCAACCAAATCTGCGCCGAAAAGAGCGTCAGCCCCGAACAGGTGCTGGAAGCCGTGAAGCAGGCGATCGCCACGGCGTACCGCAAGGACTTCGGGAACAAGGAACAGGAAATCCGCGTGGAGCTGGACGAGGGCAAGGACATGCCCACGATCCTCATCGTGAAGGAGGTCGTGGAGGACGTGGAGAACGAGAACTTCGAAATCAGCCTGAAGGACGCCCGCAAAGTGAAGCCGGATGCCGAGGTGGCCGACGAAATCACGATCGATGTGACGCCCGTCGGGTACGGCCGTATCGCCGCGCAGGCAGCCAAGCAGGTTATCCTGCAGAAGTTGCAGGAGGCCGAGAAGCAGAGTCTCTACGAGATGTTCAAGGATCGTGAGAACGAGCTCCTCACCGCGACGGTGACGAAGGTGGAACCCAACTGGGTGACGCTGGAGATCGAAGGCATGGCCGTCTCCCTCCCGTGGAGAGAGCAGATCCCCGGCGAGCACTACTACACCGGCAAGCGCATCCGCGTGTACCTCGACAAAGTCGAACTGACCGGGAAGGGGCCGCAGCTCCGGATCTCCCGCACACACGCCGGACTTGTTCGCAAACTGTTGGAGCTGGAAATTCCCGAAGTCCGCAACGGTGACGTGCTGATCCGCGCCATCGCCCGCGACGCCGGCTTCCGCAGCAAAGTCGCCGTGGCTTCTTCCGATCCGCGCATCGACCCGATCGGCGCCTGCGTCGGCCAGAAGGGCGTGCGTATTCAGGCAGTCATGGAAGAAATCAACGGAGAGCGCGTGGACATGATCGAATGGTCCGATGATCCGATCAAACTCATCTCGACTTCGCTCCAGCCCGCTTCCATCTCCGCCGTGATCATCGTGAACAATCAGGAGCGCATGGACGAGCAGGGACGCAAGATCAAGAAGCGCGCCGCCGTCTTCGTGGAAGAGGCGCAGCGTCCCATGGCCATCGGCAAGAAGGGGCAGAACATCCGCCTCGCGACGGAACTGACCGGCTTTGAGCTCGACATGTACAACTACGAGGAACTGCCCGCCTTCAAGGCGAAGCTCGCGGAGCTCACCGACGGAGCGCCCGTGACGGAGAGCGTCGTGCCCGAAGCCGCTCCGGCCGAGGCACCCGCCGCCGAAGCCGCCGCAACGGAAGCGCCGGTTGCCGAAGCCGCCCCCGCCGAGGAAGCCAAAGCGGAGCCCGCCAAGAAGACGCGGAAGAAGAAGGCGGAATAGCCTTGCGATTTCCTCTCCCCCTCCCTCCTTTTCCGGAAGAGAAGGGGGATGTATGTGTTTGTGTTTGTAAATTGCTCTCCCCTTCCACTTCGGGAGGAAGAGGGCGGGGAATGGAGGAAGTTCCTGTACACTCTTCCCGATGAAATTCCCTTCTTTTCCATTCGTCGTCCTCGACACGGAGACCACGGGCTTTGTGCCGCGGGTGAACCGTGTGATCGAGTTTGCCTCGGTCAGGGTGGAGGACGGGAAGCGGACGGATGAATACTCCACGCTCATTTCCGTCACGGAAGAAGTGCCGCGCACGGTGCAGGTGCTCACGCGCATCGATGTGAAGATGCTCGACGGGCAGCCGAAATTTGACGATGTCCGCTCCACGATCACCAAGCACATCGGCGCCGATACGCTCGTGGTGGGGCAGAATGTCGGATTCGACATCCGCATGCTCAAGGGCGAAGGAGTCGATCTCTCCGAGCGGGCATGGGTGGATACCTCCATGCTCGCGTCACTCGTCTTCCCGGAACTCGCCAGCTTCTCGCTCGGCTACGTGAGCAAAGTTCTGAAACTCACGCACGATCCCGTGCACCGCGCGCTCGGGGATGTGAATGCAACGTTGGAACTCTTCGGGAGGTGTTGGGAGCGTCTCATCGAACTGCCGGAAGATCTGCTCGCCCACGTGCGGAAAATATTCGCCGCCGGTTCGCCGGGATATCAACTCCTTGCACAAGCGCTCCCGAAGAAAGCGACTGCCGCGAAACATCCCGCGTGGTTCTCGCTCCCCGATGACCGCCCGCCCGGAACCTTCGCACCCTCCTCAGCCCTTACGGCGGCCCTTACGGCCTCGAAGAAAGGGGAAACCGTCCTCGTGGAGGAACCGCTGGATGTGCGGGCTCTGCAGGGCGTGGTGGAAGCCGCGATCAAAGACCGGTCCGTCACCCACTGGATCGCTGTGAAGAATCTGGAGGCTTCCGTGCGACGTCTGCGCCTCCCGGAGAATGAAGTGCGCGTCATCCACCATCCGTCGCTTCTTCTGGACCCCGCCGCGGGCGAAAAACTGCTCGCACAGGACTCCTGGACCGCGGACGAGGCGACACTGGCCGTCAAACTGCACTGGTTCCGGCCGCGCGTGCAACGCGACCTCGCACTGCTCGGAGAAGAGCGATCCGTCTGGTTCGGCAAACTCTCCTGCTCGCAGCAATCCGCCGCCTATCAGGATCAATTCAAAGATCTGCCGGGTGTCGTGCTGATCGACCAGCAGCAGCTCCTCACCATCCTTTCCTCTCCCGAACATCCCGCCCGCGGAGCACTCGGCAAGAAGTCGCATATCATCATCGATGACACTTCCATGCTGGAAGACACCGCAACGAAGGCCTTCCGCTGGCAGTGCGTTCTGGATCACCTGCGCGCCGCATCGGAGAAACACAATGTCCTCACCAAGTTCACCGATCTTCTGCAGATCTGGATCGAGCGCGTGCGCGCCTTTCAGGACGTGCGATACCTCACGAGCAACGATCTGAATACGCAGGAAGTGGAAGGGCTCCGCAAGCGACTGACTCCTCTCCTCAAGGACGCTTCCCTTACCCCGCTCGTCCTCGAACAACTGGCTCACCTCGACCGCATCCTCACGGCGGATTTGCTCTCACACCGCATCGCATGGATCGAACAGCGGCAGGGCGGCAGCCAGTACATCCAGTCCGTACCGGACCATGTGGGACCGTTGCTCTTCAGCTGCCTGTATGCGGAATTTCCGGTGACTCTCCTCATCCCGCCGGGGAGCAGCCAAACGCTCACGGAGGTTTTGCCTTCCGCACAAATCCAAAGTTCAACGCCCTTCGAGCCCTTCCCGGTTCCGTTGAAAATCGCAACGGGGATTCTGTCCGCACCGCTGAAAGATCCCCCCAAGGGCAAGACCATCATGCTCATCGGCAGCCGCAGGATCATCGAGGAGTGCTTCGTGGATTACACCGTGGCGCTGGAGGAAAAAAACGTGACGTTGATCTGCCAGAATCTGAACGGGGGGCTGGAGCGCATGCAGGCGGAATTCCTCGCCGCCGATGCCCCCGTGATCTGGCTCATGACCCCGTGGACGTACGAGGAGGTGGAGATCCCCGCGGGCACGGTGGATCACCTCATCATCGCCTCGCTGCCGTTCGACCACCCGTCACACACCGTGCTGAGCCGCCGCGCCGAACGCTACGCAAACGCCTTTGAGCAGTACTTCCTCCCGCGGCTGGAGCACCGGCTCTTCCGCCTGCTGCGGACCTTCTGCCGCCATCGTACGGAAGCGGGCGACGTGCGCGTTACGGACGAGCGACTGGGAACGAAGCAGTACGGAAAGAGAGTGAAGGCGTACTTAGAAGGATTTTCGTCTCACGGAGAGATGAAGCACGAAGGGGAGAAGGCTCAATTGAAATTACTCTGAATGTATACGGTCTTCAGTATTTCGTATGCGGTATGTACCGAAATACCGGATACCAAATACAATATACGTAATACCCGTTAATCAGCACCGTCTCGTTTCAGCACCGCAAAGATCGTCCTCCACAGAATCCACAGATCCAGAAACATCGACCACTCTTCCACGTACTGAAGATCCGATTTCACTTCGTCCCCGAACTTCAGATTGCTCCGTCCCGTCACCTGCGCGAGCCCCGTGATGCCGGGTTTGACGGCGAAGACGCGCCGCTCGAAGGGCGAGTACTGGTCCACTTCCTCCATAAGGTGCGGTCGCGGCCCCACGAGCGACATTTCGCCGACGAGGACATTGAGGAGCTGTGGCAGTTCATCCAGCGACCAACGGCGCAGGAATTTGCCGAACCGCGTCACACGCGGGTCATTGCGCACCTTGAAGAGCGGACCGTCATTGCGATGACTCAGCGCCTTGAGCTCCTCTTTGCGCGCATCGGCATCGCAGATCATGGAACGGAACTTCAGGACGGCGATGCGGCGGCGGGCATGCTCGCCCACGCGGCGGGAGATATAGAGAACCGGCCAGCCGCTATCGATGAGGACCCCGAGTGCGAGCAAAAGAAGAATCGGAGAGAGAATGATGAGCAGGACAATGCTCACGATGAAATCAAACAGCCTTTTCGCGATGCGGCCCCAACCGTCGAGGGGCGTCGGCTGGAAGCACAGCATGGGCACCATGCCGAGCCGCTCAATGCGGAGCTGATGCGGAACATCGGCAAAAACGGGCGGGAGGAAGGCATACCGGATGTGTCTGCTGCGGCAGAAATCAATGAGAGCGATCGTCTCGTCGCCCGCAGGATGCGGGTCCGTCTGAATCACCAGATCGAGGAACGACGTGCGCGAATTCCGCCGGAGAGACCCAAGATCGGGAAGATGACCCAGATAGCGGTACCGGACGTCCCTCTGGAGCGTTTCTTTGGCCTCCGGAGCAATGAATTGTTTCCCCACCGTCACAACCAGCCTGGAGCCGATACCGCACGCCAGAAGGGCGCGCTGGAAGAGAACGAGCGAGAGCCGCCCCGCCGCGCTGAAGAGCGTGATGAAGAAGATGGCATGGAAGAGCAGGATGCGGGAGTAGAAGAGCTGCTTCTGCACGAAGAAGAACCACCCCATCACCGCCACAAGCCACAGGAGCGAGGCGATGATCACACCGCCGACTTCGCTCCATGCCCCGCGCGTGGAACGCAGTGCGTACAGTCCGAGCACGGCCGCAACCACGGCGAAGATTCCGATGCTCGGGAAGACGAACGCCCGCAGGTAGAAATCCATCGGCGGGAGACTCGTCGCGGGATCGAGAAACTGGTAGTACGGAATCAAATCCATCTGCGCCTCGCGAAGGCGGTACGAAAGGAGCAACGCGGCCGTAACGGCCAGCGCATCCACGGGAATACGCATCAGGCCGAGAGCGACTTCCGAACGTTTCATGTGGCTTCAGTGTACTACGGATTCCCTCTCAATTGAGCACAAAGAAGCTGATAGTCCCTACCACTGCACCGCGACGGTCATCGGCGTTTTTGCCGCGATCTCTTTTGCCGGCCATCGTTTGCCGCCTTCGGTGCTTTTCTCCATCTCCTCCCAGGTGCGCCGCTTCCCTTCGCCTTTCAGCAAGAGAAAAGATTTCCGGGATCGCGTCAGAACGGGCATCGTCACGCTGATGCGATCACGGACGCTGAATTCCTCCGTGACGGTATGGATGACAAGACGCGACCCGAAGGCCTCGTTGCCCAACGGCGGAAAGAGTGAGGCGATATGCCCGTCCTCCCCCATGCCGAGGATGATGATATCGGGGGAGCCCTTCCCGAAGAGATCCTTGAGGCGTTGTTCATACGAATCCACGCACTCCGCCAGAGGCAATTTTGTATCGGGGAAAATCCTCCGGGCCTCCGGAACGGGGGCATGCCGGAGAAGTGTTGATTGGAGGAGAAACTGATTGCTGTTCGGATCGTCCGGCGGAACAAAGCGATCGTCCGTCAGAAAAAGCCAGACCTTGGACCAATCGACGCTGCGGTCACTCCCCAGCGCATGGTAGACGGGACCCGGCGTGGAACCGCCGGAGAGCCCCATGATGCAGACGCCCCGATCCGCTATCGCCTGATTCATGCCGGCGATCAGATAGGCGGAAGCCTGTTCCACGAACGTTCCGTCGGTGCCGGCCCGCAGCAAAGTGACCTCGGACATGCTTCCATGCTACAGCATCCACTTCACGCCGTCTTTTCCGAGCCACACATCGGCCTCTTCCGGACCGGTGCTTCCCGCAGGATAGGTGAAAAGAGGCGTCGTTTCCTTCTCCAGATGATGCTGGATCGGATCGATGAGCCTCCAAGAGGTGCGCACTTCGTCGAAGGTGAGGAACCATGTCTGCTTGCCGTGAATCGCCTCAAGAAGGAGCAAGCCGTGCTCCGGCAGACAATCGCCGATGCAAACGAGCGGGTCTTCAAGGAGGAGCGAACGGAATGCGGGAGTCGTGCCTCCGATCTTCGTCTGAAGGTGGATGCGCATGCCGGCCTCCCCCTGAAGGATGATATCCAGACGGTTCGGCGCGCTGCCCTCTCCCACGGCATGCGGCTCCTGAAACTGAATGCTGATGCGCGTCTCTTTCTTCCCCAGACGCTTCCCCGAACGGAGGTAGAAGGGAACCCCCTGCCACCGGGATTCGCGGCTCATCAGCTTCATCGCAGCGAAGGTGTTCACGCGCGACGTCTCCGGGATCGAATCCTCCTCGCGATACCCGACAACGGTTTCCCCGTGGACTTTCCCGTTTGCATACTGCGCCTGCAGAACAACATCGTTCAAATCAGCGGCAGGCGGGATGTAGAGCTGTCCCACGGCATGGAGCCGGCTCTCGCGGATCGCCGCCTCGGTTTCTCTGACATGCATCGTGAGCAATCCGATCATCATGAGAAGATGGCTCTGGAACATGTCGCGGAGCGTGCCGGTATGCTCGAAGTATCCTGCCCTCCCCTCCAGTCCGTAGGATTCCATGGCGGTCACTTCCACGTGATGAATGAGAGAGTTCTTGAAGAGTCTCTCCAGAACGGGATTCGCAAACCGCAGGTAGTAGATGTTCCGAACCGCCTCTTTCCCCAGATAATGATCAAGCAGATAGATCTCCTCATCTTTGAAGTGTTTGTGCAATTGTTCGCGGATCTCTTCAAAACTTTTCAAGTCGTGCCCGACCGGCTTTTCCACGATGCAACGGAAGGGGATGGTCGTGCAATGAGCCCCTCCCGCACACATGTTCGCGAGAACCTGCGAGAAAATTTTGGGAGGGATGGAGAGATAGACCATCCGGACGGCGTCCTTCCATTCTTTTTCCAGTGACGTGAGCTTTTCCGACAGAACGGAAAATTCCGCCGCCTAATAGTACTGCTCCTGTACGTCTTGAAAATGAGTGAGGAATTCCTCCAGAACTTTTTTATACGCCTCGGGGAGCTGGGCGCGGACCGATTCTTCCACAAGCGCGCGAAAACCGGCCTCATCGAATGCCGTACGCCCGTACCCCACAATGACGTACTGCGCGGGGAACCGCTTCTTCAGGGCGAGAATGTAGAGCGCAGGATAGAGCTTCAGTTTTGCCAGATTGCCCGACGCCCCGAGAAGAACGAAGGAGAACGGTGAAGGAGCGGCAAACGGTTTCACGCGGTCAGTGTACAGTGAATTCCGTTCCGAAAAAATTAAGGACATTTCGAAACTCTCCGCGCCATTCGGACCCTCTCAACGATTCCACACGGTGTGAAAATCCCCGGCCCGATCCGTCCTCCGGTAGGTGTGCGCTCCGAAGAAATCCCTCTGCGCCTGAATGAGGTTCTGGGGGAGCCGGTCCCGCCGGAGCGAATCGTAGAACCAGAGTGACGCCGAGAGGGCGGGCATCGGAACGCCACGCGCAATGCCGGCGGCAATCGCCTGCCGCCACTGTCGCTGGCGCACCCCGCTCAATCGCATGAGAATGGCCTTCTTCGCCGCGGAAGACCCTGTCAGAGCCTTCTGCAGCGTCACGAGAAACCGTGAACGGATGATGCACCCGCCGCGCCAGATGCGCGCAATTTCCGCCAGATCCAGATTCCATTGCTTCTTCGCCGCCATCTTCGCCATGAGCTCGAATCCCTCGGCATACGCGCAGATGACGGAGAGCTCGAGAGCGGAACGAACGATGCCCGGAGCAATGCGCCTGAGCGGCAGGAGAGAAGTGGGCATGTTTTTCCCGGCTTTCGTTCGATACTCCTTCTCTCCGGAAAACAAACGCGCGTCCACCGCCGCATTGATCGACGGAATCGCCATTCCCAACTCCATAGCCGCCTCCGTCGTCCATCTCCCCGTGCCCTTCTGACCCGCGGCATCGTCGATCAGATCGATCAGATCCTTGCGCGTTCCGGGGTCTTTGACCGTGAAAATCCGCGCCGTGATCTCCGTCAGATAGGAACCGAGATCGTCGCTCCTGCTCCACGCCGCAAAGGTCTTCGCAAGATCCTTGTTCGTGAGCCCGCCCAACGATTTGAGCAGGTCGTAGGACTCGGCGATCAATTGCATCACTGCATACTCGATCCCGTTGTGGATCATTTTCACAAAGTGTCCGGCTCCGCCCGGTCCGACATGGGTCACGCACGCTCCTCCGGCTCCGTCCGCCGCGGACATTTTCCGCAGGAGCGGCAGGAGTTTTTTGACGGCAGCCGGATCGCCTCCCGGCATCATGCTGGGGCCGCGAAGCGCCCCCTCCTCCCCGCCGCTCACCCCCATCCCGATGAAATGAACGCCCTGTCGCAGCAAATGCGCCTCGCGCCGTTCGGTATCCCGATAGTGGCTGTTGCCGGCATCAATCAGGATGTCGCCCTTCCGGAGAGAGGGGAGTGATTCTTCGATGACGGCATCCACGGCCTCTCCCGCTTTCACCATGAGGAGAATGACACGCGGCGCGCCGAGGGCGGAGAGGAATTGACGAAGCGTCTCCGCAGGAACGAAGTCCCCCTCCGTGCCGAACTGCTTCATGAAAGCGCGGGTTTTATCCTTTGTCCTGTTGAACAACACGACCTGTGCGCCGTTGCGTGCCGCGTTGCGTGCGAGGTTCGCCCCCATGGTCCCCAGGCCGATGACGCCGAGTTGCATCATACAGGACCGAGCGTAGCAGAATAACGGGATTGCCTGCCACGGGAATCGATGAACCGGACCCTCCGTTTCCTGCAGATACCTTCTTCTCTCCGCAGGAGGTTTGCCTCTATACTTCCTCCGGCCCAATGCCGCCAAAGCTTACGTGCGAAGCCGCGTCTGCGCGGTGTCAGGAAAAGGTCGCTTGCTCGTCCATTCTCCGATCATTTCTCCCGCCAGTCCAACGCCGCTTTAGCTCAGTGCCCAGCCCCGCTCTGCGGGGCGTCAACAAAAAGGCATTTGCTCGTTCGCTCCTTCCATCATACCTTCCACCAGTCCAACGCCGCTTTAGCTCAGTGGTAGAGCAACTCACTTGTAATGAGTAGGTCCGGGGTTCAAATCCCCGAAGCGGCTCCATATAGGAACAATGCGCTCCAAAACGTCGGTTTTCACGCTCTGCAAGCGGCAATTCAGCGGTTCTAATGAGCCCAATTCCGCCTTCATGCGCTCCTTGCCGCGCACGAGCGTTCGGAATGGCTCCCTGTAGCGGAAAGTCAGCTCTCGGTCGGTCAGTTCTAACGACTCCTTGAGTTCATGGAGCATTTCCAGCCGCGTCTTCACCGATCCTTTCGTGAATTTCAGCTGCGCCCTCTCGACGAAGAGCAGCTTATCGATGAACTCCTCCCGCCACGTCTTCACGATCCGGCTGTGTTCGCGCACCTTCGCCTCGCAGCGTTTCACGTCCTGTTCGAGGGTCGAGAGCTTGCGCTTGAACGCATCCTCGGGAAAGAGGGAGGGGTTCTCCAGCCGCATGTCGATGAGAGAATCCACTCGCTGCTCCGCCTTGCGATGCTGCTCCTGGAGCCGCTGCAATTCCTGCTCGCGCTGCTTCTTCTTATCCTCCTGCGTCATCTTGAGTTTCTCCAGCGCCCAGTCGATGAAAGCTTGCGGGAGTTCCGCCGTGCCGACGACATTGAGGATCTGCGGATCGAGATCTTCCTGGCGGATGCAATGCTTCTGATGGCAGACGTGCTTCGACTTTCCCTTTGAGCACCGGAAGTACACGAGCCTCTTCAAGATGTTCTGCTTTTTCACGAACTTCTTCTTTACCTCCATGACGATGCAGCTGCCGCAGTCGCCGCAGTGGATGATGCAGGGATACGGGTTCTCGTGCGTGATGGCGCGTGGCCGCCCCCGCGAACCGAGGATCTGCTGCGCCCGATCGAACTCTGGCTTTGTGATCATCGGCTCATGCAAGCCTTGCCACATCTGGCCGCCCCACGGGAATTCTCCGTAGTAGAAAGGATTGTGGAAGATGTTATAGAGGCTCTGGACAGCGATGCGCGTGATCTTCTTCCGTCGCCCGGTCACAACGGTCAAATCCCACTCGTCCCTCGCGAGGCGGTGGATCTCATCCACGGTGTACGCGCCGCTCAGGAGGTGATCCCAGCACTTGCGCACGAGGTCGAAGCGTTCGGGATCCTTGAAGATCTTTTTCTCGCCCTTGATGCCGCCGTAGTCGTTGAGATAGCCGACGGGCGCGGTCACGGGTCGCCAGCCCATTTTCGCCTTCTGGAGCATCCCGCGTTTCACGTCTTTGCCGAGGTCGATACTGAACTGCGTCGCCATGCCGAACTCGACCGACATTTGGATGACGTTGTCGGTCGGGAGGTATGTCTTCTCTGGCGTGATGATCGCCTTGATGATGTTCTGTTGGAGGAGCCACTGGATGCGGCCTCCGTCGATGGGATTGCGGGCGAGGCGGTTGAGCCTCCAGCAGATGATGGCCTCGGCCTCGCCGCGCTCGATGCGGTCGAGCATGTCATTGAGCTCCTTGCGCCCCGGCTTCTTTGCGGACATCTCCTCCTTGAAGGTAGTGGCAATTTCGTGGCCGAGACGGTTCGCAGCTTTCTCGCACTCTTCGTGCTGGCCGCTCATGGAGAGGATCTGCTGATCCTCTTTGTCTTTCGTGCTTTTCCGGCAGTATTCAAAGGTTTTCATAGGAATGAGGGGAAGAAATGCCCAAAGGGGCGACCCTGGTTGCCCAACATCAGTCGTAAGACCTTTGTCGGCAGGATCGCCCCTTTGAGCGACATAGCAAACGAGTCTTACGAGCGATGATGATGGGCAACGAGGACATAGTAGCAAAAAATGGAAGTAAAGTGGAGCGCTCAGGATGCGAAGCCTTCTTTCGAGGGCACCCACATCCCACCTATTTTGCGATAGCCTGCTGCGGCGTGGCCGAAGCGAAGGCCGAGGATGAGAGATTCGATGCAGGCTTCGTACTGCGACAGGGGAATCCGGGGGCTTATGAGGAGCGGGTTTGTGCAGAAGTCGATGCTGAGCGTGACGGCGTCCTCGTCTGTACGGAGGACGCGGATCTGGAAGCACCGGAGCACTTCGGGCGTGGGCTTTCCCTGATATTCAGGATCGAGCGAGACGATGTCGAGAAGAGTGGAATTTGGCATGGGAAGAGTTAGGAAGAATTAGGAGAGGGATCAATGTTGGAAGAAGCCCAGATCCCGCAGGACTTGGGGAGTAGACGAAATACCGCCACTGTCGCCACCATCGTCCTCCGTGGCTTCCTCTTGCGATAACTCCGGTGGCGGTTCGAGCAGCGATACTTGGGTGGGCTCAAAGGCATCGCCACCGATATCGTCACTCGCTTCCGGGCTTTCCTCTGCGGAAAATGGCGGTGTGGCGCTTGTGGCGGTACTTTTCGTGGTTCTCTGGATCAGCACCATACGTTTGCCCTGCGCCCCCTTGTCGGTGCGTATCGCGATCCCGATCTCGACGAGGTTCGTTTTTGCCTCCGTGAGTCTGCGGCTCAGAATGTTCGCGGCCTTCGGCCACTCCTTCGCGCCGGTATCGATCTTCTCGCGTTCCGCGACCGTGCGCAGCTCCTCCAGAAGCTCGGACATGCTGCCCATCCACTCCTCCTTCCTGCCTTCCATGAAGGCCTTGAGCGCAGCGGCCACGGGGTTCTCCGCAATCGCCTCCTGATGCTGCTCGGCGATGTTGGCGTAGTACGCAGCCAGGAACGTCTCCTGATCGTATCCAGAGGCCTTGGCGATGGCGCAGCCCCAGCGCGTGAAGTCGGCCATGCGGGGGAGCTTCGAGAGCGTGACGGAGTCGCGCAGCCGCATGGCGGCGGAGAGAGCATCGAAGACCGCCCCGAGGATCTGCGGGCGGATGGCGTCGAACTCTTCGAGCACGAGCCGTTCCTCTCGCCGCTTCTCCTCGGGGATGCGTTCGAGCTTGAGGAGAATGCTTCGGTCGAGAAGGTCGGGCTTCTTCGCTGCGGGGTTGATGCCATTGAGCCCGATGCAGCGGCGGAAGGTATAGATGATGTCCTCGTCATCGGTATAGAGCTCACGCTTCGAGACGCCTTCGCCGGTCACGGCACGGCAGAGGAGATCGGAGACGGACTCCGAGATCTCCGAGATGTTGTCGAAGAACGCAAAATAGTGATGTGAAAGCTGCTGAACGAACTCGCGGGCATTCGATGGGAAAGAGAGCACTTCCATCTTCGAGGGATCGACGATGCGCCGCAGCATTCTCGCCAGCGTCGTCTTCGCGGAGCCCTGCGAGCCGTGGAGATTCGGGATCGGATGCGGGATGCCGGGGACGAAGCAGGAGACGAGATAGACGAGGAGGATGACATCCTGCTCTCTATCCGCGAGGTTCACGAATGGGAGGAAGAGCGCGAGCGATCCGCCGCGCACCGGCACCACCTGCTCCTCCTGATGGCCGAAGCGACGGAAGAGGATCGGCGGTTCCTCGACGATCTCCCAGCCCTCGGGCGTCACACGGACGGCGCGGCACTTCCGGTCGCCGATGTCATACCAGATCGCGCCCTCGTGCCACGCAACGCGGTTCTCAAGAACGATCAGCTGTCCACGGAAGAGCGCCTTCGCTTCGAGAACGTTGAGGACGGTCGAGATCGTCTCGGCGGTCGCAGCCTCCCCTTCGACTTCCCAGAGGAGTTGCCCCAACCAGCGACGGAATTGCTTGCTCCTCGTCTTCCAGACCTCGAAGTGATCATCTATACGGAAGCGGGCGTGCGGCTCCTTGAACTGATCGTGGAAGAGGAGGCAGTTCTCGTCCGTGACGAGGCGCAGGAGACGGTCGGCGAGCGACTCGAAAGGATTCCCACGGTGCTCCTCCTTCTCCTCCTTCGGTTCATGGGGAACGCGGAAGGCGAAGAAAGAAGCGACGGAATCCTTTCCTTCCTTCTTGCAGCGCCGGAAGAAGTCCGTGACATCGCCGCCCTCGCCCAGATCCTCGGGCAGGCGGATCACGGAGAGGCGGATATCAGGACGCTTCTTGCGAAAGAGCCGCAGCACCTTGTCGGTGCCCTTACGCCCCGCCAAGTCGAGATCGAAGCAGACCGTGACCTCGATGCCTTCGGGGAAGAAACGGAGCCACTCCTCCTTGAACGTGCCCGCGCCACCCGTGGAGCAGACGGCATCGATCCCGTGCGAAAGGAGCACGAGCGCATCGGGTTCGCCCTCGCAGAGGACGACCCTTTCCGTATGGGCATGGAGATAGGGCTGGGGATAGAGCGTCGCCTTGTAGCCCTTGGGATGGACGAGGTACTTCGGCTGATCCTCGGGAGCCTCGTGCGGCCTCTTGAGCTTGTAAAAGAGCGGCTTCCCTTGGGCATCGGGAACGGGGAAGGCGATCCATTCCTGCCCGCCATAGGACGTCTCCGCGACGGAAAGGGTCGAGAGAAAATCTTGCGTGACGCAGCGCTCCCCCGTCCAGTGCGCGAGCGCATCGGGTGAGAGAGGCCGCAGGTCGAGGGGTTTTGGGGTCATAAAAAGCGGGTGGAAAGGAAGTCCGCAGCTTCCCGGAGGGGGCACTCACGGACATGCATGACGAGATCGAGCGTAGAGCCGTGCGACACGCCGCCTTGCTCCTTGCCTGAGAAGCGGTGCCAGCTGTTCGTCTTCTCGAAGAGGACGAGGGGGGTGATCTCGCGATCCTCCCGCACGGCGTAGGTGCCGCCGCCGGTCTTCACGAGGGAGAGGCCGAGTGCGGCGGCTACGGAGAGGATCGGAATGCGCCGCAGCGCGTCGAAACGGCGGTACATGGAAAAAAGAGGGGAAGAATGGCGCACACCGAGCGTCAGTGTCGCGTTCCAGCTCTCGGCAAGGCAGACGATCGCCAAGAGAAACCGTTCTTCGGGGGAACTGGGGTGCGGCGCGACGGAAAGTGAGGTAGGATGAGACATAGGAATGAGGGAAAGGAAAACGGCTGAGAGACTTCGGTCTCAAGGCGGTGCCCTTTCCCTTGGATCATCGTCGGTATCGAGGACGAGTCGCACGTAGCGCAGCAGGCTTTCGCCGTACTCCCGCGCCTGCTCTTCCGTGAGCTCCTCTTGGTAGTGCTCGCGCCAGAGCGCCTGAAACTGCCGGACATCGTGGGGGGTGAGCGGCATGGTCAGACGTGGTCGAAGAGAATGTGTTTCGCCCGTTTGAAATCCGAGAGGAGCGACTGCGCCGGGCAGAGAAGCTCGTCACGCCAGTACTCCCTGAGGATGCGCTGCAACTTCTCGCTGTCCTCGAACACGAAAACAGCCCGCTTGGGATCGGCGCGATCGAGGCCGAGGAAGCGGCAATTCTTGTGGAGGAGGACGGTGGCCGTCGGGAGGTCGGGTGTGCGGAAATCCTGCATGATGGCCGCACGGTGCCGTCCTAGATTTTCTAGATCTAATCTATCTTTTTCAGACCGATTGTTTGGCCAATCACGAAGGCTTTGCGGATTTCTTCTCTCGGATGGGCGCTGAAAGAAGACAACGTCGCAATGAGATTTTCAAAATCTTTCTCCGTGAGAAGAACGTTTCTGCCAATCTTTTCTGAGACATATTTTTCTCCAGCGGTACGTGGCTGAGGCTCGGCTCCGTAGGTCGTCCAAAGGAACTGCCAGAGATATCGTTGCTTCCCCTTCTTCATTTTTTGATGTTTCTCCGGGTATCCCTCCTGTGAGAGAAGGTACGTCGCAAAATCCGTGCTCGTGCCGAGGAAGCGAAATGTGGAATCTGGATCCATAGTTTTCAAAGGCGGTTCCGCGCCTCGGGGCAGGATGGTGATCTTGAACTGCAAGAGCTTATCGCTATCGACAATGCGCTCGATGGCAATCGACTGTTCCCGTTCCAAAGAAAAAAGAGTCTCAAAGGGTTTCAGTTCGGCGGGAGGGCCGATGATTGCGGCCTGACCGGTCATGTGGGTCATGGACTCGACCGACAGCCAAAACGTATCGCCGTAGCTCTCCTGCTCTCTATACAAGCAATCCATGACGTACTGTTTCTGCTTTGCAACCGTCCACACATTTTTCGGTCGGAAGGAATCCCAGCAGATGAGTCCCTTCTCAAAAGCTGTCAGATATTCGTCGAAATATGCCGAGAAAAATTTGAAGAGGTATTTCCGCTGCGGGAGGAAATTGGATGGTGGAAGGAACCTGCAACTATGCAAACGCCTCTCGGTGAGATTCCGGCCATCGATATCATTTCTGTGAGCGAGCGCCAGTAACTCGGGGGCCATTGCCCTGTATGCGGCAAACATCGTATCAATCAGTTCCTTCCCTTCCGTGAGGTTCACTGTGAGCACTCCTTTTTCCGATAGCTGAGCGTATTGCGCATGCGTCTCTGGCGTGCAGGATTCAAGATAAGCTGACATTTTCTCTTCGAGGATGCGCGAGTCATCCCGATGGCTGGGGAGGCAGAGGAAGCAGTCGATGTGTATTTTGTTTTCAAAGAGAAGACTGAGAAGTGATTGGTACGTTTGCCCGTTCATGTGCTTCCACTCAAAATGTTCAAGGTGCAATGTCCTCCACGAAAGCGATCCCCAGAGCAGGTCGATAAGCGGGCTCCTGTATAGTTCGAATTCTGCGTCGCTCGGCTCCGATTCGCCGTCGCCGGTCGAGACTGGCTCCACGTTGGCATCCTGGTAGCGTCCGAGAAAATCGACAAGGATACGCAAGGCGACCAGAGTGTCATCCTGCAAAGGAGACATCATTCTCATGCTCATATGCGACGATTTTAGCGTAGGATTGCGTCCTTTTGCACCACGACCGATTCTTGCATCTTGAGGCCAATTTTCTCTCCAACAATGAAGGCTCCTCGAATGTCGTCCTTTGAGCGAGAGCCGAAAGAAGAAAGCGTCGCGATGAGATTTTCAAAATCCTTCTCGGTGAGCGTGATCGTCCTGCCTATTTTTTTTGAAACGTATAACTCTGCGGCTGCGCGTGGCTGCGGATCGGTGCCGTAAACCGTCCTAAGAAACTGCCAGAGGTATTTTTGTTTCCCCTGCTTCATCTTGAGACTCCGGGTTGGATTGTCCTTGCTCGAAAGAAGATCATTCGTTGTCAGTGTCCCCATAAACTCGAAGGCAGAGGTTTCCGCTGTTTCCCCACTCTTCGCTGCGGGCGCGGGCAGAGATGAATGAACGGGAACGGGCTTTTCGAGGATTTCTATGCGGAATCTGATGTCATAGTGGCTCTTGTCCCCCTCGATATCGCGTATGCGAATCTTTCCGGTCTTTTCCAAAGCGAAGAGTGTTTCCGCGAGCCGTATCCCCGAAAGCGGTCGGTAGCCGTCGTCCGCCTCCATGGCTTGATAATCCACGAAACTCCATGGCGTCACCCAGAAGATACCGTATTCGTCCCCCAGCGTCTGAAGCTTGGGCAATATTTCATCGGCTTGTTTCTCCCATCGCATCATGTTCTCCGGCCATGGGATCTCTCCAATGATGAAATCATCGAGATAGGCCTGCAATTCCTCTCTCAGCATATCGCGAATCTTTCCGTCATTCGATTCTTCGAACGAAAGGCTGAAGGGCTCGCTTTCCGAGAGAATGAATCCGAGCTTCCGTTCGAGGGAAGCATCGGAATCGTCGTCCTTCAAAGCTTCACCGATCGCTTGCGATCGCGCCTCGATCATGGCTGAGCAAAGACGATACGCCTCTTTCAGTGTCGTCTCGATGATACCGATCGGCGTTTCTGCTGCGGCCTTCACGCGACGCCAGAGGTCGGCAGTGTCAGCATCGTAGAGAAAATCCTGCTCCGTGGGTTCCGCTATGATCAATGTGAAAGCGGGAGAGAGCTCATACCACGGGATGCGCATGGGAGAGACCCCGATCAGGCATCGGATGCCATCAAGATCCTTCCCCCGAAGCAGATTCATGATGTCTATCATGGAGGGGCGCTTCATTCGCATGTATCGCTCCTCCTCCGAACGGAAAGTGTTTCCCAGTGAGAGTGATCCCCAGAGGAGTTTCCCGAGAAAGCTGGAATCCCATTCGACGTAATTCCTTTGCATGACATAACCGTCCTTCGCGCTTCCTTCCAGCAGCTGGGTCAGGACAGCAACAAGGGCGTGAACGGCAATGAGGGTATCGGGACGCATCGGATCCCTGCCTTTTCCCATACGCATATGGCCGTATTCTAGCGGAGAATCACCCTTTCATCCCAGAGAACAGTGCTATGGAACGGCTTTCGGCAAACAGAGCCGCACAGAGGAGGCGTAGAGCAAGCCGAGACAGGATCGGCAGGCAAGGGAGGAGAAATCGCGACGATAGAGTTTCTCCACGGGCCGCCCGCATTGCGGGCAGAGGAAGCAGTAGCGATAGCCGTTATGGAGGTTCGTCTTCCTGCCCGTCACCTGTACCTGCTGCGCTCCGATTTCCAGGACAGCGGCTACAGCACCTTTCGGGATGGCGGATTTCACTTCCTGCACAGAGAGGGAGTCACTGTGCTCGACGATTGATTTCTTCATGATTGGCGACCGTCAATTGTTGCTAAATCCTTAGGAGCGGCACCTTGGTTCACCTGCTGATTTTGCGCGATGAAGGCATTGGTTGCTTTCACTTGAATTGGCGGATTCGTGAGATTCTGGAGCACTTGGGCGAGACGGATGATCTGATCGTTCGCGCTTTCGATGCCTTTGCGAACTTCCCGCATGAGCTTGATGTTGGCATCGCCAAAAGTCAGGGTGATACTCCCGTTTTCGTTCCTTTTGTATTTGCTGATGTCCAGCTGCGTTTCAAAGACGTTTGCCATATTCCACGCGGCGACAAGGCGGTCGATGAGCATAACCTTGAGAGGAGATTTTTCACCGAACTGCGCCGATAGATCTTTGTGGAGACGGAGAGCCGCAGGCTGCATCTCCTTGTCCGTATGGATCATGGGGAGGTAGCCGCCTCGGGAAATCTGGATCGCAATGCATTCGCCTTCGAGCTTCTTGAGTTCCAGCTCCTCATTCTCATTGCGTTTATTCTTATGGTGAAGCTTGATTGCTGCCTCGATCATCATCCGATCGCGGTAATCCTGCTCGGACTCATCGAGCTTCCGAGGGTTTTGCTTCCGAACGATGGCGAGAGTGGATGACATGCGTATATTTTACCGTACTCCCTTCACCCTTCCGACGATTTCCCGTATTTGAGGATATAGGCGGGGTTGTAGCGCTCAGGCTCCCTGCGTTCGAGCCATTTCATTGCCAGGGTGCCGTTCCCTCGCACGATTTCCTTGGACATTTTTTCGTGAGCACGCATGGACTGGTACATCTGCGCCAACGTCATCTGATGCGCCAGCTTCCCATTCTCCGCAAGAGCCTTCTTGTACGCCTCCACGGAGATCCCTGCGTAGGCGCATGCTTCCGAAACGCCCAGCTTGTTCCAGAAGGCGAGCTTGAGCTTGGAGACGGTTTTCCTGTCCATACCTCAATTCTGCGAAACGAACCCATTGCCCTCCACGGTGAGCGGGCTCGGGATGCTCTCGCCCCGGCGCATACGCTGGAGCCGCTCCAGCTCGTGCATCGCTTTGTAGAGCCTGTTCTCGATGGTCGTCTGGTAGCGAAGATAGGTGTTCGTGAGCCGCTCCACATCTTCGGGTTTCACGAGGGGGCGGTAACTGGATTCATCGTAGTCGAAATCGCTCAGGCGGTCGGAGATGGGCGGCGAGAGGCGGGAGAGCATGAACTCGCGCTCGGCCTTCCCCGCCCGGTAGAGGAGAAGGCAGCAGAGGGCGATCCGTTCGACGAGGAGCGCTTCCATGAAGCCGATCGGCTGGAGCTCCTCGAAGAGCTCCTTGCGATAGCCCTCGAAGGCGTTTCCCTCGTACTTCGTTTTGAGGTCGCCGAGGATGCCGTGCTTCCGCGCATTGAGGCGAGATACCTCCTTTCCCGCCGCAGTCCTGACGCCGCCAAGCTTCCCGTTCTCGCGGCTGGCGGCTGCCTTTCGCTGCGAAACGGGAGGCATCTCAATGATGGCGAGGGAAGAGGAGGTCATGGCTGCGGGAGGGGAACAGTATCGGCACTCACCGTCACATCGAGCGCGGCGACGAGCGGCGAGGGTTTCCCGAGCCGCACGCTTTGGACGCGCTGCAATTCATGGAGCGTATGGAGGAAGGTGCGGTGAAGATGCGTCTCGTAGCGCTGAATGCGATCCATGATCTCCGGCTCGAAGGGGATGGCGCGGACGTCGGCGGCGGCCTCATCGGTTTCGATCTCTTCGCGGTCGATTGTAGCGACATGGCTCTTTACGGCTGCGGCAAGCTTCTGAATGGTCTCTACGAGGAGATCAAGGTATATCTTTTCCGGCTTCCAGGATTCCTTCCCTGCTTCCGCGATTTTCTTCGCAATGAAGGAGTCCTGGATGATCAGCTGGCTCGCGAGATCAGCAAATTCCGTGAACTTCCCCAATGTGCGCACTTCCCCAATGAGCTGAGCGGAAAGCGGAAAATCCCGCATCTCCGCGAAAGCAAGAAGCGTGTTGATCGTCTCTTCTTCAATCTTCCGCCAATCCTCCGCCGTAACTGTCGGCTCCATGCGGAGAAGATCCTTCATGGGGTCTCCTTTCTTCCGTTTGAGGATGGCATTTCTGCGCTGGCCGATCGTGAAGGATTCCACGAGGCCGCGCTCCGCTTTCACAAGACGGCGCTCACGCCAGTAGAGCGTGAGAAGCTTGTCCGTGAGCATGAGCTCGACGATGCCGACCGGCTGAACTTCGACGAGAAGCTGATCGCGCAGCACCGCGTACTCCGCCTCGTCCTCCCGCAGATCGCCACGGCGGATCACGGCTTCCCGCGAAAGGATGCCGTGGCGCAGCGCATTGTGCTTCGAGATGGCCTTCCCCTCGGGCGTCTTCACGCCACCGCCTTTGGCGTTCGTCTGATTTGCCGCGAGTTGTTTCTCGGAAACAGCAGAATCCATGCAGCTATTATCCCACTCTTCACCCTTCCCGTCAGTTCTCTCCCGTACTTTTTGAGGCGTGACCGAAGCCAGAGTGTGAGGGAGCGGGCGGCTATGCGCTCAGAGCGCGATTTTCTCGGGGAAGAGAATGGCCAGCTGTGTCAGGACTTCGCCCCATCTGTGGATCGGGAATGTCCACTGACGAGAGATGTCATACTGCGCAAGCCAGAGGAGCTTCTGGAGCGCGTCATCGTGCGGAAAGACCTGGCTCGTCTTCGTGACTTTGCGGAACTGTCTGTTGAGATTTTCGATGGCATTGTTCGTGTAGATGATGTGCCGAAGCTGCTCGGGATACTGGAAGAAGGTCGCAAGCTCCGCCCACTTCGTCTCCCAGCTGCGAAGCGAGAGCGCGAACTGCGGCCATGCCCGTTTCACTTCCTGCAATGCATCCAGTCCTGCCTCTTCGGACGGTGCCATGTAGATTTTCTTCAAGTCCTCGCAGAAGGCCTTCCGGTGTTTGTGCGAGACGAATTTCACGGTGTGGCGGATCTGATGGACGATGCATTGCTGGATGATGGCCTCGGGAAAGATTGTCTTGATGGCATCCGAGAATCCTTTGAGTCCGTCGATGCAGCAGAGGAGCACGTCCTCGACGCCCCTATTCTTGATCTCCGTCAGCACCTGCATCCAGAACTTCGATCCCTCCGTCGCGCCGATCCAGATGCCCAGGAGTTCCTTGTAGCCTTCCTCGTTGATCCCAAGGAGGACGTAGGCGCAACGGTTCACAATCTTTCCGCTGTCTCGTACCTTGAAGTGGACGCCGTCCAGATAGAGGATCGGATAGAGACGGGCAAGGGGGCGTACCTGCCATTCCCGCACGAGCGGGAGAACCTTGTCCGTGATGGAGGAGATTTTCTCCTGTACCATCGAAATGCCGTCGATGTCACGGAGATACGCGCAGATGTCCCTCGTCGTGAGGCCGCGAGCGTAGAGAGCGATGATTTTCTCTTCCAAGGGATCATCCACCGTCTCGTACTTGCGGGTGGAAAGGGAGAGCTTCTTCTTTGGCGCAGGAGCTGTCGGTGCTTCTTGCGTCGTCTCCTCGGAGAGTGCTTTTCTGCGCCAGCGACCGCGTCCGATGCCTTTCTTCTCGCCCTCCTGCTCGGTGCTGAGTTTGGCGAGCATTTCTGGCGTGATGATTTCTCTGAGGAAGCCGGTGACGTCGTTGGTGTTCTTGAGCTTTGTTTGGAGGTCTGCAATGGTCAGAGTGGGGTTCATGGGTAAAGGGGGAAAATATGGAAATACAGAAAAAAGAGAGCCCGATTCCCCGCCAGTGCTCTGAAAGATCGGTCACGCCGTCTTGCGTTCCGGTGGTGCACGGAGGCGCAACCCCTCCGAAGCGGGAGAGCGGGGGATGATAAACGATTTTCAACAAGTTAACCTCTCCCACCGCCATTACGGGCACCCGACCGTTTCGCCTAAAGGCAACAAATTCATCAACATATCCAGGTTCGATTCCCTTCGCGGTAAGGACTGTGTCCGTCTCCCATTTGGAAGGAATATGTGATGTCCAATCTGAACTCAACATTCGAAGATTATTTGTCTATGCCCATTTGTCTTCGCAGATCCTTCCATCGTTGAAGTTCATTATTATATCGGTCCAAATCCATACTATGTCGGTACTCTGCAAGGCCTCCTCCAAATAGCTTATCCATCAAGGGTTTCTTCGGTGGTTTCGGCATCGGACCCTTTGCAAAATTCTCATCCAATTCTTTCTGTTGTTTCATCCGCTTGTTCCACTCCGGCAAAGCGTGTTGATATTCGCCCGGCAAGGGAACGTCCAGTAGAGCTCCACCCGAGGAGCGCTTCATGGAAATCTCCATGGATTCATGGCCACGGGAAACGAATAAAATTGTTCTATTCGCGTCGGTCTTCTCCCAATCAACTCCTCTGGAAGGCTCATTGTAAGTACCATGCCCCAAAATGATATTCACAAACCGGCCTTCCGCGTTACGTGCAGCATCTACCATAAATTCACGGCAAAGTTCAGGGTGTGCTTTTAGCTGCGCGAAAAGTTGTTTAGCCGATAATTCGGGGAGAGCAATACCCACGGAGAAAAATCCACCTGGCCTGCCGCCAGCTGTGGTCATATGAAAGGACCGATAGGCATATTGGAGAGCCCAATCGCCACTTTTCGTCGGAAACAATGTCAGTGCTTCAAAAGGAGCATCTCTTGGTCCTGGGCGTTGTTTATAGAACTCGAAGTTTTCGAATCCAACGAAAGGATACACTTCAGCATCACGGATATGTCCCTTGGATTGCCGAAGTCCGACTTCGTTCGTTGCATAGGCTCCATCCAATGCAACTGTTCCCCGTCCCTGGACGCCTTCTTCTGGATAACCAGTCCCGTAAACATATATGCGATGATTCTTCCGAATGTCGTTCAAAGCATTTCGCAATTCCGCTCGCGTTGCTCCACGGAATTCAGAGGACTCTTTGACGGGCACTTCTCGCTTCGAGTTTTCGGCAGTGGGTCTTTTCGGCTCTTCCATTGCTTTCCTTGGCTGCACGGTTTCTTTGGATGGTTGGGGAATAGGCTGTTCACCACAAAGAAGCTTGTTGAGGAATTTTACTCTCGCTGCATCGGAAGCCATATTGATGACCAGCTCTTTGATCTCAGGATGTGAATTCACAAATGCCAGAACCTCAGGAGATACTTTCGTTGGGTCGGCGGGTGTAGGGAATATTTTACCCTCGATCGCTTTCTGAATGGAAGTTCTCTGTGCGGGTTGCATACGAAGAAACTTCTGGAATAAACCCCAATCTTCGGTACCTATCATTCCGATGGCTCGATTCAATCTATCCGCTGGCGAATTTCTTTCGGGCGGTGCCCCAGCCAGCCCTGCCTCGATCAGTATGCGCCGCTGTTCTTCTGTGAAAACTTCACGCATCTCCTTCACCTTCGCCCGCAGTTCGGGTTTTGTAATCTCGTCGATGATGCCGGACTTGTTGTGCGCTTCGAGGATCGCCGTTTTCTGCTCGTCGCTCAATGGCTGACCGAGGAGCTTCTCGGCGAGACGGAGGCGTGTGGTGTCATCAATTGGATTGGCTTTTAACCATTGCTTAAGCTCAGGAATTTGATGTTTCTGCGCAAAACCAAGCGGTTGATTGATGTCCACATTTGCCTTCAGGGTTACCGTCGGAATGCTCTCCATGCCCGGCTCCTCAACGAAAAACCGGCTCATAATCCTGAAGTGATTGAGGTAGCCAGTATCGGTTTTGCATACGGCAATATATTCTCCATCGCTCGCCTTCTTGAACTCGTAAAGATTCCTACCATCACTCAGCGTCTTACCGATCAGGGCTTCCACCTCGACCGTCCGCGATTCCTTCCCCGGCTTCATGAGAGTGACCAAAGTCTTTCCTGACCGCAGGAGCTCGTCTGTCTCACTCCCCTTTGGTCCCGGCTTCTGCCCCGCGATTCCAGAATAGAATTCCCCGTATTGTTCAACAAGGAGAGGTTCCATTCTCTCAATCAATCGTTTTCCAGCCGCATGAAAATCCTCGTTCGTAATTCTAAAAGCTTTCATTTCCCTGTCCCCGAATCGATCGACAGGCAATCCTTGGTACCCCCATTCTTGATCTAGCCCAAGCACCTTTCCCTTCGGGGAAGTTTGGACATCAAATCGCGCAGCAATTCTGTCTGTCAGGCGAAGATCCGACCAATCCGCAGTGGTCGGCTGTAGATACTGTCCTATCTCCGCCGTCATCTTCTTCGCCATAGCGTCGGCTTCGACTCTACTCCCGATGTAAACGGTGAAATCCTTCCCACTATCATGTTCTCCACCACTCAAAAGTTTGTATTGTCCCCGTTGGTGCGTATACAACCATCTATCCACCGCCTCGTAATTCTTCGGATCAACGGTGAGATGGATTTTCCAGCCACCCTCTTGTTTATAACGCGAATCCGCTGCGAGATCTGTGAATCGGTATCCTGCCTTTCCGAACTCAACCTCTTGTTTCCCCGCATCTCTGATGACCTTGGGAAGTACCTCCGGTTTCATCTTAGACGCTTCTTCGAATGATACGATCGGGTGATCGGGTTTTATTTCTGAACTCGTGACACACTCTGCCTTCGGCGTCACATCGAGCATCGCCTTGAGCTTCTCAACACGGGCAAGAAGCTCCGTGCGCCCATTCATAAGCGCATCTTTCTCCATAGAAGGTAGCGACTGCACCAATGCCTCTGGTTG
>JAQWAC010000012.1 GCA_028707875.1 Candidatus Peribacteraceae bacterium | reverse complement strand
AGGATCGAAGTCATTCAGATCGATCCGGAAATGATTCGTCTGGTCATCGGCAAGGGCGGAGAGACGATCCAGAAAATTACGGGCGAGCTGGGCGTGGAGATCGACATTGAAGACAGCGGTCTCATCTTTGTCACCTCCGTGAATGGAGAGGCCATGGTGAAGGCCAAAGAGTGGATTCAGGGCATCGTCGCCAAGCCGGAGGTCGGCAAGGTTTACGATTGCAAGGTGGTGCGCATCATCGACGGCGTGGGCGCCATCGTGGAGTTCCTCCGCGGCAAGGATGCCATGATCCACATCAGCGAGCTCCAGTGGCAGCGCACGGAGAAGGTGGAGGACGTCCTCAAGATGGGCGACGAAGTGAAAGCGAAATGCGTGGAATACGATGCCGTCGAAGGCAAGACGCGTATGTCCCTCAAGCAGATGACCGATCCGCCCGAAGGCTTCAGCATGCCGCCGCCCCGCATGGGCAACGGAGGGCCTTCCCGCGGCGGATTCAACGGCGGACGTCGCGGACCGCCCCGTCGCTGATCACGTATCGATTTTATTTTTCTACAGCTGGGATTCATGAATCCCAGCTGTATTGTATTGAATTGAAAATTACTTTATCGCACTCGTCACTCTGTTCCACGCCCTCTCTTTGAGCCGCAAAACCGTCTCGAAGGACTCATGCTTTTGGTAGGGGGAGCTCTCGCGCCAGAGCGGCGTGACGACATCGACCACCTTCAGGAGTTCCTTGAGCTCTTTGGCGCTCTCCGGATGTGCGGTCCAGTCGACTTCCGCAAGGCTGCAGGCGTCGATCAGGTGATTGATGCGGTGGAGTGTGCGGTGCACGGCTTCCATCAGGAGCTGCTCGCGTCTCTCATCGATGGTGTAGAGCGCGGCATCCTCCGAGCTGTAGAAGTCCGGGATCTCCAGAAGCAGGCTCTGTCCTTGCTTGTAGGCGGCGGCGAGGTCTTCCCAATCCTCCGATATCAGGTGTTCCTTCCTCTCGAGCTTGTCGATGATGCGGTCGAAGTCTTTGCGGATGATATAGAGGCCCTCGCGCGTATTGTGGAAGACGTCCTCGTACGTGAGGCGGTGCATCTGCTTCACGGCGATCTCCTGCTGCTGGCTCACAAGCTTGGTCACGAAGGTGGCGAAGATGAAGAGTGCGGAGATGCTCTGGATGCTCGCAAGTGCCTTGGAGAATCCCATCGGAAAGATATCTCCGTATCCGGTGGAAGTGGCGGTGATGACACTGAAGTAGATGCTGTCCCCCAGTCGCGTGAGCGGGGAGAGTCCGAGCAGTTGCGGAGGGGCGTTGGCGGGCGAGAATGTCGCGAGCAGGGCATACGCAACGGCGAAGAGTGCCGCCAGCAACACCCACAGCGAAAAGAGGGTGGAGTAGGGCAGCCGTGTAATCCCCGCGATCACGCGATGATGCGGAGCGGTGTGATTATTGCCTTTTGGGGCATGCGGTGTGGACATTTTTGAATATTATAACATAAATAAATAATATTGACCATCACCCACTTTTTGTCTCTTTTGTGCTCTTCTCGGGCTCCGGAGAGGCCTTCTTTTCCTCCTTTTTCTCCGTTGCGATTTCCTTCTCCTCTTTTTTCGTGGGTGAGGTCTTCTTCTCTTCGGTTTTCCGGCTGTCCGTCACGAAGAACCCCGATCCTTTGAAGTGGATGGTCGGAGGGGCGATGAGCTTCTCGGTCTTCGTACTTCCGCATGCGGGGCAGTGCGGCTTTCGGTTGCTTCCGAACGAACGTGAGAATTCGAATTCCCGCGAACAATCTTTGCAGATGAAATCGAAGGTGGGCATCGGAACCGGAGTGTAGCAGTTTTCCTCAGGCTGCGGTGGCTGCCGCCGATGCAGCGGCCTGCCGGTTTGTATGGCCGAAGAATCCCGTACCGACATCGAGGAACGGATCGGTTACGAGATCGAGTCCGTCCAGTGCACCTTTGACGGCGTTGCCCGCGGCACGGAGGGGGCGGAGCGTCAGGAGATTCCCGATCGCACTCGCGGTATTGCCGACGAGCGATTGGATATCACGTGTGGTGTACTTCAAGAATCCTTCGCCGAGCGGTACCGCTTTCCGGTCGCTGAATTCCCCTCCGATGGCGTTCCCGAGCTTCGTGACGGCGACGGCGGGGGCCATAACCAGTGATCCCGCCATGGCGAGGGGATTGTCCGTCCGAATATGAAAGTCATTGAGGTCTTCTCCGAATTGCTTCAAATCCCCGCGCCGCAGGAGGCGTGCTTCTCTGAGGCCGAAGACGGCGAAGGTGTGCGTCATGTGAGTCGGCATTCTATCACATGTCCGGCTCTTTTGCCGGAAAAAGCTTGCTTCAAAAACACGATTCAGGTAAAAACCCTCCGCTTTACGTCCCGCACATGCGGGACTGCTAGAGTTTCGCTCTTTCCACCATCAAATGGCCGCTCCCTCTACCGGGACGGTCATTTTTTTATCGTGAGGAGGGAAACCTACGGTTTCCCCCTCACGGGCACTCCTTTCCCTGAAAGGGGTGGCTCCAGACAGGCGGAGCCTGTCTTCGCCACAATTATTTTAAAATTTACTTCGCATTCATGGAGGGGCGCGCAATGAAAAATGGGCGAAGCCCGACTTCGGCACACGGTTGTTGAGATACTTCGTGTGGATATAAAATTGGAGTGTGCCGGGCAAGGGGCCAAGCACACTCCGTAGAGGACCAAGATGGAAATTCTGTCAGGAACCGACACGGTTGGTGCTTCAGGTAGAACCTGAAGCAGGGAACTGGTCAGGTGGCATCAGAGCCTCCTTTGTTGAAGGACCGTACAGATGCACATTGGTCGCGCACGTACTTTAAACGAATAATCAAATGGGTCAAGTTGGGTCAACATCTTTTTTCTGTGCTACTCTTTCGGCCAATGCTTCGAATCACGGAAGACAAACCTGCGGTTTTCCTTCCGTGGACCATCCTTTCCCTTTAAGGTGTCGCTTCAGGCAGGCAGAGCTTGCCTTCGCGACGAGTCCTCTCATCAATAGCATGCTCCCAAAGGCTTACGATCCAAAGGCATGTGAAGACAAGATCTATGCGATGTGGGAGAAGAGCGAGGCGTTCACGGCGGATAATATGAGCAAGAAAGAGCCTTTCGTGATCAGCATGCCTCCCCCCAATGCTACGGGGCAGCTGCATTTGGGGCATGCCGTCATGCTGGCGCTGGAGGACATCTTCACGCGGTTCGCTCGTATGCAGGGCAAGGAAGCTCTCTGGCTGCCCGGTACGGATCACGCCGCCATCGCCACGGAGAGCGTCGTCATCAAGAAGATCCAGAAAGAGGAGATGATCAAGGATCCGCGTGTGCACTATGGTCGCGAGAATCTCGTGGAGAAGATTGCGGAGTTCGTGGAGGTGAGCCGCAACACCATCCGCTCGCAGGTGCGCAAGATGGGAGCCAGCTGTGATTGGTCCCGCGAGCGTTACACGCTGGATGCATCGCTCAACCGCTGCGTGAATGAGGTCTTCAAAAAGATGTATGCGGACGGCCTCATCTACCGCGGGCAGCGCATCGTCAATTGGGATCCCAAGATGCAGACGACGGTCTCCGACGATGAAATCGAGTATAAAGAGGAGAAGGTTCCTTTCTACACGTTCCAGTACGGCCCTTTCCAGATCAGTACGGCCCGTCCGGAAACCAAGTTCGGCGACAAGTACGTGGTGATGCATCCCGATGACGAGCGGTACAAGCAGTATAAAGACGGTGACACCTTCACTGCTGAGTGGATCAACGGTCCCGTGAAGGCAACGGTGATCAAGGATAAGGATGCCATTGATCCCGCGTTCGGGACGGGCTGCATGACCATCACGCCCTGGCACGACATGACGGACTTTGATCTGGCGGAGCGACACGATCTGGAGCGGGAGCAAATCATCGATTTCACCGGCAAGCTCCTCCCCGTTGCGGGGGAATTCGCCGGCATGCCGATCGAGGAGGCGCGGCCGAAGGTGGTCGAGAAGCTCAAAAAGAAGGGCCTGCTCGTGAAAGTCGATGAGAACTACGTGCACCGCGTGGCGGTGAGCTACCGCGGGAAGGGCATCGTGGAGCCGCAAATCAAGGAGCAATGGTTCATCGATGTGAACAAGCCCGTTGTGGCATGGAAGAAGAAAAAGATGAGCCTCAAACAGGTCATGCAGGATGTCATTCGCAGCAAAGATATCCGCATCATTCCGGAGCGGTTCGAGAAGACGTACTTCCACTGGATCGACAATCTTCGCGACTGGTGCATCTCGCGTCAGATCTGGTGGGGGCACCGGATCCCTGTTTATTATTGTCCGAAGTGTGCGGCTGTGCAGAGCGAAGGAAAGAAAATGGAAAATGGAAAATGGAAAATGGGAAATGACGCAGTAGATCCTTCCATTATCGTTTCCACGCAGACGGTGGAGCGTTGTCCCCGCTGCGACGGGTCGGTCACGCAGGATCCCGATACGCTCGATACGTGGTTCAGTTCCGGTCTCTGGACGTGGAGCACACTCATTAATCCCGCGCTTGTAGCGGATACGTCTTTGTCGCTTCAGGACCTGCTGAAGAAGAGCCCCGACTTCCAAAAGTTCCATCCGACCACGGTCATGGAAACGGGCTACGACATCCTGTTCTTCTGGGTGGCGCGCATGATTCTGATGACGACATACGCCACGGGGCAGATTCCGTTCAAACATGTTTACCTTCACGGGCTCGTGCGCACGCGCGACGGCAAGAAGATGAGCAAATCCGATCCTGCGACCTGCATTGATCCGCTGGAGATCATCCCGGAGTACGGTGCGGATGCGCTCCGGCTCTCCATGATCGTCGGACAGAGCCCGGGGAACGATTTCCGTCTGTACGAAGAGAAGATTGCCGGGTATCGCAACTTCATCAACAAGCTGTGGAATGCGTCGCGTTTTGTGCTGATGCAGTGCGAGAAAGCGGGAGTGGATCCGATGAAAATGGAAAATGGAAAATGGAAAATGGATAATTTATCAGTTGCAGATCGTGCATTGCTTTCGGGTTTGCAGCGGTTGATTGCGGATGTGACGGACGGACTGGAGCACTATCGCCTGAGTGAGACGGGGGAGCGGCTCTATGGCTTTGTGTGGGACTATTTCTGCGATTGGTATCTGGAGCTCTCCAAAGGCGAATCGAACCCCGTCGTGCTGATCCACGCCTTACGCACGATCGTTCACCTCCTTCACCCCTACTGTCCGTTCGTCACGGAGGAAATTTGGGCATCCATTGCCCCTGCAGGCGCCGGTTCGCTCATCCGCGGGTCTTTCCCTGTTGTGGAGAAGAAGCTCATTGATCACGCGGCCGAAGCGCAACTGCAACTGCTCATCGATGTCATCACGGCTGTTCGCAGTCTGCGGGCGGAGTATGGCGTGTCGCCGGACGCCAAAATTCCGGTGACGGTCCATGTCGCCAGTACCGGTGAATTCCTGCTTGCGCACCAGTCACACATCCTGCGTCTGGCCAATGTGAGTGCGTGCGAAGTTGTGACCAAGGCTCCGCCGCACAAGCGCGGGACAGTCAGCGCGTTCCTGAAGGGCGTGGATATTCATCTCTCTCTGGAGGGGGTGGTGGATCTGGAAAAGGTGAAAACGAATCTGAAGGAGGAGCGCGTGCAGCTGCAGAAGTTCCTTGCCGGTGTGCATGCCAAACTGGAGAACGAACAGTTTATTGCCCGTGCCAAACCGGAAGTGGTGGAGACAGAGAAGCAGAAGCTCGCGGACGGGGAGGCGAAGCTGAAGAAGATTGAGGAGCGGTTGAAGGCGCTGGCCTGAGGCTCTACTGTGGACTCCGATGTCGCAGAAATATTTCGACGAAGCACAGGCCTGCAGCGTGCACAGCAATTGTGCCAAGCGAAAGCTCGGTGCCGTTCTGGTCAAAGACGGTGTGATCATCGCGCGCGGATGGAATTCCTGTTGTTGCGGAGGCGCGTCCCGTACGGAGGAAATTCCGCGTGAAAAATGTCAGCGTCTTACGTCTGAATCAGGCAAAGGATATGAGCTTTCGCGGCCTGTCCATGCCGAAATATTCACATTCCTCTCCATTCGTTCCGGAAGGGCCGCGACGGATTTTGAGTGCTGCCTTGCGACCGTGGAACCAACGGAATCTCTGGTGACGGAACTCTTCACGCCGGAGGAACGGGCATCTTTGCTTGGGACAACTCTTTATCTCTCGGGACACCATTATGCGTGTGCTTCATGCAAGAAGTGGGCAGAGCTGCTTGGTATCGCAGAGATCGTATTCGCGTAAACAATATCATCGTACTTCCCCGATCCGTCCGTAGGTGTTCGGCATGCGTGAACGTTTGGACAATGACGGGTTCAGACCGGTTGCACGGACGACGCTCTCCCGCCCGAAGCGTTTGCGCACTTCGTCGATGGCCTGCTGTGCCTGCTCGGCGCGGTCCACGCGCTTGGGTTCTTCGAAGAGCGAGTACTGCGCGCTTCCGGCGGACTTCAGTTCCGTGAGTGCGAGTCCCGCTTGCGTGCAGCCGTTGATGGTTCCCCAGGAGCGCCTGAAGCAGACCTTGAGATAGGGGAGGAGTCGTTCCTCGGTATCGAGCGGATGCGGGAGGCGGAGATGATCACTCGCAAAGCGGAAGGAGCCGTCCCGCATCCAGACAACAATTCCATGGCAGGCGAGGTTCCGGTGCCGCATGCGCAGCACGCAGATGCTCAGGTGCCGCACCATCGTGCCAAAGACATTCTGTCGGTCGTTTGTCACACGGAAACTCCTGCCGCGCGAGATGGACTTGGGTAAACGTGTTTCCGTCACGACGGAGGAGCGCGGATGGCCTTTGAGTTCCTCCTGCAGGTCGTTGCCGGGCCTCCCGAAGAGGTGGACGACTGTATTTGGCTCTGCATAGGCAAAATCCCATGCCGTTTGCCAGTTCAGAGAGGCCGCATGAACCTGTCTGGCACGTCCGATGCCCGGAATTGCGGCGACAGGGCGGTCGCGGAGGAAGGGTCCCAGAGCGACACTCTTATTCTGCAGCTGGGGTTCATGAATCCCAGCTATGGGGTTTTGAATAATGGTGACTCCTGCCGGCTTCCTGTACTCGCTGGCCATCTTCGCCAGAAGTTTGGTGGGAGCGATCCCTACGGACATGCCGATTCCCACGGAGCGGGTGATGCTCTGCTGGAGTTCGCGTGCCCATCGTGCCGGATCCTGCGGCATACCCCCCACGAGCTTTGTCAGATCCAGGAACCACTCGTCGATGGACATCTGCTCCACCGCGGGCGTGAGGGAAAGGAGGATCATTTCGATCTGCTCCGAGGCGGTGCAGGCTTCCGTGAAATCAGAGAGGAGGGCGACGGCATCGGGGCAGAGCTTCATTGCATCGTTCCTTCGCATGCCGGTCTTCACCCCCTTCGCCTTCGCGGCATAGCTCGCGGCGATCACCACGCCGCCGCCCGCGCCGAGCGCGAGAATGGGTTTGCCTTTGAGGCGCGGATCTTTGCGCTCGAGAACGGACGCAAAGAATGCATCAGCATCAATGTGTGCAAACATCAGTGTATGACGTATTCGGTATTACGTATGACGTATGACGGCGCACTTTTTATCATGCCATTGATCAACTTGGAGACGCGGACGGATTGTTGATTGATTTCCAAAAATGTCTCCGATGCGATATAGGCAATATCTCGCACAATAAGCATTTGGCTTTGAATTTCTGTCAGAGATGAAAGGGCGATGCGGTAGAACTGTTTTTTCTCCCTTGCGCTTTTTCGCGAGAATCCCTCTGCGATATTCGATGTAATCGAAACGGCAGCACGTCGCAGTTGTGTCACCAAGCCATATTGTTCGTTTTCGGGAAAAGATTGTGTTATTCGATAAATCATAAGCACAAATTGGTGGGATTCTTTCTAGGCATTGAGATCGGCAAACGAGCGGATTTTTTCCATAAGTTATACATCATACGAAATACAAAATACTTAATACTTAATACTTTAATACTTAATACTTAATACTTTCTCATCACGCCGCGCACGGTGCCCGCCACCTGCAATTCCTCGAGGGCGTACATGTCCGGATACGCGGGGTTCTCAGCCTGCAGGTAGAACTTCCCCTTATCTTTCTTGAGCCGCTTCAGAGTGAATTCCCCGTCGAGGATCCCGACGACGATTCCTCCGGTCTTCGGTTCCTTGCCGCGTTCCACGATGACGATATCACCCTCCTGAATACCGGCATCGATCATGCTGTCCCCCTTCACGCGGAGGAGGAAGGTATTCGCGCGGTCCTTCACGAGGAAGTTCTCCAGATCCACGAGCTCCTCCGCCTGTTCCTCCGCCGCCGTGGCGAAGCCGGCGGCAATGGGGCCGAAGAGCGGCAGCACCATCGGCTGCGGCTGCTCGTAGGTGTCCGGCACCTCGATGATCTTGATGCGGCCCTTGGGGTCCTTCTCGATCTGCTTCTCTCGCACGAGGGCATTCACCACCTTCGCGATGGCGTTCTTGCTCCGCACGCCGAAGGCGAGTGCCAGATCGGCGAGGGAAGGCGAGTACCCGCGCTTCACCTGAAATTCACCGATGTAATTGAGGACGGTGCGCTGGTGGGGGGTGAGTGTCATACGGAAGAGTGGAAGGGCCCGCCTGTGTCCCGCGACTGCGGGACTTCGGCGGGTAGAGAACGAACGTACACCAGAATAGGTGGACGATCGTATTCAGTCAAGCACTCGTCATTTGTGTGTCTGCCCTTTCTTTGTCAGGCCATGGCGGTCGCGACCGCCATGACAGGGCGACAAGAAAGGGAGAAACCCTTCGACTGCGCTCAGGGCAGGGAAAGCGCTCGCACGCCAACTCCCACTCCGCTCGGCCCTGTGACTCCCCGCCGGTTCCTCTTTGGGCTGGGAGCTGACTCGTCGGCAACGGAAATTGAACAAGGCTCTCCCCTCACCCCCGGCATGTCACTCGCGAGTGACATGCCACGTGGCGCGCAACCTTCCATGTGTTTTGCTATGCTTTTGGCATGATTCGTGAACTCCACGAGGCAGATCGGCAGGCTATTCTCGCATTCGCGAACCTACGCGAGCAGGAGAACCTCTTTGCAATTGGAAGTTTCGGGCATCCCTCTCCATTCGATGACCCCTTCAAAGACAATCGCTATTTCGGTTACGAGGAAAACGGTGTCCTCAAAGGCATCGCTGTTTGCTTCGGCAAGTGGGGGTCCTTCGTGGTGAATTGTCCGGAGCGCGAAGGGATCAATGTGCTGGTGGATGGAGTTATGGAGAGGAAGATTCACTTCACGAGTATTCCTGTTTTTCGCCGGTATGCAGATCCGATGGTTGCATGGCTGAAAGAGAAATATGGTCGTGAGCCGAAAAAGGTTTCCGAAGAGACGGTATTATTGCTTGAGAAAGGCGTTTTCCAGCCCATGGAGAGTCGAGCAGCCATGGCAATGGAAAAAGACAGAGATGACTGTGCACGGCTCGAGAAGGATAACCCTAATACTCCTGTGACCAATGAGGAGCGGGCGTGTGTCATTCCGGAATATACATTTGTTATTCACAAAGATGGCATGCTCATCGCGAAGGCGAATGTTCATGGATTCTCCAGGCATTTCGCGCAGATAGGAGGGGTTATGACGCATCCGCGCTATCGTCGGCAGGGCTTCGGGCGGCAGTGCGTGAGTGCACTCTGCGGGCATTGTTTCGCGAAAGGCGTTGATCATATCATCCTCTTCACCGCAAAAACGAACCTTCCGGCGCAGAACCTCTACAAATCCCTCGGATTCAAGCCCGTTGATGAATTTCTGATCGCGGAGTACGAATGAGATTTCCATGTTATCCAGCAGCAGCCGTTCCTGGCTGCGTCTCACTCCGGAATCCTTTCCCACACCGGTTGCATGAGAAGAAAGACGCAGGAGAGAGACATCCCGCCGATGATCACCATAAGAAAGAAGACCGGAGACAGGCTTCCCGAGCGGTCCGCAATGAGCCCGAAGAAGGGGATGGAGCAGGCGAAGAGAATGCGGGATCCCATGGCGCGGATGGAGAGGACGGTGGCGCGGACATCGGAGGTCGTCATGCGGTTTACCATGTCGCTGGTGAGAGGAGAGAGGAACCCCCATGCGATGCGCCCGATGAGGAAGAAAGAGATTCCCCAGAGAGCCGTCACCGCGCCGAGAGCCGCATAGCAGAGGACAACGGCAAAAGCGATGAGGAGCAGGAAGAGGCGATCGTCGATTCGTTGTGCCAACCGGTGCGTTTCACGCGAGGCAAACGCGCCCGCTGTAACGATGACGGCATGGGCGATTCCGAAGAATTCCACGGGAAGACCTACCGCCATTTGATACGGTTGGGTGAACCAGAAGAGGCAGAGCGTCATTGTGGCAATGATGCTGTGGAGCACGATGATGCTCCTGAGCGGGATGTTTTCGACCAGCGTATGGGTGATGGTGCGCCGGAGTGCCCGGAGATGCTCCTTTTCCTCGAGCTGCTTGTGCCTGCGGGGCTCCACGAGCGTGAGAGAAATGAGGAAGGCGACAAGAATCATTCCCGCGGTGGTCCATGCCGCCGCACGCAGACTCCAAAAGGCGATGAAGCCGCCGAGGATGCTCGCACCTGCCTCGGTGATGAATGTGAGGAATGCCTGATGGCCGGCGACACGTCGGTATCGATCGGTCTCCCCCATCTCGAGCAGGGAATCATACGTCATCGCCTCGATGGTGCCCGAATAGAGGCTCACGCCCAGACCCATGAGAAGTTCTCCGATCATGAATGTGCCGAAGGAATGTCCGGCGGCGTAACAAATCCATCCGCTGCACCAGAAGAACGTCGCAGCGATGAGCGTATTTCTGCGTCCCCAACGATCGGCGATATATCCGGTGGGAATCTCGAGGAGGAGGACCTGAATCGAAAAAATCGCCTCGAGCAGATAGACCTGTGTGAGGGGGATTCCGTTTGACTGGTAAAAGGGGATGAGCACCGGAATGAGCACGATGGCCCCCTGCAACGCCTGAAGCGCATAGAGCTTCAGGATATTCCTGCGGATGAGCGCGTGACGCACCGCTTCCATAAAAAGGATGAGGATAAGGCTAAGGTAAAACAATCATGGAGATTCCTCAATCTCAGCCATCTGTGAGCAGACTCACTCATTGCAGATTTCTGAGAGTCGTTTCCTCCTTTCCGAGTAGTTCCAGGGCCAGTTGAATTGCCCGATGTCCGGATTCAGGGGAGTTCCAGAGAGTTCTGCGGACTTGATCGATCAGGCGGTTGCGGATGGGAGTGACAACATTGCGTTCATGGAAGCTCAGCCAACTGCCGCAGATCACTCCGTCAACAATTTCCCGTGCCATGCGGTAATGTTCCTGTCCGGATTCGCGCAACAATGTGCTTTGTTCGAGGGGCGGAACTATGGGGTCCTTATCAGTGTCACCATTGCTGTTCCTTTCATCCAATCGTTGGCGCATGTAGGCCTTTCCCTCGGGAGTGATTGCGTTTTTCTCGGAAGTGAAGCCGCCAACTCGGGCGATGTCTTTGAGAGCGATACCAATGATGCCGCGAGAGACTCCGATTTCCGTTGCGAGGGTTCGCTGTGGAGCAAGTCTTTCCCTGTCGATCAATGCCTGGAAAACGATTCCAACTTTGCGGGTCAATTTGGCTCTGCGGCCGTTTGTATTGTGCGGTTCGCCATTCCCTTGTCCGTCGGGATCTTCTTCTGATGTATTGAACATATAGTTATTATTATAATATTTCACGATATGTCAATTTTCCCGTTGAGTTTGTGGCAGGGCGAAGACGAGCGTGATGGCTCCTTGAAGCGCATAGCGTTTGCGGATGAGGTGACGCACTGCTTCCATAAAAAGGATAAGAATAAGGTTAAGGTAAAACAATTATGGAGATTCCTCAATCTTCACCTTAACTTCAACCTTCGATTCTCTTCTGTTTCGGATGGTGCTACGCCTCAATGATATCCAACTCCTTCAGCTTGCTCAGTTCCAGATAGGTGATCGTCCAGATGTTCTGGCGGAAGACTTCGATGTAGGCGAACAGGTAGCTCGCAAAGCCGAGAATGATGAGCCCGAGAATTCCTGCGATGCCGTAGGCGATGAGCGGATCGAGGAAGAGCGCGAACACGAATCCCGCGCCGATGATGACGCCGGGAATGAGGAAGATCATCACGACATTGAGGAAGATCCGGAGGGAAATCACAAAGCCGACGATGAGGAGGAAGACCACTTGTCCCAGATAACTGATCACCAGTTTGAAGCTGTGGCTCAGCGCATCCCCGATTCCTTTCTTGCGGATGACGACGGCCTCTTCTCCGAAGAGGAGGAAGAAGCGGAATATATTGGTGAAGAGGAAACCGACGAGCAACAGGAAGATGCCGAAGGGCGCCATGGGTTCGGCGTAGCGGAGCAGAAGCGAGGAAAGGGTGATGATCGTCGGCAGGTGGCCGAGAAAGAACATTTCATGAACTGCGAAGATCGGGAAAAAGTTGTAGAGTGCGAGCACCAGTCCGCCCTTCACTTCTTCTTTCTTATAGGACTTGGCCCCGAGTCCGATGATGGCGCCCATCGCCAGGTGCGGGAAGATCCACTCGATGAAGATCAGGAGGAGGAATGTTCCGACGATGGAGACGAGAGCTCCCGTGGACACCCGTGCGCTCAGCCATTCCACGTCAGCGAAGAATCCGATGGGATTTCCTTCGAGGTAGGAGATGAGGAACCACACCTGATAGATGAGCAGTTTGGTATTCAGAAGTGTCTCCAGAAGCGCGGAGGAATAACCCCATCGGCGCAGTTGTCCTTCCTTCTTCGTGATGGCCCATGCTTTCGCGATGATATCGCGTGGATTCATTCAGTAGGGAGAAGGTCTTGCAGAGCCCGGAAAGTATACCCTTTTCCCAGAATGATCGTGATCCGGCGTGATTCCACGGAAGGCAGTAAAGCGGGCAGGGGAGCCTGCGGGAGCTGCAGGAGATCCGCGAAGAACTTTGCCGTTTCGGCATCCTGATCCGCTGCCGGCGCCACGAGGGAATCCGCACGTTTCTCGAGTGTCGCGTTGGCCACGTTATCGACGTTCCACCCGTAGCGGATGAGTTCGTTTGCAAGCTTGCGTCCGAGTCCGCTCTTGGCGCCCGCATTCAGGATCGCGATGGTCGGGGGGGAGAGGAAGATGGAACGATGTTCGAAGAGCAGAGTGCTCAACGCATGGATCTGTTTCCACGTGACGGGGTATTCCGGGATGGAGACGGGAAGAAGGACGGAGGCGCCTTCAAAAAGATCGCGTGGCGGGGTGTAGAGGAAGCCCCCCGGTTCGACGAGACCGCCATACAGGCCGTTGCGGTCGTTCAGCTGCATCGCGATCACATTCGAGGGGGTGACATTTTCCGCCAGATTCGCGAGACCGACGAGTTCACGAAGAGTCATCGTCATTTCCACGTGTTCCGAGAAGATGCGCATCATCTCCGCGATCGTTCCCGTATTGCGGTAGAGCTTCTGCGCTTTCACTTTCTCTCCCAACGCGACGATGAATTGCTGTTGGCGCGCCGAACGGTCGAAGTCGCTCGTGGTGTGACGGCTGCGGACGTATTTCAGGGCCGTTTCCCCGTCCAGATGGGCGGGTCCTGCTTTGATGGCAAACGTCCTGAAGCCGTAGTTTTCATCGGGATACTCCGTATCGTTGATGTCATAGGGGACGTTCACATCCACGCCTCCGGCGGCATCCACCGCCCTCACAAATCCCGTGAAGTCCGCTTTGATCACATGGTGAATCGTGAGATTGAGATGTGCGCCGATTTCTTTGGCGAGCTCTTTCATTGCTTCCTGCGATGCTTCAGATTCCTTCATTCCCTTGCGTTTCAACATGATCTTATAATCGCGGTAGAGACTGTTGATACGTCCCTTGCCCATCTTCCCGGTCTTCAGGAGGTAGAGGTCGCGCGGGAGCGAGAGCATCACTGCACTTTTGGTTTGTGCGGGGTCGATGCTCGCAACGATGATCGTATCCGTGAGGTCCTTGCCGTCATGATCAACGTCCCCCTGTCCGAGCAGGAGGATATTCGTGAATCCGTGCTCGTCCTTCGGCAGCTCCGTTCCGGAGACGGCGATGATGGATTTTACCGAGATGATCCGGAGACTCACGAGCGCCTTCACGGTTCCCGCGAGCAGGAGGAACGCGCAGAGGACGGCAAAAAGAATGAGCAGAGTGCGCTTGAGAATTGTCATGCGCATTTCATGCTTTTCCTCCTCCTGCCGCCTCTTTCTCCAGGAGGCGTACCACTGAACCAGAGGGCGGGTGATGGAGAGCATCAGAGGAATTCTCTCCCACGGAAAACGGCGCTTTTTGCGCGCCGCGGTGACGCGGCGAATTTGGAAGGACATGGGCCACATGGTAACGAAAGAAGAAGCGGGTGGGTAGCTATTTGAGTGTACAAAAAAACCGCAGCAGTCGTTCGCGAACGACTGCTGCGGGGAAGAAACAAAGAGTTCCTTATTTCAAGGTCACCTTTCCGCCTGCGGCCTCGATCTTCTTCTTCATCTCCTCCGCTTCGGCCTTGGCTACGCCTTCCTTGAGGACCTTCGGGGCGGCGTCGACGGCGGCCTTGGCCTCACCCAGACCGAGTCCGGTGATCTCGCGGACCACCTTGATCACGGCGATCTTCTGGGCGCCGGCATCCGTGAGTTCCACGTTGAAGGAGGTCTTCTCCTCTGCGGGCTCGCCTGCGGCGGCTCCGCCTGCTGCGGCGACAGCCACGGGGGCGGCTGCGGAAATACCGTAGACTTGCTCCATGTACTTCACGACGTTATTCAGCTGCACGACGTTCAGCTTCTCAACGGCGTCAATGACCGCTTTCTCTCCTGCGGAGAGGACCGGTGCTTCAGTGGCGTCTGCCATGGTAAGAGGGGGAAAAAGTAGTAGAAAAAATGGAAATTAAGCAGCGGGGGATTCTTTCTTCTTCGCGAGCTCGCTTAAGCCGCGGGCCATGCCCGTGAGCGGGGAGGAGCAGATGGAGGCGAAGGAGACGAGCGGGGAGCGGATCATCGAGGCGAACATCGCGAGGAGCTGTTCCCTGCCCGGCATCTTGGCCATCGCCATCGCTTCGGCCTTGTTCAGAGCCTTTCCGTCGTAGATGCCTCCGATGAGTTTCACCTTGTCATGGTCCTTGCTGAATTTGAAGGCTGCCTGTGCGCCGGAGAGAGGATCGGTGAAGCTGAAGATGCAGGCGACGGGGCCCTCCATGGCATCCTCGGGAACATCGGGGAGACCCACTTCCTTCGCGGCGATGCGCATGAGGGTCTTCTTTGCGACTTTCATTTCGGCATTCGCCTCGCGCAACTTCTGGCGGAGGTCGCCGATCTCGGTGACGGTGAGTCCGATGTATTGCGAGAAGATGACGGATTGCGCCTTCTTCATTTTGTCCTTCAGCTCGACGAGTTGGGTGGCCTTCTCTTCGCGGGTGACTGGCATGATTCAGGGGGAAGGGTTAGGGGGGAGGGCGTGGGGAATTCGTTGCCTTAAAAAAAAGTCTCCCAGAGGTGTATGACCGGGAGACCAGCGAGGCACACGGCACGAATCATCAAGTCGGAACCGGGTGGTCGATGCTGTATGCCTCGGAGGGGCTTATTTCGGCCTGCGGCCTTGTGCCCTCGGTCTTCGGTCGAAATCCAATAATAGAGGGGAATGATGGGAAGTCAATAAATCCCTGAGATTTCCGACAGGGAAACATATTTTTAGAGATGAAATCAGGGGGATGTCAACTTTTCTTGTCTTACGTGTTCCGTTGCGCATTCAGAACCTAAATACTGGACGAAATTTGGTAAACATTACAGAATGCTCTCATGGAAGAAAAAGCGAAACCATCGCATGTACTTGAGGCGAATCTTCATGACCGCAGCGCAGGTGACGTTCTTTCTGCAATGCGGGGGCAGGGGCACCATGTCGATGAATTTACCGTCACGCCAATGACGGATGGTGGCAAAAAACTGACCGTGGTTCTCCCTCGGCGATTGCAGCGGGAGCACGAATTCCCGTGTTACCAGTCGCCCGAGGATATTCTGGCCGGAGGAGAAGGTATCGATGCAGTACGCGGTATCGAAGTATCCGCGCGGCAACATATGCGCCTGACTCTCAATTGTCAGCACGATCAGGCAGCGTTTTTGAAGTATGTCGTCACGCAGCTCGGCGGTTCAATGAAAGTGGAGGAGGGCAAGGCGAAGCTGCGACTGACTGCCGACCTTTCCTCCATTCAAAGAATTCTCGAATTCCTTCATGCGATGCCGGAACTGGGGAGCAATGTGCGTGTGAATCCCGTCTACGAGAGTCTTGCCTCCCGTCCGGAAGTGGATGATCTGGCGAAGTCGACAAAGGGGCAAGGACGTCATGAGGGGGGTGAAGAGTTCATGTTGCGTATCATCGGGGACAGTCAGATCGGTCCTCAATTGGATGTGATTCAACAGCTGGAGAACGAAGGGAATGTGAATGTTGTTCAATTGAGTTGCCATCAGCGCCCGCCACGATCGGATTCTTTTGAGATGGTTGCCGTGCTGCGTCTGCGTGATCCGTCCAAACTCGCCGCGCTGCAGGGCGCGATTGTCTCCGGTCATGCGGGTGTCTACGGTGCGGATCTCGTCACGCAGGACAAGGCGCGTGAAACCGTTCAAGTGGTGACGAATGCGGAGGGTGCGCGGGATCTTGCCAATGCTTCCGGCGGAGCTTTGCAGGCGCACTACAAACGATGGGCCGATCCCAGACTGGTTGTTTCAGGTTCACTCCAGCCCCGTTCGACTCGGCGGATCATGACCGATGTTGCCGAGGCGCATGTGCCTCATGCGGTTGCTGTTCCGATCGCAATTGTCACCCCACCCGCCAAGCGTCTCCGGAAAATCCGGCATGGGTTCGGAGCGTTCAGCGGAATACCGGAGGAAGCACAGGAGGATCGGCCGGATATTCGGGAAGGTATGCGTCGGTATCTGCTGGGACTGCTTGAGCAGCGCCAGTAGTAATTCGCTACACTCTCCCCATGCGCATTGTCCTCCAGCGTGTCAAAGAATCATCGGTTTCTGTCGACGGTTCCGTCATCGGCTCCATTGGGAACGGGTATCTGATTCTTCTCTGCATCATGAAGGGGGATACCTCTCTCCAAGCCCAATGGCTCGCGGAAAAAATCGTGAAGCTCCGGCTCTTCGATGCGCCGGACGGAAAGGTGAATGACAAATCGGTTCTGGATAACGGCGGAGGGATTTTGGTCGTCTCCCAGTTCACGCTCGCAGGGGACATCGCCAAAGGCAACCGGCCGGACTATACGGCGGCGGCGGGGCCGGAGGAGGCGAAGGTTCTCTATGAGTACTTCATGAAGAAGCTCAGAGAGCTTGGTGTGAAGAAAGTCGAGGGAGGGGAGTTCGGGGCGATGATGGAGGTGAAAATTGTGAACGACGGTCCGGTGACACTCATTCTGGAAAAATAATCAAATGGAAAGTGGAAAGTGAATAAGTGGAAAGTAACTTCGCGGGGAAATGCCTCTTTGCCTGTTAACTTTCCACTTTCCACTTCGTTACTTTCCACTTTTTTCCGAGGTCTCGTGCTATAATTCCGCTTCCCATGGGGCAAGTGACTTCCGCAGAATTGGCCGCAATCGTCCGTCGTCTCACGGTGGACGGTGTCACGCCCAAGGTGAGCCAGCAGCGCCTCACGCGGGCACTGGAGCTCAGTCGGGAACTCTACGGAGACCGCATGCATCATTCCGGCGTGCAGGTCTTCGATCACACGCTCAACACACTCGAAATCCTCGCTCCGTTCCGTCCCGACGAAGATGCAATCATTGCCGTGCTCCTCCATCACGCGCTGGACAGCGGCTCCGTCACGCTGATGGAAATTCAGGAACAGTTCGGTGCTCCGGTGCGCTCTCTCATCAGCAATGTGCACCTTCTTTCCCACGTCACGCTGCGGGCGCGCCGCAGTCGCATCGAGGATCTGCGTCTCATGTTGCTCTCCGTGTCGGACGACGTGCGCACCGTGCTCATCACGCTCTGTGATCGCGGTTCCATTCTTCGTTCCATCGACAGTATGCCTCACGATGAGCGCAAGTTCCTCTGTCAGGATGTTCTGCAGCTCTTCGCGCCCGTTGCGGCGCGGTTGGGTATCTACTCGCTCAAGCATGAGCTGGAGAATCGCGCGTTTCCCGTCATCTACCCCTCCGATGCCGAGCGCATCTCGGAACAATTGGATCAATTTCATGCGGAGAAGGGAGACTTCCTCGGATCCACCGTAAGGGAGCTCGCCTCTTTCTTCCGTGAGCGCGGCATCACGGCGGAGGTGGATGCGCGCAAGAAGGAGATCTACAGCATCTTCATAAAAATGCGCGAAAAATCCGTCACGCACATCCGCGATCTCTTCGATCTCTACGCGCTTCGTGCCATCGTCGGTACGGAGGCGGAATGCTATCAGGTGCTGGGACTCCTGCATCACATCGGGCGTCCCGTGGCGCACCGCTTCAAGGATTATATCGCTTTTCCCAAGCCCAACGGCTATCAGAGTCTGCACACCACGCTCTCGCAGTTGCCCGCGGTGCCGTCCGATACGTTCGTGGAGGTGCAGGTCCGCACGCGTGACATGCATCGCGAGGCGCAATACGGAGTCGCCGCGCACTGGGCGTACAAGGAAGGCGCTGCGGCCGAGGCCGTGCAGCAGGTGCAGCTCAAGAACATGCTCTCCTCGCAGGAGTCGCTGGGGCGCGGCGGCAGACCGTCGTACGCCGATCATATCTTTGTGCTCACGCCGCGGGGGGATATCGTGGAATTGCCCGAGGGCGCGACCCCGCTCGATTTCGCTTTTTCCGTTCATACGGATCTGGGCATTTCCTTCAGTTCCGCACGCGTGAACGGCGCCATCGTGCCGCTCAGCTACCGTCTGGAGAACGGCGACATCGTGGAGGTACAGAAGCAATCCCCGCCGCGTCCGTCCCCGCGCTGGATGCAGCTCCTGAAGATGGCGTCCTCACGCACCAAGCTCAAGCGGTATCTCATCCTGCTGGATCGTCCCCGTCTGGTGGCCCGCGGCCGCGAACTCATGAACGAGGAGCTTCGCAAGCATCATCTGCCTCCGCTCGATACCGATCTCTCGGTCTTCAAAATCTGCGACGACGAGACGCTCTCGATGCAGCATCGGGAGGATCTGCTCATGAAGATCGGACAGGGTGATGAAAAGCCCTCTTCCTTTTTCCGCCGCCTCAAAGCCCTGCACGGTTTGGGCGTTGATCCCGCTTCGGAGAAAAAAGGATCACGCAGCAGGAGTCGCATGCAGCGGAAGGACAGCGAGCTGGCGATCGAGGGGGGCGTGCCCATGCCGACGCGCTATGCAAAGTGCTGCTCCCCCGATGCGGAACCGCGCGGGAAAATCGGAGGAGTCATCAATCGCCTCGGAACCGTGATGGTGCACCGTGAGCGATGCAAGATGTTCCTGCAGTCCAGTAAAGAGCGGAGGATCGGAGTGCGATGGCGATAAGCACGAAGGAAATGGATAATGAGCCCTGAACTGACTCAGTACGTAGTCATTGTCCATTTTTCCATTATCAATTATCCATTCATGTTGGCTACGCAAGGAGCTGCTCAAAGAGCTTCTCCACCTTCTTCTGCCACTCCAGCTGGTCGTACGCCTGCTGGCCCTTTTGGTACGACGGTTCGATGTTCTTGCGTTCCGCCGGCGGAGCGGAAGCCAAAATCTCATCAATCGTCTGCTTCATTTCCTCGTCGGAGACGGCGATATTTTTGCTCGTGATGAGCTCGCGGATGCCGAGGCGCAGGGTCAGGCGCTTCTTCGCGCCGTCCTGCATCTCCTTATGGACGTCATCCGGCTTCTTCTTCGTCTTCTCCATCCATTCCTGGATCGACATGTTCTGGCGCTTGAGCTCCTCCGCCAGATTCTCCACGAGTGATTCCTCCTCGTCATCAATGAGCTCCTGCGGCAGGTCCACGTTCGTCGCCTTCCTGATTTCCTCCAGAAGCACCTGCTCGCGGCGCTGACGCTCGATGCGTTCCTCCTGCGTGACCATGGATGTGCGAATGTCCTTCCGGAAGGCCTCCACGGATTCACCGTGCAAATGTTCCTTCACGAAAGCATCTGTCAGTTCGGGGAGAGTCACTTCCTCCACCTTCTTCACCGTCACGTGGAAGGTGACAGGCTTGTTCTCCAATTCTTTGGCGTGATACTTGGCGGGGAAGGTGACCGTGAAGGATTTCTCCTCTCCTTTCTTCAATCCTTTCAGATGTTCCTCAAAGCCGGGGATCAGCGTGCTGCTTCCGATGGTCACGGAATGCCCCTGTGTCCGGATCGGCGGGATTTCCTTCCCTTCGGCATCCGCACCCCAGAAGTCGAGTGTCACGCGGTCCTTTTTCCGCGCGGGACGGTCGGTCTCCGTCGCATGTTCGTGTTTCTGCAGAATGTACTGCACCATTTTCTCGACATCTTTGTCATCCACCTTCGGCCCCTTCTTCTCCACTTTGATCTTGTTTGCCCCCTTCACCGTCACGTGCGGGTGTTCGAGAAACACCACGCTGATCGTCAGCGGGTCACGCTTCTTCAGGGAGACTTTCGGTGAGGCAATCGGCTTGATCTCATGCTCCTTGACGAGCGCTTCCACGGCCGGAGGCAGGAGCGATCGGATCGTTTCCTCCAGCAGGCGGTCCTTGTCGATTTTCTCCATGAGCATCTCGCGCGGGGCCTGTCCCGGACGGAAGCCGGGCATCTTCACTTCGGCGGCGAGGGCTTTGAGGGCGCGATCCTCGGCGGGGGCGGTCTGCTCGGCCGTAAAAGTCACGGTGCATTCGATACGCCCGTTCTTTTCACGCTCGATTTTCGAAGTGGAGGCTGCCATGGGATCAGATGAAGTGATAAGCGATCTGTGACGGGCTGCTTGGATAATTCGCAGTTGGCGTGACCCTATTCCTTTTTCCGGAAGAAAACCAAGAGCGGGGTTGCGACGAAGAAGGAGGAGTATGTCCCGATGATGGTCCCGATGATGAGCGCCAACATGAACCAGCGGATACTCTCCGGGCCGAAGAAGAAGAGACAGAAGAGCATAATGAGCGCGCCCAAGCCGGTATTGAGCGTGCGGACGATCGTTTGGCGGAGGCTGCGATCCGCCGTGACTTCGAACGGTTCGTGCCGGTCGCCGTTCGTCAAATTGTCGCGGATGCGGTCGAAGATGACGATCGTGTCGTTCACCGAGTAACCGAGGAGCGTGAGCAGAGCGGTGACGAAGAGCGTATCCATTTCAAAGTTGGTGAAGAGCCCCAATACCACGAAGATGCCTGATACGATGAGAATATCGTGAATCATGGCTAACACGGCGACGATGCCGAAGCGCCAGGGAGAGAATTTGCGCGGCACTTTGCGGAAGACAAGTGCGATGTAGAGCACGATGCCGATGGACGCGATGGCGAGCGCTTCCATGGAACGTCGCTTCAACGTGGTCCCCACGGTTGGTCCGATGGTGGTGAACTGATTCTCCGTGACCTCGCCGAGGCTTGTTTTGAGGTGCGACAGGAAGGCCAAATGGTCTTCGTTGCCGATGTCGCGCATGCGAATGAGCACTTTGCCGTCTTTGGTGGTGGAAAGGGCAAAATTGCCCAGAGATTTTCCATCTGACGTGATAAAGGCGGATGTGGCTGCTTGCACATCCGCTTTACTCTTTCCTTGCGGGAGGGAAATGTTCATCAACGTTCCGCCGGTGAATTCCATGCTGAGATTGGGCCCCGGCACGAAGAGCAGCACGGCGCTGATTGCCATCATGACGATGGAAAGAGGCAACAGGACTTTGGAGAGCTTGATGAGTGACATGGCGGGGGGAGGTTAGCGGGGAGCGGAGAGGGAATCCAGATGGAAGGTAACGAAAGTAAGGAGAGGGAGGATAGGGAAGGGGGGGGGGATTGGAAAGAAAGAGAAAGGACGTCCTATTCAGGGATGAAGGTGAGGGTGGTGACGGTGTTCCTGCGACTGAGGAGCCAACGGAGTGTTTTGGCCTTCTCTGGGAAGAGCGGAGAGGGGAAGGTGAGAAGGGAAGAAGTGGCGGAAAGGCCGGAGGACGTGAGGAAGGAGAGATCAAGGGAACCGCGGGCGAGAGCCGCTTCGGGAGAGGAGAGGAGGGAACCGCTTCCCCCCGTCACTTCCGCAATGAGTTCGGCGTCGTTGGAGAGAAGATAGGACTTCCCGTTCACAGCGGAGAAGAGCCCTTTTCCGTCTACGGCATGGATCGTCGAATGGAGCTGCCATTCTCCTTTCTTTTCCTTCTTCTCCTCCGTGCCGGAAGTATCGCTGCGCAGGTTCCGGAACACGTAGCGCCCCTTATCCAGAATACGCGTCACCACACGTGCGGACGGGAGGCCCGCATGCACGGAGTCATGCAGTCGGGTGAGGAGCGGAGACAGAGTCGCCTCGTCTGCCGTGCCCGAGAGAAGGAAGGAGGGTTTTTTTTCTGCATGTTCCGTGAGCGAGAAGGCGATGGAATCTTTGAGAAGCGGGAGCAGATCAAATTCCATGCTCGCCTCATTGCCGAACGTATCGGTCATTCGTGTGAGAAGAGTGCTTTCAAGCGTGAAGCGCCTGTCGCGCGGAAGATTTTCCAAGATTTCCTTCAGAAGGTTTTCCGCACCCGGGAGCGAAATGGAGAAGACCGGATTGGAAGGAACAGGGGGAAGAGGAGCCGCGGAAGCGGTGTCCCAGAAGGAGGTTTCGTTTTCTATTTCCACGACGGTGCGTCCCTGTTCATTGTGCGGCGTGACTGCAAGACAGGCAGCCTTCCCGAAGAAGAGAGAGGACAGGAGCGTATCGGTGAGCGAACCGGAAAGCGGAAGAACGGATGCGCGGAGGTAATTCCAGGAGAGGGTCGGTCCTTTGTTGCGGGAGAGCGTGCGGAAGGGTTTGAATTGCGCGAGGCGCATCGAGGACGCATCGATTAGCGGCCAGACATCGGGGGAAGAAGCCAATACGGAGAAGGAGCCCATCGTACGAATGTTTTCGCCTGCAGCGGTTGCGGGGGCCTCTGCCTGCGTGGCGGAGCGTCGTGCAAAGACGACGATGCCCTGCCCGCCCTGCGGCAGCGCGAGCAGTGCGACCGCGCTCTTGTTCGAGAGAACGGGGAGGTGCGTGAGAATCGGCAGCCACAGATCGTAGGAGCGGAGCGAATCTTCGGTGGGATTCACAAAGACGGCGATGGTGGCGTCTGCCGGGAGCAAGTCCTCCGGTTTTTGCGTGTAGGACTGCAAAGAACTCACAATCACGATGAGGGCAATCATTAGAATCGCACCCCCGATCAGGGCGAGAATGCTTAAGCCGGTGGCATGAAAGAGGTTCTTTTTCACAAAATTTCAGGTCTGTAGCGGCGGCATTGTAGCGGTAGGAGACTGCACTGTCTTTTTAATCTTTTCACCCATTTGTGCCCTGTTGGCGGGGAAGGGGCTCACGAGTAAAAAATGTATTCATACAACAATTCCCGCCTCCACGCCATCGTAAGTTCTTGATAGTCGGAAAACAGACGTATAAGATGGCTCGATTTGCATCAGGCAAATCATGGCCTGCGGCCTTTTGCTCCTTCCAAGACAAACACACACAGAGTTCCGCCCCGGCGCTCGTCCCCGATTCACTCGGGCCACACGGGCGCTGCGGAGGACTCGCTCCTTCACATCTCCGCCTTGGTTCCGTAGAGAGAATGATGCGCACTCCGCACATTCCCGTGCCCATCCTTCTCTCTGCTCTGCAACGTTGTGTCGCGTGAACGAGGTTACCCCGTGACATACTTACCCCCCTCTCTCCAGCGCTCCCCTTCGATTTCGGAGGTTTGTGAGCCGGTACGGAGAACTCGTCCGGTTGCGAGGATAAACAAGACACCAAAGCACGGCAGAGAACCGCGAGCACCTCCTCGCATCGTCTTCCCATCATCTAAGGGCTCAGTCACCCATTGCGCGTGACCGATAGCCGGGGGAGCGAATACAAAAACAAAAAAGACCAGAGGAAAATTCTGGTCTTTTTTGTCATGGAAGGGAAACCATGGTTTCCCTTCCATGGGCCATCCTTTCCTTGAAAGGAGTGCCTCCAGTCGGGCGAAGCCCGACTTCGGCACACGGTTCTTGAGATGCTTCGCGCGGAGCCCTCTCCCGCCGGGGAGAGGGTAGGGTGAGGGGGGTGAGGAGAATTCTTTTAATAAACTTCTTTCAAATAACACTCTTCGCAGTACACAGTTTCGGGTCTGTCAGGTGCATACGTCGTTTGCATTTCCTTCCCGCACTTCATGCAGGGGCGGTTCCAGAGCTGACGTGGATTTCTAAGTGCCATGCGCTTCCTGTGTCGTTCATCGGGATGGTGGTGTGGGACGGGAAGGCGCATCTTCCGGTAAAAATCTAACTCCTGTTTGATGATCTTAAATGGCCTCTTCGTCGCTTTGCATTCGATGGCCCAATTTAGAATATCGTCGGGGATATCATCGATGGAGTCGGGAAGTTTCTCTGCCGGAATCACTTTGGAAACTTTCGGAATTTCATCTTTCTCTTCCCGCCACAGCCAACCGTTTTCCTTTGTTCCTTCCCTTGTCAGTGGGAAATATTCCTGCGCGATGGTTTCGTTATAGGCGAAGGGGGAGAGCTCGACAGGAAAGAATTCACCCCATTCACCGGTTTTGCTCATGTGTTCGACAATCTGGAGAGCGAGCTGTTCATACTCTTCTCTGGTGTATTGCTTGTTCAAGATGCAGTACTTCTTCTTGCGCAGACCCACACAGCCGAAGCAATCTTCGCATCCGTGGCAGCTGTCGCAGTAGAAGAGATCATGTGAATCGCGGCAATACATGGTGAAGCGGTAACCGTAACCCATGAGACTCGTGGATTCGTAGCAGAGTTCTGTTCCATCGAAAAAAGAGACGTCAAAGCAATCTGCCGCCTTGAGTCCGTCGTGCAGATAGGCGCAATCGTGCGATGAATAGACATCAAAACCATGGTGAATATTGCGACTCTCAAAGAGATTGTTTCCGGTACAGTTTTCGCTGCCAATTGTCACAGAAGCCATGCGGATCACATGTTCTCGCTGGAGCTCAGCGAATTTTTGCTCCATTTCTCTGCGCTTTCTTTCGCTTCCTCGTAGCTCTTCTTTTAGTTGTGCAATCATTTGGGGGCTTGTCGGCTGATTCAAAAGATGATTCCTCTTCTGTCTGATGCCGATACAGAGCAGCGAATCGGAAACGCCTCTGCAGTCTGCAAGAAACGCACTACTATGACAGTCATCGCAATTTTGCGAGTACTTCAGGTCGTAGCATTTGCGACAGTCGATACACTCATAGACAAGTTCGCAATCCGTGCACCAGAGGGTGTCGACAGCATTACGGTTACTCACTGCGCAAAAACCGAAGTAAGAATCTTCGTTATAATTGGCGGAGGTGAGAAGGTAGCAATTCTTGTTGTTGTCTGCAAAATTGCAGAAGTCAGAGTTCACGGCACCGTTATTGATGAGAGGGACGCGGGGCACCATCCGTTGCAGATTCTGAAACTGCATAAAGAATGGCTGGGAGGTGTTGAATGTGCGGCCGAATGTGGCGGCGTTCCATCCGTCACTCCACCATTCTTCGTGTGAGTACACCTTGAAGGGGGCATGGGGAGGAAAGAATGAAATGATATCTTTGCTGTTCAGGTCGCTCTTTCTACGAAAGAGTTTTCTTTCATTGCGAAAAGCGAGCCGGCGTCGTTCTCGTTCCGACGGGGAAAGGGTCGGTGGCGGGATCATGACTTTTCTTCCGGCGTAGACCGGCGAAATTTTCTCGAAGAACGCAAGGTCCGCATCGCGGATCTCAAATGGAATGCCGGATTGTCGGCAGAGAGAGGAGCGAGACATGATCCTATTTTCTTTCGAAAAAAGATTGGGTCAAAATTCAGGAGTTTGTTTAATTTTTTCGCTTAAATAAGCCAAAAAATCACTCATGTATTCCCAGCTATTTGGGAAAATATTTGAAATCGCGCACGCTCCGCATCGGCAATCGTTCTGGAATTCACAAGGATGGCATAGGGGTGCTTCGGATCGCGGAAGTGCGCGTAGAGCACTTCATTTCCGGTGTCTGAAAAAACGATGAAGTGATGCGTAAAATTAAAGTCGAAAATATTGGTATGGCTGTGGAATTTCTTCGCTGCTTCGCGTGTACAGAAATGGTCGGTAAAAGGGCCGAAAGTGGTGCAGATAGCGCGATGTGTTGCGTGTTTCATTCTGTCTCTGCGAAAGGCAATCGGCACATCCAATCCGCCGATGATCGGTACGAGGTTCTCAAAGTCTCCGAAATCTATGTTCGTTCCATAATTCGTCTGAGCCATGTACAGGTATGCATCGCGAATCTGATCGGGTGTGTAACAGGTCTCAAAGCCGTCGCTCTCGGATCCAGCTGCATGTAGGTAGGGTGCGATTTCCTTGAGCTTCAAGATATTTTTCCGCAGTGATCGTTCTTGTTTTTGCATCTCTGCAACGACATGCTTCAGAGAGCGGGCGCGAATGCCTTTTTCAGAGTTCTCCACGGCTTGCAGTGCGTGTAATCGGTCAAAAGCGCGATAGGTGGAACTCTTGGAAAGCCCGGTGCGTTTCACAAGATCCCAAATGGTCGCAGCGGGGTTCTTCAAGAGTTCCTGATACACTCGCACTTCGGCTTCGCTGAAGCCGCAATCGAGGAGAAGGGAGCCGATTTGTGCGGATAAATTCATGAGTGACATTAAACAATATTATCATAAATAATGCAAGTACCTCATCATCCACTGTTCCTCAGTATACCTCCTTCAGGTAGCACTCCTCGCAATAAACGATTTCCGGCCGCTCGGGCGCGTAAACCGATGGTGTTTCCTTTCCGCACTTTCCGCACGGGCGCTTCCAGAGGTGGCGTCCATGTCTTCGCAAAAGGCGCATGCGGTGGCGCTCCTCCGGGTGGAAGTGCGGCAGCGGAAGGTTCATGGTTCTGTGGAATTCCAGCTCCTTCTTCACAATGCGGTACGGTCGTTTGGTTGCCTCGCAGCGGATGGCCCAATTCAGAACGTCATCGGGGATGTCCGCGGTCTTCTCCGGCAGATCTTTTGCGTTGATGATTTTCTTCACGTCCGGAACCTCGTCCCCCGTCTTCCAGCGGTAGCCGCGCTTCTTTGCCCCTGCTTCCGTGAGCGGGAACCAGTCCTGTGCCATCGACTCGTTGTAGGCGAACGGTGTGAGGCTCGCAGGGAAGAACGTGCCCCACATGCCGTCGTTTTCCATGCTCTTTTTGATGCGCTCCGCGAGGACGTGGTACTCCTCCTTCGGGTATTCGTGATTCAGGATGCAGCACTTCTTCTGCTGGAGGGAGATGCAGCCGAAGCAGTCATGGCAGGAGAAGCTGGACTGACAGTACTTCAGTCCGCTCCCGTGCCAGCACGCATTGCAGGCAAGACAGTCAAAGAGCCCCTGACAGCCGATGGTCTGGTAACAGCGCTCGCTGCGGTCGTAGCCCATGTAGTCCATGTCCATGGCATGAAACGTGTTGTCGCACTGGACGGAGTACGTGCAGTCTTCGCACTCGGTGAC
>JAQWAC010000011.1 GCA_028707875.1 Candidatus Peribacteraceae bacterium | reverse complement strand
GCTTGATGATGTCCTGCGGCATCGGGAAATCCCGTGGCGGGTGATTCTTCACCGCTTCCAGCATGACGTCATGGAAGACGGGTCCCGCGCCCGTCACTCCTGACGTGTCCTTCATGGGACTGTTATCCGCATTGCCCACCCAGACGCCCACCAGAACATCAGGCGTGTAGCCGATTGTCCAGTTGTCGCGGGAGTTGCGGGTGGTTCCCGTTTTGGCCGCGACGGGAAAATCGAAGTTCAGCGGCCCGTCCTCGCCGTACTCGGGCAGTCGGGCGCTCTGATCACTCAGGATATTCGTGATGAGCCACGCGACCTTCGGGTCCAGAATTCCGATTCCATCCTTCATGGCAGAGGAGGGGAGTGCCCGGGGAATGAGTGTACGGCCGCCGCGCGGGAAAATTCCGTATGCCTGCGTGAGCTCAAGCAGCGTCACTTCGCCGTCGCCGAGCGTGAGGGCCAGACCGTAGTGTTCGGGACTCTCCGTGAGAGTGGTTATGCCGGCGGCATGCAGGAAGGACAAAAGGCTCTGCACTCCCAGTTTCTCGAGGACGCGCACCGCGGCGATATTGTAGGAATTGGCGAGTGCCTCGCGGTAGCGGACGAGTCCGTGATATCCGAAATCATAATTGCGCGGCGTGTAGGGATTCCCTTCCTGCGTGAAGAACTGGGCTTCCGTATCCGCCACCGTCGTCGCGGCGGTGTCCCCCTTAGTCAGTGCGAGCGCATAGGTGAACGGCTTCAGAGCGGAGCCGGGTTGCCGAGGTGAAACGGCGACGTTCACGGCCCCGTCGAGGTCCTGATTGAAATAATCCGACGAGCCGACCATCGAGAGAAGGTCACCCGTATGTGCGTCGAGAACGACGACAGCTGCGGAAGTGACGTTCTTGTCTTTCAGCTTTTCCAGATTCCGCGTCATGATCCGCTCGATCTCCGTCTGGAGATTCAAATCCAAGGTCGTCGTCACGTTGGCAGCATCGTCGGCGATCTCCGGATGTTCTCCGAGCAGCCACATCACGAAGTGCGGTGCGCGAAGAGAGATTCTGTCTTCCGCGAGCGTGAGAGTTTCTCGGCGTGCATCGACTGCTTCCGCTTCCGTCAGATCTCCTGTCTCTTGCATGGCAGTGAGCACGCGTTCCTGTCTGGCTTCGGCGCCGCCGAAGTGGGCAAAAGGATCATAGGAGGAGGGCGACTGCGGGAGTCCCGCGAGGAAGGCGCACTCCGCCACGGAGAGTTCGTGCGGCGACTTGCCGAAGAAGGTTTGGGAGGCGGCCGCGAGACCGTATGCCTGATGGCCGAAGTAAGCGGTATTGATGTACAGCTCAAGGATTTGATCCTTGGAATACTTCTGTTCAATCTTCATCGCGAGGAAAGCCTCTTTCATCTTATAGTCGAGTGTGCGATCACGGGATCCCGATAGATTACGAACGAGCTGTTGGGTGAGGGTGCTCCCGCCGGAGACGACGTGACCGGAAGAAACATTCTGCCAGAGTGCGCGCAAAATTCCGCGCGCGCTGATGCCGGAGTGCGCGTAGAAACTGCGGTCTTCGATTGCGAGGAGAGCTGCGATGAACGGCTTCGGAACCTGGGAGAGCGTGAGAGGCTTGCTCAGTCCTTCATCGGGCTTGCGCAGCTCGTAGAGGAGTTGGCCGTTACGGTCGAGAATGCGCAGGGAGCCCTCTTTCGGCTTCAGGAAAGAGTCCGGAAGCGGAAGCAGCAGGAGTGAAAGGACCGTCAGGAGCGGGAGGAGCCAGAGGAGATGGCGGCGACGCATGGAGTATCAGAATATCAGAATATCAGAATATCAGGACGTTACCCTGATATTCCGATTCCTGATCTCTGATAGACCGATTCCTACTCTTTCACCGTCATCATCTTCCCCGCCGTCTGCCCGAACACCTCCGGGAAGTACATCTGCCATGTGCGGGCGGGCCTCTCGTGGAAGACGCCCGGCGTGGTGGCGCGGACGAGGTAGGTGTACTGGTACACGCCCGCGGGCAATTCCTCCGCGAACAGGAAGACGGAATCGTCCCTGAATTCATGGTGCGAGAATCTCCAGAGGCCGTTCTTCCAGAAGTCCTCGCTCCAGTAGTTTGCGGATGACGTGGAATCGGTGAGGAGCGTCTGCTGTGAAGTCGCGAGCGAGAGATCGATCGCCTCCAGTCCCGCGGGCAGAGGACTCTCCACCGCGACGAAATGCCGGTTCTCGGGAACGGTGATTGTGAGGGTCACGCGGTAGGTGTTCCCGACGGTCACGTCCTTCTTCTGGCCGGGGAGCGGCTCAAGCGAGCGCGCAATGCTCAGCCCCTCTTCGGCGGGCGGCAGATCGTCCGCGGTGTAGAAGTATGAGAGAACAAGATCATAGTAGAGCTTGCCCGTTCCGTTCTTTGCGATCTTCACCTCGTTCTCCTTCCCGCGGAGCAGATCCGCGAGCGCGAGCGTCACTTCCTTGCGGGTGAGGATGTTGTTCTTGCCCACCTGCCAGTCGAGCTTCTTCGTGCCGTTGACTTCCACACCTGCGGTGTAGGCGGCGTTCATTTCTCCGGTGGACTTGAGGTAATCCACGAAGGCCAGCAGGGTGTAGACCGTGGACTGGGTGGTGTCCCAGTGACCGTCCGTGCGGACCGAGAGCAGATAGCGCACGATGTTCGGAATGAGGGCGTTCCCCGGTTCCAGCCGGAGGAGAGTTTCCAGCACGAGGGCCGTCGTCCGCTGGTTCGTGTGCATCAGTGAATCGTAGATGCCGCTTTCCTGCTCCTCGAAGTGCGTTCCGCGCGCATCCACGAGGGCGGTGTTCAGGATGTCGGAGAGGATGTCCGAGGCTTTGGCCTTCTGTCCTTCCTTCTGGAAGGCCATGGCCAGCTGCGCCTTCGCGAAGATCGGGAGTTTCCCGCGGTTCTGGTCGAGGTTCTTGAGGAGACTCACGTCCACTTTTCCGCTCTCGGAGAGGGCGGAGAGGACGGCCGCGCGGGTGGCGAGACTGAGAGGTTCTTTCGCGTCTTCGGAGCGGAGCCGTTCATCGAGGAACGTGCGAACACGGTCGACGGAACTTCCGTCGACGCCGAATCCCGCATCGCGGATGAGAGTCAGTGCTTGCAGAGCGTAGGCACTCAGAGCGACGGAGCTCCGGTCGCTCTCCTGCCAGTAGCCGAACCCTCCGTCGCCGCGCTGGAGGGTGTAGAGGCGTTCGAGCCCTTTGGTGACGATGCTTCTGAGGGTCTTGTCATCCACGACCTTGAAGGCGTCGAAGCCCTGCAGGCGCGTCAGTGCCACGCTCGGCAGGATGCTCGAGAGCGTCTGTTCCGCGCAGCCGTAGGGGAACTTCACGAGGTAGTCGAGTCCTTTCGTGAGGTAGGTCGCGAGGGACGGGGAAACGGTGACGGAGAGCGAACCGTCTTTGGCATCCTCCCCGGAGGGCACCAGAACTTTCTCGAGCGAGACGGTGTCCGTGATGCCGGTGGTCGCGGCGGATTGCGGCGTGCCGTAGGTGAAGACGGGGATGCTCTCCTCGATCTCATCGCGTGCCGTTCCGGTATCAGCCTTGAAGATAAAGGTCGCTTTGTCGACGGAGCGGATGAGTACGGGGAAGATGAGTTTCTGCATCGCACCGCTCTTGATCGTCACGTTTTGCGTGAGTTTGGAAGCGGACGTGAAGCCGCTCCCCGTGAGCGTCACGGTGAAGGTCTGATCGTCGGGAAAGAAGTTATGAACGATGGCGCCGAGCTCGATGCGGTCGCCCTGCACCGCGAAGCGCGGTCGCACGGGACGCACGATCACGCGTTTCGTTTCGACAACGGTCTTCTCCGCTGCGCCAAAGATGGCATCTTTGGTCTGCCCGATTGCGAGGAAGTGCCATGTGGTGAGGTTGTCGGGGAGTTTGAATGAGACGGCGGCCTCACCGTTCTCGTTCGTGACGACCGTAGGATTCCAGTAGGCTGTGTCCTTGAAGTCGCCGCGCTTCTTGGCTTCCAGATCGGCCCCGCCTCCTCCTTTGGAACCCGGCTTGTACCGCTCGATCAGGAACTTCAGCATCTCGGCCGTGTACACGCCGAGTCCGCGTTCGCTGTAGAACATCGCCACCGGATCGGGGAGTGAGAATCCCGTGAGTGCGAGGAGGCTCATATCCACGACGCCCAGCGAGACTTCCGCAGGCACGGGCTTTCCCTGCCAATCAAGCGTCTTGATGTTCACCTTCACTTTCTCGCCGGGGAGGTACTGCTCCTTGTCCGGCGTGACGGTGACCGCGAGTCGCTTCTTTTTGGTTTCCACATTGAGCTTGGCGTATCCGATTCTGAAGGCGGGCGCCCCCGTATCGAGTCCGTTGTCGTCGAAGGTCTCGCCCATGCGGGGCTTGATCACCGTGACGGAGACGTATGCGTTCGGGATCATGTCCTCGGTGACGGGGATGCGGATCGCCTGAGCGGAACTCGTGATATCGATGATGCTCTTCTGCATCACCTGTTCGCGTTCAATCGTGACGAGAGCTTTCACGCCTTTGCCCTGATAGGGGGACTTCAGGAGAAGCGTGGCGGTGTCCCCGACGGCGTACTCGGGCTTGTCCGCAAGGAGATCGATGCGGTCGTTGTTGGAATGCGGCCAGTTCACGTACGAGCTGGACCATGCGTAGATGCTCGTGCTCGCTTTGGTTTCGCGTCCCTGATCATCCTTCACGCCCGCAACCACGACGAATTGTCCGCCCTTGTCGATCTTCACCTCGGCCGTCGTCTTGCCCCGCTCATCCGTCGTCGCGGAGGAGGACTTGAGGAAAATGTCCTCCGGTGTGTTGTCGTAGTAGTACTCGCCGTCCACACCCTTCTTCTTCACCGTGTTCCATGTGCGGGAGTAGAGCGAGAGGGTGACATCCGTCTTCGGCAGGGGCTTGCCGTCGGGCGTCACCGTCACGATGCCGATCTTGGCATTGGATCCCGGTGTCACGACGTAATCCTCCGCTCGGACGCCCACGTAGGTAGCGGCCTTGTGCACCGCGACGGAGCCGCGGTTGCTCACAACCTGATTATTCGGATCCGTGATATCCGCCTCGATGGTGTAGATCTGGCTCACGGATTTGTCATCGATCTTCGCCGGAACGGAGACGGTCAGATGGCCGGAGGCGTCCAGCATTCCTTCGCCCTGCGCGACGATGTCCGTCGAGCGTTCGCAATTCCACCAGCACCACGAGTCTTCCAATGCGAAGGAGTACCAGCCGTCCGTGTATTTGTTGAAGAAGTAATCGGTGGTCTGTACGCGCCATGTGACGGGGGCATTGCTCATCGGCGCGCCGAAGTAGTAGGCGCCCTCGATCGTCGCCTTGATCGTGTCGCCGTTGAACGCGTCCTCCTTCTCCGGCATCACCTCCACGCGGTACTCGGGTTTGCGGTAAGCGAGCACCTGGAAGGAACCGTAGATCTCCGGATAGGTGCTGTCCGCAAGTGTCGCATTGATCGCGTAGTAGCCGAGCGACGCTTTGATATCGAGAGGGAAGGAATCCGAGAAACTTCCGAACTCGTTGAAGGGGAGCGACTTCTTCGTCACTTCGTTGCCGTTCGCGTCCGTGATCACGATGTTCACCGTGCGGTCGGCGCCAGGGACCGAGAGCCTCCCGTTGCGGTCGCGCATCCTCACGAGTCCTTTGTAGAAGACGGTGTCGCCTGCGCGGTAGAGAGGGCGTTCCGTATACAGGAAGGATGAGGGGCGCTCATTGCGCGGCTCGTTCCAGAAATCCGTCATGAAGCCGAAGGAATCGGGACGGATGCCGTCGTTCCAGCGGCTGCTCACGAAGGCGAAGTCATCGCCTTTCTCCGCCGTGACCCAGAACTCCGGCTCCCACTCATTCATCGGGGTGGTGAATTTCTTCATGTCGATTTCCGTGCCGAAGAATCCGTCCTTGTCCGTGGATCCCCCCGAGACCGTCTCGCCGTTGAGCGCGTGGAAGTTGACGGCGGCTCCTTTGACGGGCTCGCCCGTCTGCATGTTGACGGCCCACACGAGGGCGCGGTTGCCCGAGTATTTGAGCGTCAGGGCGATATCAGTCAGCGCGAAGAATTGCGTCGAGTTCAGTCGTTGTTTTTCCGGCCGGAGGTTGTCCGGAACCTGCACGGAGAGCTCGTAGATGCCGGAGCCGAGGGATTGGTCGGCGATCTTCTGCAGATCGAGTTCTGTTGTGTTCCAGACATCCTGTCCGCCCTTTGTGTCCACGGTCCACGATTTCAGAATGGTGCGCACGGAGGCGACGGGGCCGCGGTTATAGCCTTGATTCCTGTACGCGAGGAAATCCGGAAGTTCGACTTTCGCCAGTTCCGCTTCCGGCGGCGAGACGTTGACGCTCTTCAAATAATAGACGGGCGGTTTTCCCCGTTCGAAGATGCCGAATTCTCCCCTGGAATCCAGACGCACCTGCGGGTGGAGAGGGTCGGTTCTGAAGGAGTAGGTGAAAGGCTCGCTCAAATGCTGCCCGAAGCTGTCTGCGATCTTGGGCGAGAGTGTCAGAGTGTAGGTTGTGCTTGGTTTGAGTGACGGGTATGCGGAAATCTGCTTGTTGTCATTCCAACCGGCGACGTTCCACTCCACGTCTTTCCAGTTCTCCACGGCGGGGGAAATCGTGATCTGATCTTTGAGTGAGTCTTCATTCACCGGATTATTGAAACGAATGGTGATGCTGCCGTACTCATATTTCGGATTCATGACTTTCAGAGGTCCGACTGTGGAGAACAGCAGTGAGAAGCCCGTCCCGTTTTCCAGATCTCCTTGGGCACCCTTAAATCCCTTTGCGATCGAGAGCGTGTAACTGGAACTGAATTCGAAGGGAACCACCGGAGCGATGACGAGTGTTTTCCGGTCAATGATCTTCTTCTTGTCCACCTCCTTGGTGCCGTACTCCACGGGACGGATGGTGACGGGAACGGGGTTCTGATCTTCGGAAACTTTCGAAAGAGAGATGGATTTCACCATGGCGGCAGGATCCATTTCCTGATTGAAGGTGACGGCGATCTGTGTCGTGGGTCCGGCGGAGGCATAGCCTTTGATCGGATCGGTGGAGACTACCTGCGGACGATTGGTTTCGAACTTCCACGAGAAATCGGACTCCGTCGCGTCTCCCGCGACCGTCGGGATGCCCTTGGGGACCGTGACGGTGTAGAGCGTGCTCGGGAGAAGCGGCTGCTCCGGAACGAAGACGACCGCCACCGTGCTGAGCCACCGCCACCGCCCCTTGGTTTCGGGCGAAATGGTGGCCGTCCAGTCCTTGATGCGCGCATTCGCCGCATCACCCTGCACCTGCGTGAGCGGGATCATCGGACGGTCGAAGACGAGCGTGATGGTCGATGTCGTCGGGACATTCTTCGCGTTCTCCGCCGGGATGCGCGCGGAGAGTTTCACGGGCCCCGCAACAATGAATGTGAAGTCCAGATCCCGTCCGAGGACGCGACCGTCGGACTTGAGAGCGCGTCCGTTCAGGCGGAAGACGTACTCCTTCCCCGCCTTCAGCTTCTCCGCCGGCTTGAACGTGAGCGTGTCATCTTTCCAGTTCCATGTGCCTTTGAGTCCTTCAGGCGCCTTCAGATTCTCCTGTGCGCTTGCGTGTTCCATGAGCGACGGAAAGCTGAAGCGGAGTTCCGATGTTGCGGAAACCTTCTGCCGGAGCGAGAAATCCATCGACGGCGACCACTGCGGGAAGCGGAGGATGCCGGTGAAGACGAGCCCGAGGACCGTGATCGTGATCACAATGACCGCCGCGAGCGCGAAGGAGCCGCGGAACGTGGAAGAGATTCGTTGTGCGATGGACATGGGAGAGCGGGGAAGAGTGGAGTTCATGGTAGCCTTTTCCCCTCTGCCTCCTCAACGACGCTTCGATCCAAGGACGGGGTTTACATTGACATTCAGAAGAAAACGTTTAGTATATTAAAGCTTCGAGGACGGCTTTCCGTCTTCCGGGCATGTTCTTTGGCAGGTCTCGGCACATGCGTGCCGAGAACATATCGGTGACAGCAGAGTCCTGTGAGAGTGGCTTTCAGCATCCGCATGCGGGCGTTGGCAGCTGCTCTTGCTCAAGGATTTATGCGTCGAGGAGTTCGATGCGGGGCACGTGCATGCAAGCTTTTACGGAGATATAGGGTCATGAAAAACGTTCGGATCACCTTGCGGGACAAATTGCTTGCTCCCGTGTACTTCAGGGTTGCCGGCAGAGCCGAGAGGCAACACATCAGTGTGTTCCATGAGCACGACTGGCAGATATTTGAAGTGCCGGGACACCCGTACCCTCTTGTGCGCGTTTGGGGGAAGACCGGGGACCAGCATCTCATCTGTATGCAGGTTAACGTAATTCCCGCACACCATCAGATTCCAGCAATGATTGAGGCCATCCATAATGCGCCGGATTGGAAGATGATCCATGACCGCCACGCGACGGTCCGGATCCCCCTCGTTGTCCATCGGCAGTTCGTGATGATTGCCGAGGATGAACCGGGGATTGTGCTTCCCGTTGAGTCTCCTAAGGGAGACAAGAAGGATCACCCTTCCGCCAGCACAGATGAAGGCGACAAGAAGGTCACACCTCCCGCGAAGATCATCTTCACGGTGGATCGTCCGTGGATTGTCTGGCTCGAAGGCAGTGGCGAACACGGGCCGGAACTCATCGCGACGCTGTCCGCCGCTCCCCATCACCCCTCGTAGGACACCCGTCTTACCTATGCCAAAGAAGACCCCAGTTCCGTTCACCGGAATTGGGGTTCTTCAAAATCACTATGAATTTTGAATGCCGTATCGCCCTCACTCCGTCCCGCTTCTACGGGAGAGGAGATGGGGAGAGTGCGGATCCCTGGATTTGCCGGAGCGCCGATGTCGCCTGACGGTTCCCCGGATCCTGTTCCAGCACCGCTTCGAATTGCTGCACGGCTTCATCCACTCTCTTCGCGTTGTAGAGCAGAATGCCCAGATTGATGCGCGCGGCGATGAAGTTGGGTTGCAGGCGGATCGCTTCTTCGTACGAAGCGACGGCCTCGCGTGATTTCCCGGTTTTCTGCAGCGCGACGCCCAGATTGAAGTGTCCCTGCGGATAGATCAGATTCTGATCGAGTGCGGTCCGGTATTCCGCGATGCCCTCCTCCAGCCGCCCCTGATTCACAAGCAGGGAACCCAGATTCAGACGGGCGGTCACGAATGTGGGGGAAAGAGCAATGGCTTGGCGGTTGCGGATTTCCGCTTCTTTCGTGTCTCCCCTTTGTCCCGCGATGATCCCCAGTCCGAGGAGCGCATACTCATTCTTCGGATTGAGCGCGAGGGCCCGCAGATACGTTTGCTCGGCGGTGGCGAAATCGCCCTGCTCACGCTCCGCGGAGGCGAGGTTGCTCAGAGTCTTTGATTCCGCACGAATCAGGCCCGCCCCCCGGCGACCGTACTTCTCCAAAATCGAAAGCGCCTCTTTGTATGAGGTGACGGCCTTCTCCTCCTCTCCGCGCGATCGGTACACGTTACCGAGATTATTGAGTGCGACGTAGGAGTGGGGATAGTGCGCGAGGGTATGGGTGAAGAGAGATTCGCTGTCGTGCCAGGTGCGGGATTGCAGGTTGGAGAGGACGGAGAAGACGAGCAGGAGGAGGAGAGCGGAGATCGCGCACGGCCGTGTGCGTTTTTCCCCGCGTTCACAGACGTGTTCTGCAAAGAGAGTGAAGAGGAAGAGGATGCCGATGGAAGGCACGTACGCGTAGCGGTCCGAAGCGAAGTAGAGGAAGTCCCCCTTTGCGAAGTTGAAGAGGGTGGGGGAGACGGTGACGAAATAAAATGCGATGCCGAAGAAGAATTCCCGCGTCCATTTCAGGGAGGCGAACGCGGCGACGGAGAGCAGCAGGAACGCGATGAGGGGGAGGAGAATATCGGGGCGCCGGAGCGTCACTTCCCCGATGAAGGGATAGAGGACGCTGAGTTTCATCGGGACGAAGATGTTCTGGAGATAGAAGACAGCGCTCTTCGGCGCCATGAGGATTTTTTCCGTGAGAGATGAGGACGCGAGTACGCCCGTCTTCCCGATCCATGCGATGGTGCCGAAGGCGACGGTGAGCGCGAAGAACGGAATCTTCTCAACAAGCATTTCGCGGTCCCACTTCCTCCGTTCGCGCCAATCAATGAGGAGGAGGACGACGGGGAGCGTCAGAACCGTCACTTTGGCGAGGAGGCCGAGTGCGAAGGTTCCGAGGCTCAGATAGTAGGTCTTTCTCTGCGGTGCCGCTCTGTAGTGGAGATAGGAGAGGAGGCTCCCGAGGAAGAAGAAGGTGGAGAGGACATCCTTGCGCGCGCTTGCCCACGCGACGGCTTCCGTATGGAGCGGATGCACGGCGAAGAGGAGCCCGCAGAAGAGCGCCGTCCATTTTTTGCGGGAAAGGAGATAGGCGAACCATGCGACGCCGAGGGCGTTCAGCGTATGCCACAGGAGATTGCCGATGTGGTAGATCGTCGCATGCGTTCCGCCGATGAGGTAGTCGATCTGGTAGGTGAAGAAGGTGAGCGGAATATAGAGTTCCGGATCGAATGTCGTGAAGATCGTTTTGAGAGTTGACGGTGTGATGGAACGGAGAGAGGGGTTTTCGTAGATCAGGAGCCCGTCATCCCAGCGGACGAAGGTGTTTTGGAGGGAGGAGACATAGATGGCGAAGGTCAGCACGAAAAAACCGCCGATGATCCATCGGAGGGTTGCGCGGGACGGGAGCGGCGGGAGGGTGAAGCTCTGTTCTTCCATGTCTTCACTCTAAAGCCGCTTCGGGAAGGTGGGAAGCCGTTTCAATTATTGAACAAATAATGTGTTCACGATGGTTTCTTCATCAGACTGCGCTGCGTGAGGACAAAGAGTGCGCTCACGGCGAGGGCGATGGCGATCCAGATGGTCGGTCCGGTTTCCGGCTGTGCAATGGGCCGAGGGGCGCCTCCATGCAGTGCTTCCTTGCCTGTGGAAGCTGTTCCCATCGAATTGTTAGAACCGCGCGGACTGCCGACAGTATAGGGATTAACGGGAATCGTGGCGGACGGACTGGCGGAACGAACGGATGACGCGGCGGAGGATGCCGCAGGTTCGGCTGCGATGTATTCGGATGAGGACGAATCGGACGAGGGGATGACCGTCGGTTCCGATTCCTCGGAAGAAGATGATTCATCGGAGGAAGAGCTTTCCGGAGGGAGGGCGACAGGATCGGGATCCGCGGAGGGGAGGGAGCTTTCCATGCTGCTTGCCGCCGATGGAACGGAATCGGACGAAGCCGCTCCGGCACTCGCGGAGGAATCTTCGACCGGCAGAGCGTTCTCGAGGTTCGCCTGGTGCCGGGCGGTGGAATCGCGCAAGGGTTTTTTGGAGGCGATCACGGTGATACTCCCTTCCATTCCTTGCGTGGTGATGCTGTAGTACCGGTACGTTCCCGGCATGAAATCCGGCGTGATGACGAGGCCTGCGGCCGATCCCGGAGCGAAGAGGGACGTGGCGAAGCACTGACGGGCCGTCGTACAGAGTTCATCCGACTGGAGTGCCTGAGCGGATTGCACGTCATTGATCCAGGTAATTTCTTCACCTTGCGTGACGGAGATCTGCGCGGGCGTGAACCCTGAGGCGGTGATGTGCACTGTCGTTCCGGATGCGACGCCTCCGTTCGCGGAGGGGCCGATGCCGAGGTAGAGGGCGAATCCGATGCTGATGGAGATGAGAATCCCCGCAACGGCCGCCGGTTGTCTGGACATCGATGTGACGTGCGGAGGCTCCGGCAACGGTTCATCCGCTGCCGCGGCATGGACGGGAATGATTTCTTCCCCCTTGTCGGTGGCGTCCCAATTCGGATGAAGTTCCGTCATGATCGGCGGGGAGGATGGGAGAGGGCGACTGCCTGACGGCGGGAAGCAAAGAGCGTCCCCGTTACGGCGGATACCAGCAGGATGAGTGCGAGCGCGGACGGCAGCCCCGTATCGGACGTCTTGATCGGCTTGACCTGACTGATGACACTTCCTTTGAGCGGGGACGTGGAGGTCTTCGCATTGCCGACTTCGATGGCCACTTCCTGACTGAAGGCGGATTCCTCATTCGTGTTGCTCACCGCACGCACGGCGAAGTAGTACGTTGTGCCCTCGGGGAGCGCCCGCAGTTCCGTCAGTTTGTCTTCCTTGGCGACCGTCTTGCGCTGGATGTAGCGCCCCGATGTCGTCCCGTAGTACACGTTGTAGGACTTGAGCTGTGAGGAGACGAGCGGATCCCAGGCAAGGAAGACAGTTCCCCCCTGCGTGGTGAGGCGGACATTGCGAACCTGAAGAATGACAAATACGGTCTGACCGGCCAACGAAGATGCCGATGACGCGGGCTTCGTTCCGCAGACACCCTGATTACAGGAACCGCTCAGGCATTGCTCGCCATTGTTGCAGGTGCCCCCGTTTTCCACTTTCATGATTCCTCCGCGGCAGATGCCGCTGCTGCAGAGTCCGTTCGCACACTCGGTGTTGGCTGCGCAGACGGAGCCGTCCGGAAGTGATGTGCCGAATGATCGCGCGGAACTTTGGGCCGCACTGTTGCTGCTGGCGCTTGAAGCACCTTCGATGATGCAGAGCGGGGAACAACCGTCCCCCTTGAGGAAGTTGCCGTCATCGCACTGTTCAGGGGGTTCCAGAATTCCGTTGCCGCAGACATTGCCGGTTGCGGATGTCGTGCTTCCCTGGGAAGAGGTGCCGCTTCCGCTGGATGCGGTTCCGGAACCGGTTGATGCCGCGCTGCTCGAGAGCGGGTTGGACGATGAACTTGCAGCGGCGTGTGTGGGGTCGAATTTCAGGAGGAGCGATCCGGGGTCCTGTTCCAGTGCGTTCTGCTGTTCCCCCTTCTCATTCTTCTCGAGAACGGTGGTGTGACCGTTCACCTGCACGTCGTAGAAGCTGAGGACATCCTGATTGTTGGGCGGAATGGTCTTGATGGTGAACTGGACCCGCGCGATGACAATGGTGCCATTGACGGATTCCTTGTTTGCTTCCGCACTGACATCGATCTTGGCGTAGCCTTCCTGTGCGGAAAAGTCCTTCTCGCCGGGGGCGGCCACGGGAAGATCCGTGCCGATCGTGATGGTCGTTCCCTCAAGGGTGGCGGGGTTGTAGAGGAGCCATGCCCGCACACGGCTGATCTTCTTCAGGGAGGGGTTCTGCAGGACGATGTCCATGTCGAGCGTATCGGTGTCTTTGAGAAGCGGTGTGGAGAGCGTCAGCGGATCCTCGACGGTGAACGTCGTGCAGGATCCTTCGGTTTCGCAGTGCGGGCGCAGGATCAGTGTCGTTTTGGCCGCCGTGTCCTGCGCGGACGCACCCGACGTCAGGAAACCGGCAAGCAGGAGAGAGAGCAGCAGAGTTCTGCTGATATGAGGCCTGAGTTGGAGGGGTGTGAGTTCCATGGAGATCGTCTGTTCGTTTACGGGAGCGTGCGGAGGATGCGAAGAGCATCATCGACCGTGATCTGGCCGTCCCCATTCGGATCGGCCAAAAGCTGCTCGGGGGTCGCGATGCGATATCCCTGAGCGATTTCCAGGATGATGACTGCATCCTGGGCGTCGATCATGCCATTCCCATCCACATCTCCCGTGCGAGCGGGCGATCCTGCTTCGATGAGCGCAATGGGTTGCACTTCGCCTGCGGTCTGGACCCCGATGGCGAACGACGCCGCCAGGCACAGACTTGCGAAGAGCAGACCGCGCAGGAACTGCCGAGGATTGGAGAGGAGTGAAATGTGCATTTCCCACTATTATAGAAGAAAACAGGTTTTTCCTCCATTGCGTGAAATGGACAAAAATACCAGATTATTATCTGGTAGTATAAAATTTACCCCTTCCAGATGCCCGATACGCTCTGTCTATTGGAGGATTCGGGTAATTCCGCTTACACTCCCATTCCAGGGTCATGGGAAATCTCTTCCTCTTCACCGGCGAAAACACGTTTCTGCTCGGTCAGGAGCTCTCCCGCTGGGTTAAGGAGTTCAGAGAGAAGCACGGCGAGGAGAATCTGGCGCGCAGAGACGGAAAGGCGATTTCCGTCGTCGAGCTGATGAATGAGATATCGACCGCGCCCTTCATCGCGGAGAAACGTCTCATTGTTCTGGATGGCCTGCCCGCATTCACCAAGGAAGATCTGAAGGCTCTGCTTGCCGGAATGCATCCACAGGTGCTTCTTCTGATCGTGGATCCGAAGCCGGACAAGCGCCTCGCGGTGACGAAGGAAATCATGGAGCAGGCGACGGTGAAGGAATTCCGTCCGCTCCAGCGGGATGCCGTCCTGCAATGGATGCGCACCTATCTGCCGTCTCTCGGGGGCTCCGCGGACAATGATGCCCTCTCACTGCTCATGGATTTTGCAGGAGAGGATCAACTGGTGCTCTCGCAGGAACTGCTCAAGCTCACGCTCCATGCCTGCGGGAAACCGATCACGCGCGCGGATGTCGAGGAGCTCGTCTTTCCGTCTTCGGAACGGACGGTGTGGCGGATGATGGATCTGCTTGGCGAGGGGAGAGGGGAGGATGCCGTTCACTACGCACGGACACTTCTCCTGCGCGGGGAGAGTCCCCACTCCATCTGGAATATGCTTCTCTGGATGCTGGCGAGTCTCACGGAGGTGGTGGGAGCAGTGGAGAGCGGAACGACGGCCCCGCTTTCCATCGTGCAGGCGACGGGGGTGAAGTTCGGAACGGTACGCGCGCTCCTCCCGCTTGCACGTCGTTGCAAGTCCGCACACCTTCAATCGATTCTTTCTCAGGCCGTGGAGGCGGATATCGCGCTGAAGACCGGAGCGTATCGGGCGACGACGGAGGGGGGCGAGGAACTGGAGACGCTCATTGATCGTTGTCTGCTCGCGTTCTCGTGCCCTACGGCGTAGAAGTCATTTCCTGCGAAGCAAAGGAGGTCCGCCGCCACGGGGGGTGCGAGGGGAAGGCTCAGCCGCGCTGCAGGCGCGCTGACGAATCGGTTCTGAATCCTTGTAGGAACCGATGAGGAAGCACTGAGCCGGGCGGGTTGGGGTTGGCGGCGGAGCGTTTTCTTTCTCTCTTTCTTTGTCGCCCTGACAAAGAAAGAGAATATCAAACGTCCGTAGAATGTGTTGATCAAATTGTCTTTCTTTTTCTGTCGGGGGCCTAGGGCACCTTGTCCGGTTCCCTCAGGCCCCCGACGCCCCCTCACCCTCCTGACAGCCAAGCACGGAAATTTTGTGGGTTGTTTTGTTCCTTCGTGGCGGCGGGCCTCCCATTTTTAGTTTCTGGTTTTCCTTTCGAAGACCCTTTCCCATTCACTCACTGTCTGTCCTTCCGAATCCCCGAGCCTGCGGGGCGAAGGAGGGTGGTGGCGGACCCCCAACTATTGCGGTTGCATTTCATTGAATCAACTCTTCCCCTGTATCTTCCCCAAAATCTGCTTACTCGCCTCTTCTTCCTGCTGTTTCTGTTGTTCCTCGCTTTTTGCTCTCTCCTCGCGCCGCTTGCGGCGCTCCTCATCAACTTTCTTCAACAGTTGATCCTCTCCGATCTTCTCAATCTCCTTCGAGTATTTCTTGTCAATCGCGGCGAGCTGGTCGCGTTCGTTCACCAGAATGTCCTTCAGATTCTGAACCTGCTCGGGCGTCATGACGGGGAGGATATTCACCCAGTACTGCCGCTCCTCGTCGTTCATACTCTCCGACTTCAGGACCAGTTCGATGAGCTCGGGGAACTTCTGCTTCAGGTCATCGGGAACCTTGACGGCCGAAACGGGCTGAGCGGGATCTGGCATGCACGTAGCGTACGTCCTTTGGGCAGACGGGTAAAGCCTCTCCCGTCTACGCCACCTTGAGGATCTCGTAGCGGAAGTTGCCGCCCGGCGCATTCACTTCCACGGTGTCATCCTTCTTCTTGCCGAGGAAGGCCTTGCCGAGGGGGGACTCGTTGCTGATCTTCTTATCGATCGGATCCGCTTCCGTGGCGCCGACGATCGTGTACACCTCGGGTTCCTCGCGCGTCGTCTTGTTGCGGACGGTCACGGTGGAACCGATTTCGATCACTTTGCCGTGGAGTGTTTTCTTGTCCGTGATGATCTTGGCGTTCTTGATCTTGCGTTCCAGTTCCAGGATGCGCCCCTCCACAAAGGCCTGCTCGTTCTTGGCTTCCTCGTATTCGGAGTTTTCGGAGAGGTCTCCGTAGGAGATCGCTTCCTTCAGGCGCTGTGCCACTTCCTGACGGCGCACGGTTTTGAGAATTTCGAGTTCTTCTTCGAGCTTCTTGAGTCCCTCGCGCGTCACGAGTGTCTGCTCATCGTCGCCGGCTCCCGCTGCGGGAGGCGTGCCGCCACCGAGTGCTTCTTCCGGAAGGGTGAAATCATCCAAATCTGGCATAACTAAAAGGGGGAGGGAGTGGGCGTATGCTAGGCGCGAGCAGGTTTTGTTGCAAGATATTCAAAGAGATCTGAAGAGGGCAGGTATGGCAGAAATGGCAGGAAGGTTGAGCATACGTGCGAAGAAACCTTCCTGCCTTTCCTGCCTTCTTTTGCCTTCGTCTACCTTTCCGCCAGCAATTCCGGCCACTTCAGAAGCGGCAGATTCTCCGTATCTTCGCGCGCAATGGCCTCCACGAAGCGCTTCACCAGCTGCACGTTGGTCATCAGAGGGATGCCGTGATCGGTGGCCAGACGGCGGATGAAGTAGCCATCCGTCTGCTCGGAGGTGCCCGAGTGCGTGGGAATGTTCACCACGAGATCGATCCTTTTCTGTTCGAGGTACTCGCGGATATTGGGACTGCGCGGCTCCGAGACTTTGTGGAGGAGGACGGAAGGCAGATTGCGGGATTCCAGAAACTCGTGTGTGCGCTGGGTGGCAAAGATGGCGAATTTTTTTTCGTGCAGCACTTTGAGCGGCGGGAACAGGTCGAGTTTGTCTTCCAGACGTCCGACCGTGATGAGGATATTCTTCTTCGGGAGGCGGAAGCCCACTGCGAGGAGCGCGAGGAGCAGCGCCTGTTCGGCATTGTCGCCGAAGCATGCCACCTCTCCCGTGCTGGCCATCTCCACTCCCAAGCGCGGGTCCGCACCTTTGAGGCGCGAGAAGCTGAACTGTGCGGCCTTCACTCCCACGTGATCCAGATCCAGCGTCTGGTAGCGCTTGTCGGGAGGAGCTTTGCCGATGAGCGCCTGCGTGGCGAGCGTGATGAAATTCTCCCCCGTCACCTTGCTGGCGAAGGGAAAGCTGCGCGACGCACGGAGATTGCACTCGATCACCTTCAGGCGGTTCTCTTTGGCGAGCAGTTGCAGGTTGAACGGTCCGGAAATCGCGAGGCCCTGCGCGATGCTCTTCGCGATGAACTTGATGCGCCGGAGTGTCTCCAGATTCACGCGCTGAGGCGGTAGCACGATCGTCGCATCGCCGGAGTGCACGCCCGCATTCTCCACGTGTTCGGAAATCGCATAGAGGAGGAGCTTGCCGTTCTGCGCCACGCCGTCGAACTCGATCTCTTTGGCTCCGACTTCGAACTTGGAAATCACGATGGGGGATTCCTTGTTCACGAACGCCGAGAGCTGCACGTAATCCTCCAGATCATCTTTGGAATGCACGACGGCCATGGATGCCCCCGAGAGCACGTAGCTCGGACGGACGATGACGGGATAGCCGACGGAATCCGCGAAGGCGGTCGCGGTCGAGAGTTCCGAGAATTGCTTCCACTCCGGCTGGTCGATCTTCAACTCATCCAGCAGCGTGCTGAATTTGTGCCGGTCTTCCGCACGGTCGATGTCTTTGGGCGATGTGCCCATGATCGGCAAGCCCGCTGCGGCGAGTTTGGGTGAGAGGGAATTGGGAATCTGGCCGCCCATGGAGACAACGACGCCCGTGGGTGTGGACAGATCCGCGATGTCCCGCACGCGCTCCTCCGTGAGCTCGTCGAAGAAGAGCGAATCACATTCGTCGTAATCGGTGCTCACCGTCTCCGGATTGCTGTTGATCATGAGGACTTCGTACCCTTGTCGCTGCAGCTCATGCGCGGCCTGCACGCAGCACCAGTCGAATTCCACCGAGGAACCGATGGAGTACGGCCCGCTTCCGAGAACGATCGCACGGCTTGCGTGTGACGGGAAGACGGCGTCGTGTTCGCTCCCGTGATAGGTCAGATAGAGATAGTTCGTCTGCGCGGGGAATTCCCCCGCGAGCGTATCGATCTGCCTGATGAAGGGCGTGATGCCCATCCGGATGCGTTCCGTGCGGATGTCTTCCTGTTTTGCATCCGCGAGCAGGGCGACGGCCTTGTCGGAGAATCCCATGCGCTTGGCCTTGCGGAGCAAGGATTCATTCAGATTCCCCTTGGTGCGCGTCTGACGGACTTCCGTCGCGACGGTCGTGCATGCTTTGATGCGCTCGAGGAACCATCGGTCGATACCGGTCGCGATGGAGGCCTCGCCGATCGTCCATTCTCCGGACAGCGCCTCCGTGAGGGCGAAGAGGCGGCGCGGAGTAGGGCGCTTGAGTTCGGAGACCAGATCCTTGAACTTCATCGACGTGGTGGCGAGCCCCTCCTCGCCGATGTTGAGCATGCGAATCGCCTTCTGCAGCGCTTCTTCAAAGGTGCGGCCGAGTGCCATCACTTCCCCCACCGACTTCATCTCGCTCGTGACGCGCTCGCTCACGTGCCGGAATTTCTGCAGATCCCAGCGCGGCATCTTCACCGCGACGTAGTCGAGCGAGGGTTCGAAGTCCGCACAGGTCACCTGCGTGATGGCGTTCTTCAGCTTCGGGAGCGTGTAGCCCAGTGCGAGTTTGGCCGCGACGAAGGCCAGCGGATAGCCCGTGGCTTTGGAGGCGAGGGCGGAGCTGCGGCTGAGCCGCGCATTCACCTCGATGACGCGATACTTCCGCGACCGCGGATCCAGCGCGTACTGGATGTTGCACTCGCCGACGATCTTCAGGTGCCGGATGACTTTCAACGCGATGGAGCGGAGCATTTGGTAATCCTCGTTGTCCAGCGTCTGACTCGGCGCGATGACGATGGATTCGCCCGTATGGATCCCCAGCGGATCCACGTTCTCCATGTTGCAGACGGTGATGCAGTTGTCTGCTGCGTCGCGCACCACTTCGTACTCGATCTCCTTCCATCCCGTGAGATCCTCCTCCACCAGCACCTGCGGCGATTCCACGAACGCGATTTTGCAGAGTTCCTTCAGTTCGTTCTCGTTCATCGCCCGTCCGCTCCCTTTGCCTCCGAGTGCGAAGGCGCCGCGGATGATCACGGGATAGTTCAATTCTCCGGCGGCCTTCAGCGCCTCATTGAGCGTTTCGCATGCATAGGAGTGCGGGACATCCACCTCGATCGATTTGAGTTCCGCATTGAAGAGTGCGCGATCTTCCGTTTTGCGGATGCTCTCCACCGGCGTGCCCAGCACCTCCATCTCGAATTTCTTCAGGACGCCGTTGTCATGCAGCGCCACGCCGCAGTTAAGCGCGGTCTGCCCGCCGAAGCTCAGCGCGATGGCGTCCGGTTTTTCTCCGGCGATCACGCGCTCCACGAATGCCGGCGTCACGGGGACGAAGTACACGCGATCGGCCAGATTCCAGCTTGTCTGGTTGGTGGCGATGTTCGGGTTCACGAGGACGATGCGCGCGCCCTCTTCTTTGAAGGCCTTGATTGCCTGACTGCCGGAGTAATCAAATTCACCCGCCTCGCCGATTTTTAAAGCTCCGGATCCCAGCAGCAGGATCGTCTTGCCGTGCATGCGCCCCTCCGCCGCTCCGGGTTTCGGAAAACAGCTTCCCGTGCCCTGCTGAGGGCCCCCGGGGCCGGGAGTTTTCGATGCATTCATGTTCCGCGGCACGGTACACGCAGGGCGGGAGGGGAGGCAAGCATTTCCCGAGTAATCCTTTCTGTTACATTGTCATGGTGAGCTCGTCGAACCATGACGTCGCATGTCGCTCTTCGACGAGCTCAGGGTGACATGCTTCTTGTGGCAGGACGATCGTCATCCGATTCAGTCAATTGCGAAGAAGGCGGGAAAACTGTTCACTATGCAGGATGCATAAATTCATCTCCGCACTTCTCTGTTCCGGTCTGCTCCTTCTGCCTGCCGTCGGGTTTGCCGATGCGCTGGATGATGCGAGTGTCACCGCGGGAACGCTGACGAAGATCCTCGATCACGATGCCACGGGACAGGCGGCCGATGCCGCCGATGCTTTGCGGGAGGCGGGTGATGAAATCTTCCCTGCGGTTGCGACGGAGAGCGGTTCGACATCCCGTTCCGTCGTGATTGAAGAGGACCCCCTCTACATGACGGCTCGCGTGGACGGTGCGCCGATCGTTTTCAAAGACGTGCTGAAGGACGCATGGTTTGCGCCGTATGTCCGTGAAGTGGTGAATGAGAATATCGTCTCGGGCTATCGCGAGACGAGCGGCCTCCCCAAAGGTCTCTACGGCCCCGCGGATAACGTGACGATCGAGCAGCTGGCCAAGATCGCGGTTCTGGCCGGCAAAGTGGACGTGTCCGCCTGCGGCGACACCTCCAAAAATGAAACGGCGAAGAATCGGTGGTCGGAATCGTTTGTCCGCTGCGCGGAGAAGAAGGGGTGGGCCGTTTTTTCCGACGGATCGATCCCCGTGGAACAACTTGCGACCCGCGCACAGGTGACGGTGACGCTCCTGCAGGCGCTCGGTGCCAAGTTGGATCAGCGGACGGGCAAGGTCTTCAAAGACGTGGACGGCTCCACGGAGTTCGCTTCCTCCATCGAGACTGCGGCGAATGCCGGCGTGGTTTCCGGTTATGCGGATGCCGACGGGAATGCAACGGGACTCTTCAAGCCGGCGGACCCTATCAATCGCGCCGAGGTGGCGAAGATCGTGACGCGGGGAGTGCAGGTGTTCGGAGGTTTGGCTGCTTCGAGTGCGAGCAGTTCTTCAAACTAAGACATTATCTTGGATAATCTGTAAAAAACCGTCCGAAGCGTTGGGTCTCGTGCCTGCACGCCAAAGTGCCGTTATGAGGAATGGAATCTCGGCGTTCCGGCACGCAGGCGTGGGCCCCAATGCTGGAGGACTCCTTTAGAGGAAGGAGCCTGTGGTGAGCCTGACGAACCATGGGTTCATGGAGGGACACCAGTGGTGGCCCTTCCATGATCTACATTTGCTGCCTATGGTGTGCCTTTACATAGTGTGCCAGCCGCTTCTCGAATCTTGAGAGGCTTGACCACTGCACCACGGCGGAGCCGGTGAGGATGAGCGCAACACCCGCAACGTGGTACCAGAAGACCGCTTCACCCAGATACAGATGCGTGAAGAGCACCGCTCCCGCGACGGAGACGGTCGAGAGCAGTGAGACGGTCGCAATCGGGAGCCGCTCGATGGACTCGTAGTAGCCGAGGATCAGGAGGAAGCGCGAGATCAACCCGTACGAAATGAGCACGGCGATGAGGGTGATCGGGAAGCTCCGGATCTCGGTGATGAAGGGATGTGCGATGAACGGCGAGATGGCGAAGAAGAACAGAACGGCGCAGCCTGAGCGGATGAAGATGATGATCTGCGGCTCCACTTTCCTCAGAGAGGCGCCGACAATCGTTCCGCCGATGCCATAGAAGAAACAGGCCGTGACAATCGCCACGTCACCGATGGCAATGGTGAACGGCTGGGCGAATCCCTCGAAGGCCACCACGACGAGCCCGAGCAGCATGACGAGTCCGCCGATACCCTGCGAACGCCGGAATGCCTGATGCGCGAATAGTGTCCCGAAGATGATGAGGAACAATGTCTCCGCCATACCGAACAGTTGTGAATTCACCGCGAACGTCCGCTGCAGTCCCCAGAACCAGAAGAGGGGAGCGAGGATGCCGCTCATCACGCCGGCGGTCACGAGTGGCAGAAAGAGGCCGGACTTGAGTTTGATGATCTTTTTCACGATGGGAAAAAACCCGAAGGAGAGAATGGCGAAGACGAGCATCATCACCTCGCTCAGGAAGAGCATGGAGAGCGGCGAGAAGAACCCCGTGAGCTGCTTGCCGAAGGCGGCCGTGGTGGAGCCGGCGATGATCATCGTCATCAGCGCAATCCAGCCCATGGTGTGGGAGCAGATGTGGATCCGCGAGCGCTTGAGGGGCTGATTGAGGATGCCGGAAGGGGTTTGCATATTCAGTATTATTATACAACAATATTGATAAATGCGCTATTAGCAAGAATCGGCCAAATATCCTCGTGAACTGAGAATTGAGCGGAGGAGCAGTCTTCTCAAATAGGGGCACGCTTCAATCACCCGCACGTTTATCATCGAACGGAGGGCGGCGACGCGGCGGTGTGGTCATCTCCCGAGTGCGGCAAAGCGCTTGTGGCGCTCCTCTTTCATGCGAAGGCACTCATCAGCCATTCATGCACAATGAAGATCACTTCTTTCGCATGTGACTTTTGCTTCATCACTGCTACAGTCTCCTCCAGTGATTACCGTCATTATCCCCACTCTCAACGAGGAGAAGGCAATTGATAGTGTGGTTGCGTATGTGAAGCGTTCCCCACAGGTGGGGGAAGTGATCGTCGTGGATGACAAATCACTCGATTGTACGGTGGATCGCGCGAGAGAGGCGGGGGCCAAGATCATCACGAGCACGAAATTGGGCAAGGGGGCTTCGATGAGAGACGGTCTCCTCGTTGCGCAAGGGGACATCATCGTGTATCTGGACGGCGACATCAGTTCCTATGCGGAAGATGCCATTGAGAAACTGACAGCTCCCATCCTGCGGGGGGAGGCGGACTTTGTGAAAGCTACCTTTCAACGGGACGCGGGACGCGTGACGGAACTTGTCGCAAAGCCTTTACTCACTTTGTTGATTCCCGAATTGAGTCGTTTCTCGCAACCTTTGAGCGGCATGATAGCCGGCAAAAAATCGCTTTTGGACAAGCTTACGTTTGAAAATGATTATGGCGTGGACATCGGTCTGCTCATTGATGCCCACTTCCTCGGTGCGCGGATCGTGGAGGTGTCCATCGGTTCCATTGTGAATAAATCTAAGACATGGACGGAACTTTCTCCCATGGCCCGTGAGGTGGCGCGCGCCATTCTCAACCGTGCAAGCCGTTTTCCGTCCTCGACACTGGGTTCTCTTGAAATCATTCAGATCGTCCGTGATCAGATGGATCTGGCAATCCGGGAGAGCGTGCGCCATCTTAAAAAGATGGTTGCATTCGATATGGATAACACGCTTTTGCGCGGCCGTTTCATCGATTGCGCCGCGAAGAAATTCGGGTTTGTTGAAGAGCTGCAGCGGATACGATCCGAAGAGAAAACGGAAACGGTACGCACGAAGAAGATTGCACAATTGCTCAAAGGCAGAACGATCGGTGAATTGCTGAAAGTTACGGATGCCATTCCCATTGTTCATGATGCAATTGAGGTCATTCGCAGGTTGAAAAAAAGAGGATTTTGGACGGGAATCATCACCGACAGTTACGACGCCATCGCCCTGCACATCCAGCACAAAATCGGCGCGGATTTTGCCATCGGCAATGAATTGGAATTTTCCCAGAGCGTTGCGACGGGGGAGGTGAAAATTCCCTCATTTCTCATGCACACGGAGAAAAGTATGTGCCCACATGATTTCTGCAAATCCAATGCACTGCTCCATCTTGCCGCGGCGCAGGGGATCGATGTGGGCAATATCATCGCCGTAGGTGACAGCTTCAACGATCTTTGCATGATCAAATTTGCCGGAATCGGCGTGGCCTTCTGTTCGAATGATGCCGTCGTGAATGCGGCAGCCAATCTCTGCATTCGCAAGCCGTCACTTACAAAGTTGCTTCGTGTGGCGCGCTAACTTCTGGCACGCCTCAGTCTGACCCATGCCGCCGAGCCCCCCGCACGGTCATCATCGTACGGAGGGCGGCGACGCGGCGGTGTGATCATTTCCCGAGCGCGGCAAGGCGCTTGTGGTACGCCTCCAGACACAGATTCCCTGCGGCGCCCATGCTGATCTTGGACCGCAGGTTCCGGTCAAGATCGGGAGCGTCGGGGGTGTGCGCGGAGGCAAGCACGTACGCATCGCGGAAGGGGATGCCTTTCTCCGAGGCGAGGGACGTTGCGATATCCGCGAGCACGATCGCCGGCGTGATGGCCTTCCGGATGGTCTCCTCCTTGGGAGTGAGTCCCTGCAGGTAGAGACCGGCCACGGCGATGCTTGACGTCACGATTGCCAGTGATTCCATCAGGGGTTTTTTGAGGAGCTGCAGGTCGCGGTTGTAGCCGGAGAGCAACCGGAAGGCGATGCCCTGAATCGCGTGCTGGTGCCCCATGACGACACTGCCGTATCCCCGCAGCACTTCCAGTCCGTCCAGATTCCGCTTCTGCGGCATGATGCTGGAGCCCGTCACGAGCGTGTCGTCCGCCGTGAAGAAGCCACATTCCCGCGCGGTGAAGAAGAGCATGTCATTCGCGAAACGGCCGAGCGTCATCATGATCTGCACGAGCGCTTCCAGCACGGCGGCCTCGGACTTTCCCCGGCTCGTCTGGCACGCGAGGGAGTTGATTTGCATCCGGCTGAACCCAAGCTCCTGCTTGGTGCCTTCCCGATCCAGCGGCAGCGCGACGCCGAATCCCGCCGCACTGCCCAGCGGGTTCTGATCGATATGCGTGAGGACGCTCTGCAGAAATTCCGCATCTTCGATGAGATGTTCCGTGAAGCTTGCATAATAGTGCCCCAGACTCCCCAGCATCGCCTGCTGCGTGTGGCTGTAACCGGGGAAGGGGAGGGCCCTGTGCTCTTCGGCCTTCGCTAGGAATTCCGCGGCAAGCTCCAGAAGCGCGGACCGAATGGCGGCGAGGTGCGCCTTCATGAAGAGCCGCAGCGCCGTGAGCACCTGATCATTGCGACTCCGACCCGTGTGGATCTTGCTGCCCGCCGGTCCCAGCTTCTCCGTGAGATAGTGCTCGATGACCGTGTGACAGTCCTCGTCTTTCGCCTCAATTTTGACTTTCCCCTGCTTCGCAAGAACATTCAGATCGGAGAGCGCGTGGAAGATCCTGTCTTCCTCCTGTTCCGTGAGGATGCCGATCTTCTTCAGTCCCCTGGCATGCGCTTTGCTCGCCTGAATGTCGAATGGGAGCAGTGCGAGGTCGAGCGTCGGGTCATCGCCGACGGTGTACGCCGCGAGGAGCGAGTGGAGGTGTCCTGCCGATGGTTTGTGCCAGAGTGTGTCAGTCATGGTGGTGGAGGGAATGGGCTGTTTTCTGCGCGAGGTTGTGGAGCTCGATGAAGCCGGGGGAGGCGTTCTGGTTGAAGGCGGTGTTGTGATTGAACGTCGCCAGATCCGCATTGAAGAGCGAGAACGGCGATGAGACCGCGACGGCCGTGGCGACGCCTTTGTAGAGACGGATTTTCACGGTGCCGGTGACGTATTGGTTTACGGAATCCTGAAACGCCATGAGCGCGTCCATCGTCGGCTCAAACCACTTGGCGCCGTAACAGTGGTATGCCCACTTCTCATCGATGAGCTGCTTCATTTCGTTCAGATCCCGCGTGCTCACGAGCTTCTCCAGATTTTTGTGCGCCGTAATCAGGATTTCCGCGCCGGGACTCTCGTAGATACCCCGTACTTTGAGTCCGATCAGACGATCCTCGATCAGGTGCGTGATGCCCACGCCGTGCGCGGCTCCCGCTTTGTTGGCGTGCTGCACGATCTCCTTCACACTGAGCTTTGTGCCGTTGAAGGTGACGGGGATGCCTTTCTGGAACCCGATCTCCACGATCTCGGGTGTGACCGGCGCTTTCTCGGGCTGGGTGCAGACCTGCAGGATTTTTTCCAGCGGGGGAATTAGCTTGGGATCCTCGATCTCGCCGCCCTCGCCCGTGGAGCCCCACATATTGTCGTCGTAGGAGTACGGCGATTCTTTGGTTTGCTTCACGGGAATGTGATGGAGTGCGGCGTACTCCAGTTCCTCGTCGCGTCCCATGCCCCACTCCCGCACGGGGGCGATGATCTTCAGCGCAGGATCGAGTGTGGTGATGTAACTCTCAAAGCGGACCTGATCATTGCCCTTGCCGGTGGAGCCGTGCGCGATGACGGTTGCGCCTTCGCGCTTGGCGATTTCCACGGCCACCTGCGAGAGCGTCACCCTTCCGAGCGGGGTGGAGAGATGGTATCCGCCCTGATAATCGGCGTTTGCCTTGATCGCTTTGGTCAGGCACTCGTCTGCAAAGCGGTTCGTGGCGTCGACAACATAGGCGGCTTTGGCCCCGAGCTTCAGGGCCTTCTCTTTGGCTTCGTTCAGATCCTCGTGCAGCTGGCCCACGTCGACGGTGAGCGCGATGACGTCGGCCTCGTACACGTCCTGAATCCACTTGAGCATGACGGAGGTGTCCAGTCCGCCCGAATAGAGCAGGAGACAGGTTTTGAATTCGCCTTTCTTCGCCTCGTGTGAGGCGACTTTCTGATAGGAAGAAGAGGTTTTCATGAGTGGGGGGGAATCAGTGAATGAAAAATGCAAGGAGCGATGCGGCGACATGCATCCGGCACTCGGCTTGGTCGAACACTTTGGACTGGGCGGAATCAATGACTTCATCGGTCACTTCCTCGCCCCGATGCGCAGGGAGGCAATGCAGGAAGATGGCATCGGTCTTGGCATGAGCCATAAGGCTCTTTGTGACTTTGAATGGCGCAAAGTCCTGCAGTCGATTTTCCGATTCCGCTTCGTCGCCCATGGAGACGAACGTATCGGTGTAAACGACATCGGCGTCCGTGATGCCTTTCACAGGATCATCGGTGAACGAGAGTACGGATCCGCTCGTTTGTGCCGGAGCTTCAGCGGCCTGCCATTCGTCTGCGGGAATTCGGTGGTTCGGCGGTCCTGCGTGGACGAAGTCGAGTCCCGTCTGGGCACAGATGTGCAGAAGCGACGTTGCCACGTTGTTGCCGTCTCCGACGAACGTCACCTTCAATTGTTTCGCCTTCGGTTTATGCCAGCGAATGGTCATGAGGTCGGCGATGGCCTGCGTGGGATGGTGACCGTCGCACAGGGCGTTGATGAGCGGAACGGATGCGACGTCCGCGATGTCCTGAATGGACGCATGGCTGTGAACCCGTGCGACGATGCAATCGCAGTAGCGCTCCAGAACCTGAGCGATATCGCTCGTTTTCTCCCGTGTTGCGCCGTCCGCCCGCCGGAAGATTTCCACGCCGGGGAGGAAGACGGCCGTGCCGCCGAGCGAAGCGGTTGCGACCTCAAAGGCGACTTTGGTTCTGAGGGACGGCTTTTCGAATACGAGTGCGATATTTTTTCCTTTGAGGAGGGCAGGGAGCGGCTTCCCTTGATCTTTCATCTTCTTCAATGAAAATGCTTGCTCGAGGATGGTCTCAATCTCTTGAGGAGTCAGATCGAGCATCGTTCTGAGGTGCCGCTGTTGTGTGAGGGAATGCATGGAGAGGGGGGGGAATGAGGAGATTCAGCCGCCTTTGCCGTTCACGTGTTTCGTGTACCACACGTAGTCCGCGATATTGCCGCCGTCGGGTGCAAGGATCACTTTCTTGATGTCGTCGATCATCGCCGGGATGGGGGAGGGCGGGAGGGCCGGTGTCTCCGCGGTCGCGGGGGGGATTTCCTTTGGAGGAGGGCATTGCATGGGATGAGTGGGAAAGGGAAATAGGAAAAAGCACGCGGGGTGTTCTCCACGGAGGGTGTGCATCGGCGACATGGAGACACGTCAGCCCGGCACCTC
>JAQWAC010000010.1 GCA_028707875.1 Candidatus Peribacteraceae bacterium | reverse complement strand
AGGATGTATCGGAAACGCGCCGAAATCGTGAGCATCAATGCCTACTCGGGTCATGCGGACAGGAAGGATCTGGATACGTATATTCTGGGGGTCGACGGCTTGCAGAAGCTTATTCTCGTTCACGGGGAAATCGATCAGATGGAGGCGCTGGCGGCCCGTGTCGTGCAGACGCGCCCGAAAGTGACGATCGTTCAGCCGGAGAAGGAACAGGAGGTGCCCCTTTGAGAAGAGAGTGAGGAGGAAATATTTCCTTCGCTTCGCAAGAACTCTCTGCAGGGCTCTCCGTTTGGCGCATGCTAGAGTACCGGCGGATTCGTATGCGATCTCACGTCCTAAAAAAAGCGGCACTGGGAACGGGCATCACGCTCCTGCTTCTCATCACGGTTCAGACGATGCGGGGCGGGTTTTCCTTCCGCGGGCAGGTGACTGAATCCGCTCTCGTCATTGAGGCAAGCGGGCCTCCGGTTGTGGCAAGAGGAACCAAAGCAACATTCCATGCCCGCGTGCGTAACACCACAACCAGCACGCTGCAAACCATTCTGTTGCGGCAGATGATTATGGAGCAGGGGGTGGCGGGATCATGGAATTATCCTGCCATTATTCAGATGGATTCCCCATCCGATTCCGCCTGCAGCGTCGATACCGGATACACTGCCTCCTGCTCCATCCCTTCGCTCGCTCCGGGGGCCGTTTCACGGGAATTTTCCATTACGTTGAATTTTGAGAGCCAGAATCTTCCGTGTCCGGCATCGCTCATCGGCGTTTTTCATACCGCTCCCTACGCCTTCGATTCTTCCCGGATGGAAGTGCCCTTCCGGTTTGAATGCACGGGGACAGGTTCCGGCTCCTCCAGTTCCTCATCCTCCGACCTGTCCTCTTCCTCCGCTGGTGCGGTTTCGCTCTGTGGGAACCGCACATCGGATCCGGGTGAGACGTGCGAGGTGAACGTGTGCTGTCCGGCCGGAAGCGTCTGCAACGCCCTGACCTGTCAGTGTGAGGGGGCTGTTCCTTCCTCCGCCTCGGCCGATGCTTCTTCCTCGGAGCAAACATCCGTTCAGGCCGGATTCCTGAACCGTCTCATCGGCAGTCTGATCATTCCGTCCAACTTGAAGGGACAATTGCTTCCCTCGGGTTCCGGCTCTTCTCTGTCATCCGTCGCCACGATCGAGACCTGTGCCAACGGGACCGTCGAGGGCGGAGAGCAGTGTGAGATCGGCGTGTGCTGTCCCGCGGGGGAGACGTGTGATTCTTCCTGCCGCTGCGTTGCCGGGAGCTCCTCCTCCTCTTCCGAAGCATCCGTCAGTATTCTCAACTCCTCTTCTTCCTCCTCTTCCGCATCCGAGATTCTCGTCTACATCTGCGGGAACGGTTATCTGGAAGGAACGGAAACGTGCGAGGTGAATAATCCCTGTCCCGATTCCAAGCAGATCTGTGCCGGGTGCATGTGCACGTCGGCAAGTTATTGCGGAGACGGCATCGTGGATAAGCAGCGCAATGAGCAGTGCGAGACCAACGGAGATTGCCCCTATCAGCAGGTGTGCAATGTGAACTGCATGTGTGAGCCCGGAACGGGTGGCATTTGCGGCAACAGCATTCTTGAAGGCATGGAGGATTGTGATCGCAATGTCGGCTGTTCGGATCCGGGCAGGATCTGCAGCAACTGCCGTTGTATCGACGGCCCCCGGTGCTGGAATGGCAAGTTGGAGCGTGACGAGCAGTGTGAACGCGGCCTTCCGTGCGACGGCGATCAACAATGCGTCAATTGTCTCTGTCGGGCCAAGCCCAATTGCGGCAACGGCAAGCTGGATGTCGGAGAACAGTGCGAGAGCCATGAGCAGTGCCAGCCGGGGCAGACCTGCAGCACGACATCGTGTCGTTGCATGGGGGAGATCCGGGGCGCCTGCGGCGACAGCGTCCTCGCTGAGGAGCAAGGGGAAACATGCGAGTTGGGGCATCCCTGCGCAGATCCGGCGAAGCAGTGTGACTTCTCCAATTGCCGTTGCATCACCCGCAGTGCCAGTGCCTTGTGCGGGAACGGGACCATTGATGCGGGAGAAGATTGTGACGTGAGCCAACCCTGTCAGGAGGGATCGGTCTGCAACTTCGCAAGTTGTCATTGCATGTTGAAGCCGTCGCGCTGCGGGGATGCCGTTCTCAACGAAGGCGAGGAATGTGAATTGAATAACGATTGTCCTTCCCCCGATCAAATGTGCGATCTTAAGAGCTGTCGTTGCTCGACTGCAGTCGCGGTCGCAGGGGTTTCCATCGCTTGCGGGAACGGTGTTCAGGATCCCGGAGAAGAGTGCGAAGTGGGTGCTCCGTGCCCCTTCGGATGGAAGTGTGACTTCGCGCAATGCAAGTGTGCGACACAAGCGGTCTGCGGGAACGGTGTGATGGATCCCGGCGAACAGTGTGAGACCAGCCAACCGTGTACGGGGGAAAATCAAACGTGCGACATGACGCGGTGCCGGTGCGCGGGACGGGTGCTCTTCTGCGGGAATGCCGTGCTGGATCCGGAGGAGGAGTGTGATGACGGCAATACGATCGGCGGTGACGGCTGTTCCGCCACATGCACCATCGAGCGTTCCGTCTTTGCGTCCGCGAACCCCGTATGCGGCAACGGACTTCCGGAAACGTTTGAGCAGTGTGATGACGGCAATACGGTGAGCGGCGACGGCTGTTCCGCCACCTGCATCATCGAACCAAGGATCATCGATGAATCGTCGTCTTCCGGCGCTCAGGAGCAGTCGGTCTCCTCGGTCAGCGCTCTTGCCGAGTCCTCCTCCTCGCTTTCCCTTCACGAGGTTGCGGGGTCGGAAACAAGTGCATCCTCCTCCCTGTCAGTGATCGCACAGCAGGAAAGCAGCGTGAGTTCGGTTGCATCGATGCCGGAAGGAGAGCCTGCCTATGCTTCCCTGATTCCTCTTCCTGCCACTGTCACATACAAAGGCCCTGTGAGCGCGACGGGTCCCGCGGCGGTTGTAGTGATTGCGGCGGGAGCAGCGGGAGGGTTTGCATTCCTGCGACGCAAAAAGCGCCGCAATGGATAATTGATAATTGAAAATGGACAATTATCCATTGTCCATTATGCATTGCGGGATTATCTACAAGCCGATTTCATCGGCTATCCCTTTCATGGCATCCAGCGTCAACTGAATGAAATCTGCCAACGGGATATTCAATAGTTCTTCACATTTCCCGATCTGTTCGCGGCTCACCGCTGCGGCAAAAGCCTTGTCCTTGAGCTTCTTCATCACGCTCTTCACTTCCATATCGAAGAGCTTCTTACTCGGTCGCACCAGCGCCACCGCCACAATGAAGCCCGTGAGCTCGTCCACGCAGTAGAGGCACTTCCGGAGCATGGAATCCAGCGGGTACTGTGCACCGTACTTCTCCGCGTAGTGCGCGCGGATGTCGGCGAGTACTTCCTGCGGGATCTTCACGCTTGCGAGCATGTGTTCCAGCGTCTCGCCGCAGTGCTCCTCATAATTCTTGGCGAGTTTGTCCCAGTCCAGATCGTGCAGGAGTCCCGCAATTTTCCACGTGGCCGGATCACCGCCGAACTTCTTCGCAAGCGCCTCCATGGCCGCACCTGTCGCAAGAAGGTGCGCCTTGATTTGATCGGTGTGCGCTTCCAGAAGTCTGTGCGCCTCGGGGAGGAGGTGGCCGTACTCGGCGTGCTGCAGGAGCATGCCGTCGGTGTTGCCGGACGGCAGTTCCCTGAGAGGAGGAGCAGAGGCAGCAGGAGAAACAGAGTCATCAGAGGATTTTTCGGGTTTCATCAGCGGAAAGAGCACCACGTCGCGCAGGTTCGTCTGCTGCGTGAGCAGGGCGACGATACGGTCCACGCCCATGCCCCAACCCGATGCGGGCGGGCAGCCGTATTCCAGGGCCTTCACGAATTCCGTGTCCTTGCGGTGTGCATCCTTATCCCCGCCGGCACTGGCCTTCGCCTGCTGCTCAAAACGTCCGGCCTGATCCACAGGGTCCGTGAGTTCGGAATACGCGTTCACGATTTCCCATCCGCCCACAACAAGCTGGAAGCGGTCCGTGATCGACGGGTCGGTATCATTGCGACGTGCAAGAGGGGAGAGATCGATCGGGTGCGAGGTGATGAAGGTCGGCTGGACGACCAGCGGGCGGCTCACCTTCTTGTAGAGCTGATCGATGAGATTCCCGCGGCCGAGTTTCTCCACCGGCACATCCAGCTGGATGTTTTTCTTCTTCATTGCGGCGCGGAGCCGGTCGGCACTCTCCTCTTTGGCGATATCGATGCCGCAGTTCTTCAGGATCGCATCGCGCATCGTCAGACGCGGCCATGGCGCCTTGAAATCCACGGTCACCAGCTTCCCTTCGCGGTCGGGGATCTTCACTTTGGTTGTGCCGAGGAGGTTCTTGATGAGTGCGGAGAACATCTTCTCCGTGAATTGCATGTTCATCTCAAAGTCCCAGTACGCCGCGTAGTGCTCCACCATGGTGAAGTCCTGCAGGTGACTGGGGTCCAGTCCCTCGTTGCGGAAGCAGCGCGCCACTTCAAAGACGCGGTCGAACCCGCCGACAAGACACTCCTTCAGGAAGGTTTCCGGTGCAATGCGCAGGAACATGTCGAGGTCATAGGCGTTGTGATGGGTCCCGAACGGTTCCGCGAGCGCGCCCGAAGCGGCGTTCACAAGGACGGGTGTCTCCACTTCCGTGAAGTCATTCTTCCAGTAGTACTCGCGGAGTTTCCGGACGAACAGGCTCCGGAACGCGAAGCGTTCGAACGTTTCACGATTGCTCAATAAGTCCAAATAACGCTGTCTCCAGGCAGTTTCCTGATCTTTGATGCCCTGCCATTTTTCGGGCGGTTGTCGCAGCGCCTTGGTGAGCATCGTCCATTCCTTCGTCATCACCGTCGGCTCGCCGCGCTGCGTGGTGAAGCGCTCGCCCGTGATCCCGACAAAGTCCCCGAGGTCGAGGAGCGCCAATGCCTTCTTGTATGCATCCGATCCCGTGATGTCCTCCTTCAATGCGATCTGGAGTCTGCCCGTGTGATCCTGCAGCGTGAGGAACGTCATCTTCCCCATGCTTCTGCACAGCATCACGCGGCCCGCCACCCTGCAGGGCTTCTTTTCCTTCAGATCCTTCACTTCCGCGAGCGTGTGTGTCCGCTCGAAGGAAGAGGCGTACGGCTGGCCTCCCGCGGAGCGGATGGCTTGTGCTTTCTTGAGGCGGAAGGAGTCGTCCATAGTCGTCCTCAAGAATAGTCGTCTTCGGGCGGGAAGGGAACCTGTCGGAAAGAATGCGGAGAATCCCCTTGAATTTCGTTGACCTCCCCTTGCGCGCTCCTTACACTGCCTCAGCTTTCGGACTTCCTTCCGTGAAGTGAGTCCCTGTGTTTGCGACGTTCCAGCCCGCCTTCCATTTCGGAACAAGCAGGCCAGAAGAACCTCCGCACCCCCTTATGTCCGGTCTCATCGCGCGTAAAGTCGGCATGTCTCGTATCTTCCTGAAGACAGGGGAGGCGGTTCCGGTGACGTATTTGAGGATTCCGGCGAATATTATCGTGCGCACAAAGACCAAGGAGAAAGACGGCTACAACGCCGTTGTCTTGGGGATTGACCCCAAGAAGTGGAAGACGCGCAAGGGAAATGAGCACACGCGCTATGCACTCCAGAAGGAGTGGACGGTCGAGTCTCTCGACGGTTTGAATCCGGGTTCCGAAGTCACATTGGAGATCGTTCCTGCAGAGAGTCAGGTGACCATTGTCGGGGTGAGCAAAGGAAAGGGATTCCAGGGCGTTGTGAAGCGTCACCATTTCACCCGCGGACCGATGTCCCACGGATCGCACCATCACCGCGAACCGGGTTCGGTGGGTATGCGTGAGGAGCCGGCGCGCGTCCTGAAGGGCAAGCGCATGGCGGGGCATATGGGAGGGGAACAGTTCACCATGAAGAATCGTCCGGTGCTTATGAGCGACGCCGCCAAGGGTGTTTTGGCCGTGAAGGGTCCTGTTCCGGGTCCGGTCGGCTGTGCCGTCTACGTGACCGTTGAATCCGTTTCCAAATCATGATTATCGACGTCTACTCCGCCACCGGCACCAAAAAGGGCACGGCAGAATTGCCGGCAAAGCTCTTCGAAGCCCCCGTGAATACGGGTCTCCTCCATCAGGCTGTCATGCTGCAGCAGGGCAACCGCCGTGCCGCCATCGCGCATGCCAAGACGAGGAGCGAGGTCGTGGGGTCCACGCGCAAGCTCTACGCCCAGAAGGGGACGGGCCGCGCCCGCCGCGGGTCCATCCGCAGCCCTCTGATGCGCGGAGGCAACAAGGCGTTCGGTCCGCGCAATGTGGCTAATTTCAGCAAGGAGATGCCAAAATCCATGCGCCACGCCGCCCTCTTCGGGAGTCTCTCCCTGCAGGCCAAGCGCGGCGCCATCCTCGGACTGGAAAATTATCCTTCGACCATCAAGACCAAAGAGGCGTTCGCTCTCCTCACGAAGCTTCCGGTGGAAATCGGTCGCCACATTCTGATCGTTCTTCCCGGGAAGCATCCCGCGCTCACTCTCTCCACCCGCAACATTCCGAACGTGAAGGCGATCCTCGCCCAGTACCTGAATCCCGAGGATGTCCTGCGCGCCCGCACCATCATCTTCCTCGTCGATGCTCTCAAGAAGGCGGAAGACGTGTTCACGGTGAAGCACAAGAAAGAGAAGCAGCCTGCTGTTGAGGATGCCACTGAAGAAAAGAAGAAGAAACAGAGGAAGCAGAAGGAGCAAAAGAGTGCGGATGCCACAGCGAAGCCAAAGAAAACGACAAGGGTCTCAAAAGCGAAAAAAGCCTCTTCACCCTCTGTTTCTTCTGATTCCTCGGCTTCCTCTTCGAAATGAATTTCGCACGCACCATCCTCGGCCCGGTTGTCACGGAGAAGGCGGAACGTCTGAAGGCGCAACCGAAGCACACGTACACGCTCTTCGTGAACAAGAATGCGACGAAGGTCGACGTCCGTGCCGCGATCGAGCATTTCTACGATGTAAAAGTGGAGAAGGTCCGCGTGATGAAGACGAAGAGCAAGTCGCGCCCCTTCGGAAATGCGCAGACGATGCAGAAACGTGCCTCGATGAAGAAAGTCCTCGTGACGCTGACAAAGAAGAGCAAGGCCCTCGATCTCACCACCTTCATGAATCAATAATATGGCGATCAAGATCTGCAAACCAACGACTTCAGGCCGACGCCAGATGACGATCGCGGACTTCAGTGGGCTCACGAAGAAGAGGCCCGAAAAACGGCTTTCTTCGGGGAAGAGCAGGATCAACGGGCGCAACAACTACGGCCGCATCACGATCCGCCATCGCGGCGGGGGACACAAGCGTCTCCTGCGTGACATTGACTTCAAGCGCATCGACAAGATGGGGGTTCCGGGGACGGTCGCGGCCATCGAGTACGATCCCAATCGCACCGCACGCATCGCGCTCGTGCACTATGCCGACGGCGACAAGCGCTACATCCTCGCGCCGGACGGCATGAAGACGGGGGATCAGGTGGTTTGTGCGGAGCGCACCAAGGTGAAGCTCGGCAATTGCATGCAGATGCAGTTCATTCCGCAGGGATTCAAGATTCACAATGTGGAGATTCAGCGCGGCAAAGGCGGGCAGATCGTCCGTTCCGCCGGATCGTCCGCCACTCTCGTCGGACGTGACGGAGACTTCGTCCTGCTGCAGCTTCCGTCGTCGGAGATGCGCAAGGTGCGCAAGGAGTGCTACGCGTCTATCGGCACGGTGGGCAATACCGAACACAACCTCATCGTCATCGGCAAGGCCGGACGCATCCGCTGGATGGGTCGCAGGCCGCAGGTGCTCGGCAAGTCCATGAACGCCGTGGACCATCCGCATGGGGGGGGAGAAGGCCATGCGCCGATCGGACTGAAGGACGGACCCAAGACGCCGTGGGGCAAGCCCGCCCGCGGGGTGAAGACCCGCCGTCACAAGAAGATGAGCAGCAAATGGATCGTCCGCCGCCGCATCAAGAAACCGCGTAAGAGGTAATCTCCCTTTTCCCTTCACCTTCACCCTCTCCTCAACCTTCACTCTTATGTCCCGCTCCCTCCGCAAAGGCCCCTACGTCGACGCCCGTCTCCTCAAAAAGGTGATGAAGATGATCGAAGCCAACGAGAAGAAGATCATCAAGACATGGACGCGCAGCTGCGACATCCCGCCGGAATTCGTGGGCTTCACGTTCGCGGTCCACAACGGCAAGGAGTTCACGCCCGTGTATGTCACGGAGCAGATGGTGGGACACAAGCTCGGGGAATTCTCCTGGACCACGAAGTTCAAGGTTCACGGCGGCAAAATGCAGGATGCCCAAACCGCGGCCGCCGCGGCCGCCGCCGCACCCAAGCCGGCAACAACCGCCCCTTCCAAATAAGCCATGAAAGCCTCACTCCGCTCCGTCCGCATCGCGCCCAAGAAACTTGCAGTCATCGCCCAGATGATCCGCAGGCTCACGGCGATGGAGGCACTTGATGCACTCGAACATACGAACAAGAAGGCTGCGCGCATCATTCAGGCTCTGCTCAAATCCGCCGTCGCCAACGCCACGTTCAACGACAAGCAGCGCCCCGAGGATCTTGTCGTGAAGACGATTGTCGTGAATCAGGCGCAGTCGTACCGCCGCGGCGTTCCCATGGCACGCGGACGCACGCGCCCCATGCGCAAGTTCCTGAGCCACGTGGAGATTGTTCTCGGTTTGGCGACTGTTGACGATGGTACGGATGAGACTCCGAAGAAACCGAAGATGCCGAAGAAACCGAAGAAAAGCGTCGAAGGTTCTTCCCAGAAACGGGCAACTTCTGTAAAAGATTCTTCGAAGAAATCCTCGAAGACCGGGAAATCCTCGGCCTCCTCGGATTCTTCGGGTTCCTCGGTTTCCTCCTAACGTCTATGGGTCAAAAGGTCAACGCCAACGGCTTCCGCATCGGACTCACGCACTCGTGGCCGAGCAAATGGTATGCGCGCGGGAAAAAGTTCTGCGACCTCTTCCTGCAGGACATCACGATCAAGCGCTATATCGAGAAAAAGATGCCGGACGCGGGGATTTCCCTGATCGAGTTCGACCGCGGGAAGAAAACCTCCGTGATCATCCATTCCAGCAAGCCCGGTGTGATCATCGGCAAGCAGGGTGCGGCCATCGAGGATCTGCGCAAGGAGCTGGAGAAGAAATTCGGAGGGTCCTTCGAAGTGACGATTCAGGAGATCCGCAATCCGGACGCCAATGCCGCTGTCATCGCGGAGACGATTCAGGGGCAGATCGTGCGACGCATGCCCTATCGTCGTGCCGTGAAGATGTCGATTGAGAAGGCGCTGCAGGCGGGCGCGATCGGAGTGAAGGTCGTCATTTCCGGACGCCTCAATGGCGCGGAGATCGCACGTTCCGAACTCTTCAAGGAAGGCAACATCCCCCTGCAGACGCTCCGCGCGAACGTGGAATTCTCCACCAAGCATGCCGTTACGACGTACGGCACGATCGGCGTGCAGGTGTGGGTGTATCACGGTCTCGTGTTCAAGAAGGTGCAGCAGATCCACTCCGCCTCCCTTCACTCCGCACAGACTCAACCTCAGCCTTAACCTTATCTTTTTACCTCCTCTGTCATGTTAGAGCCGAAGAAGCTCAAGCATCGGAAGCAACACAGAAACCGCGGAGCCTTCGCAGGGAAGGCCGGCCGCGGGACCGTGTTGGCCTTCGGAACGGTCGGACTGAAAGCGATGAGCGGATGCGAACTGACGGCCCGCCAGATCGAGGCGGCACGTCGTGCACTCACGCACAGCGTCCAGCGCGGAGGAAAGATCTGGATCCGCGTCTTCCCGCACACACCCGTCACCAAGAAGGCGGCGGAGGTGCCGATGGGCTCGGGAAAGGGCTCCATCGAGTTCTACGCGACGATCGTGAAGCCGGGCACCATCATCTTTGAAATGGGAGGTCTGTCCGAAGCAGCCGCGCGCGAGGCGCTCCGGCTTGCGAGTTACAAATTGCCCATCAAGACGAAGATCATTACCGCACTCAGATGATATGAGTACGCATCCTTCCACCACCGAGCTCAGGACCATGCAGCTGCCGGATCTCCTCAAAGAGCTGAAGGCGCAGGAACTCACGGTTGAGCAATTGCGTCTCGGCATCCAGCAGCAGAAGGAGAAAGACACGGCGCGCTACCGTCGCGAGAAGAAAGTCCTCGCACAGATGAAAACCGAGCTCCAAAGAAAGCGCCGCGAGCAATTGCAAGCTCCGGTGAAGAACAGTACAGTTCCCGTCTCCAAATCATGAGAACCAAGAAAGGCACCATTACATCGGCGAAGATGACCGGCACCGTCTCGGTGACCGTGGAGAGTTCCGTGCTCCATCCGATTTATAAGAAGCGCTTCAAGCAGAGCAAAAAGTTTCTTGCCGATACGACGGGCGTTACCGATCTCGTCGCAGGCGACACCGTGATCATCACGGAGTGCCGGCCCATCAGCAAGAACAAGTACTTTCGCGTCACGGAAGTCGTGGAGCGCGTGCCGCGCGTGAGTGACATCAAAGATGAGGCGGGGATCGACAAGCTGATCCATCGCGAGAAGAAGGGCAAAGATGCCAAGAAAGAAGATTCCCCCGTCACGAAATGATCCAGCAGCAATCCATCCTCACTGTGGCAGATAATACGGGCGCCAAAACCGCCATGTGCATCAAGGTGCTTGGCAGCTCCCGACGCCGCTATGCGGGGATCGGCGATGTGATCGTCGTTGCCGTCAAAGAGGCCGCCCCGCGCGGAACCGTGCACAAGAAGGCCGTGGAGCGCGCCGTGATCGTGCGTACGCGCCAGTTCGTGCGCCGCAAGGACGGAGGAGGAGTCCGCTTTGACGACAATGCCTGTGTCATCATCGCGGGTGACGGACAGCCCAAGGGGACGCGCGTCTTCGGACCCGTGGCCCGTGAACTGCGCGGAAAAGGCTATAAGAAGATTGTTTCCCTTGCCCCCGACGTACTATGAAAATTCATACGGGCGACACCGTCCTCGTGATCAGCGGCAAGGATAAGGGCAAGACCGGCACGGTCCTCCGTGTGCTCGGGCAGAGGCTGGTTGTGGGTGATATCAACATGCGCACGAAGCACGTCCGCAAGACGCCCCAGCAAGCCGGGCAGCGCATTCGTTACGAGGCGAGTATTGCAGCCTCCAATCTCATGGTGATCGATCCGAAGACGAAGAAGCCCACGCGCATCGGCATCCGTGTCGATGAAAAGGGGCACAAGGTCCGCTTCGCGAAGGTCAGCGGAGAGGTCATCGTCGCGGTAAAAGCTCCGAAGAAGAAATCTTCGAAGATCGTTCGCGAAAGGACAAAGGACGGCAAAGAGGGCACGAAGACGACGGAGGTCGAGCAGGTGGCGGGTCCGTCCAGGAAGCCCTTCTGGAAGAAGCTCAGCTTCGGTTCCGAGGCCGTGAGCGATCTGGAGGATACCAAAGCCCGTCCCGCCGACAATGCCGTGCCGGAGGAGGGGCGTCTCTCCGAGTCTTTCCATCATTCCCGCGGCTCCTAAAAGCATATGAAGAAGTATGAATCTCTCCATGACCGGCTCCGAGGCAGCATCGCCGAAGCCCTGAAGAAGGAGCTCAAGGTGACCAATGTTCATGCGCTTCCGCGCATCACGAAGGTTGTGGTGAATGTGGGGATCAATCGCGAGAAAATGGACAGCAAAGAGATGCATGAATACATCACATCGTGTCTCACAAAGATGACCGGACAGAAGCCTGTCCTTACGAAGTCGCGCAAGGCGATCTCCAACTTCAAGATCCGTTTGGGTCTTGTGGTGGGTGCCGTCGTGACGCTCCACGGACGTCGCATGGAAGAGTTCCTCGATCGTCTCATCAGTTACGTGCTCCCGCGCATCCGCGACTTCCGCGGTGTGACCCCGAAGCTCGATGGCCACGGCAACTACGCCATCGGACTTCGCGACCACTCGATTTTCCCCGAAGTGCCGCCGCCCGACGCGGGCAAGCTCTTCGGCGTTCAGATCCAGCTCACCACGTCGGCGAAGAATGACGAAGAAGGCCGCGCGCTCCTCAAGCACATGGGGATGCCGTTCCGCCCCTCCTCCCGCACCACGAAAAAGTCAGACTCCGATTCTCCTTCCGCTTAAATTCTCTTTTTATGGCTCGTATCGCTCTCGTCAACAAGCAGAAGAAAGCCCTTGAGGTCTACCTCAAGGCCAAAGCTGCGGGCAATAAATCCAAGTTCCCCTCGCGGATCTACAACCGCTGTACGCTCTGCGGACGCCGCCACGGGTACATGCGCTTCTTCAAACTCTGCCGTATCTGCTTCCGGGAACTCGCCATCAATGGTGAAATCCCGGGGATCACCAAGTCCTCCTGGTAACCATGCCGCTCCTCAACGACCCCATCGGCGATCTTCTCACCCGTATCCGCAACGCGCAGCACGCGGGTCGTCCCTACTGCAGCGCTCCCTGGTCCAAGCTCAAGGAGCAACTCTGTGCTCTTCTGGTCAAAGAAGGGCGCATCGCCTCTTCGGAGGTCGAAGGTGAGGGGAAGCTGAAGGAGATCGTGGTAACCTTCATTGAGGGTGCCGAGCCGCTCGTGCTCAAGCGCGTGAGCAAGCCGGGACGCCGCGTTTACACATCCATCAAGGACGTCTTCCCCGTTCTCCGCGGGTTCGGCATCGCCATCCTCACGACGAGCCAGGGGCTCATGACCGATCGTGACGCGCGGAAGAAAAAGCTCGGCGGTGAACTTCTCTGTACCATCTCCTGATCATGTCTCGAATCGGACGCAAACCAGTGGCAATTACGAGCGGCGTGACCGTCACGATCGCGGGCTCCACGGTCACCGTTAAAGGGGCCAAGGGAGAGATGAAGTATGCATTCCTTCCGGAGGTCGGCGTGGAGGTGAAAGACGGGCAGGTTCTGGTGACGCGCAAGGTCGACTCCGGCGACGCCAGTGCGCGCCAGGGCCTCACGCGCCAGCTCATTGCCAACATGATCACCGGCGTGAGTCAGGGATACGCGAAGAAGCTTGAGATCATCGGCGTCGGCTACAAAGTCCAGGTGCAGGGGAAGAAACTCATCCTGAATCTCGGATTCTCGCATCCGGTGGAGTACGCTCTTCCCGAAGGCATCACGGTGACGCAGGACGAGAAGAACAAGAACCTGATCACGGTGCAGGGAATCGACAAGCAGCGCGTCGGTCAGGTCTCCGCAGAAATCCGTTCCTACAGGGTCCCCGAGCCGTACAAGGGCAAAGGAATCCGTTACTCCGATGAATTCGTTCGCCGCAAACCCGGCAAGGCCGCAGTCGGTAAGGGTGCCGCGGCTGCTTAAATCCATCCACTCCCATGCTCGTAACCAAGATTCAACAGCGGCTCAAGAGAAAACGGCGCATCCGCGCCCGGGTCAGCGGCACGGCGTCGCGCCCCCGCCTCTCGGTGTATCGGTCTCTCCGGCAGGTGATGGCGCAGTTGGTTGATGATCATGCGGGGAAGACGCTTGCGGCTGCGACCACGAAGGAGTCCAAGTCCAAGCCGAATATTGCCGGCGGCAAGAAGCTCGGTGCTCTCATCGCCAAGAAAGCCAAGGATGCCGGCATCACATCCGTCGTCTTCGATCGCAACGGTTACGTCTACCACGGTGTCGTGAAAGCGGTGGCCGATGCTGCCCGCGAAGGCGGACTTCAATTTTAATCTTCTTTCTCTTCTCACTCCCGATCCATGGCCAAGACCTCCCGCCCAGACCGTAAGAAAGGCGACCGACGCCCCCGTGAACACAGTGAGTTCGAGGAGGTGACGCTGTCCGTCGACCGTGTGACGCGTGTCGTGGCCGGAGGCCGCCGCATGCGTTTCCGCGCCATCGTGGTGGTGGGCAACAAGCGCGGCAAGGTGGGACTCGGAACGGGCAAAGCCGGGGAGGTGCAGGCGGCGGTGAAGAAGGCGACCGTCTCCGCCAAGCGCCAGATGATCCGGATTCCCATCGTGAAAGGAACGATTCCGCACGAGGTCGATATCAAATTCAAGGCGGCGAAGATTCGTCTGATTCCGGCTTGTGCCGGAACGGGCGTCATCGCAGGAGGCGCGCTCCGCGTCATCCTCGAAAACGCGGGCGTGAGCGATGTGCTCTCCAAGCGCTACGGTACGGGCAACAAACTCGTGAACGCTCAGGCAGTGATCCTCGCGCTCCAGAAGCTCAGGTGGAAGGGGGGAATCCCCGTGGAAGAGACGCCGGAAGCCAAGAAGCTCAAGGAGACGCAGGCAGCCCGTCAGGATGCGGAAGTGCTTGAGACGGAGCGCATGAAAGTCACGGAAGTCTCGAAGAAGGACGTTATTCAGTAGGTAATGAATAATGGACAATGGATAATTGATGATTTTTCTTCGTGAATGCGAAGCATTTTCCATTGTCCATTATCCATTCGTTCTGAGCATCAGGATCTCTCTTCATCCTGTATAGTGTGACTCCATGGCGAAAAAGGCCCTCATCATCATTGCACAGCAGGGGTATCAGGATCTTGAGTACGAAGGGGTCAAGGAGCAGCTGGAACGTGCGGGGATCGCTATCGTGGTTGCGAGTGCGGCGGGCGGAATGTGCAAAGGAAAGCTCGGCGGATCCGCCGGGGGGACAGTCGCGCTTTCCGGCATTCGCGTGCGGGATTTTGATGCCATTCTCTTTATCGGCGGTCCGGGGGCGGAGACCTATTCACGCCATCCGGAGGCGCTTCGCATCGCACATGAGGCGGCAGCCGCTTCCATGCCGTTGGGCGCCATCTGCATCGCGCCGCTGATTCTCGCCAAAGCGCAGGCATTGGATGGCAGAAGGGCGACGGTGTGGGACAGCGGCGGAGAGCAGGCCGCCATCATCCAAAAATACGGGGCGACCTACACCGGTGATCAGGTGACCCGTGACGGGCTGATCGTGACGGGGAACGGCCCCGAAGCGACGGAAGAGTTTGCGCGGACGATGCTGGAGGTGATGCGGGGTTAGCTTCTTTGTGAGTGAGCGAAGAAGCCAATCAGCCAAGAAGCTACAAGCTGATTTTTCGCACAAAATCACTGTCTTCTCTTTACCATAGGCTCCGGAAGCCCTAGCATGCAGGCCCTTACGAACGTTTCCCATGCTCCACACCCTCCGACCCCACTTCGGCGCCACCAAGAAGCGCAAGCGCATCGCACGCGGCAGCAGCGCCGGCGGCGGCACCACCGCAGGCCGCGGTACCAAAGGACAGCAATCCCGCGCAGGCAAGGGCCGCAGGTTCGGCTTTGAAGGCGGTCAGGTCCCGATGATCCGACGCCAGCCCAAGCTTGGAGGATTCATCAATCCCAACCGCGTGGAAGTGGAGGTCATCAATGTCGATGTGCTCGAAGCAAAGCTGGAGGCGGGCACCTACACCGTCACCGCGCTCAAGGAGCGAAGCCTCCTCACCACCAATCGCCCCGTAAAGATTCTCGGGAGGGGCAAGGTCACGAAGGCCTTCCATCTCACGGTGCATGCCGCGTCCAAGTCGGCCAAGCAGGCCATCACGAAGGCCGGCGGGTCCGTGAAGATCGCCGCTTCCAAATAAGACAGTCCCGTTGATTTTCCTCCGGCATCACGGGAGAATCCCCCCATATGTTCACCTACCTCCGACAACTCTGGCACTCCGAGGATCTGCGCCGTCGCATCCTCATCACGTTGTGGATTCTCTTCATCTATCGCGTGGTGGCGCATATCACCGTGCCCGGCACGGATCCCGCCGCGCTGCAGCAATACTTGAGCAGCCGCACGGCCTCGGGCCCGATGGGCGTCTTTGTGGCGCTTACCGGAGGATCCATCGATAACTTTTCCATCGTACTTTTGGGCCTCTCGCCTTACATCAATGCCTCGATCATCGTGCAGTTGTGCACCGTGCTCTTTCCCAAGCTGGAAGCCTTAAGCAAGGAGGGTGCGCAGGGGCAGCAGGAGCTCAACCGGTATATGCGGTGGATCACACTCCCGCTCGCATTTCTCCAGAGTTACGGCTTCCTCATTCTCCTGAGTCGCGGTGGCGTCAATTTGATCGACACATCGTTCCCCGGTGTCCTGCTCCCGATGCTCTACGTTACGGCGGGATCCCTCTTCGTCATGTGGCTCGGGGAGCTCATCACGGAGAAGGGGATCGGCAACGGCATTTCCCTCATCATCTTCACGGGCATCGTGTCCGGCATTCCCGCCACCATGAGCTCGATGCTGGTGGGCGGGCAGGCCGGGATGGGGGCATTCCTCTTTTTCGGCATCGTTTCCGTGGCCATGCTCATCGCCGTCGTGCTCTTCACCGATGCTCATCGCCTGATTCCCATCACCTATGCCAATCAGGGCGCGGGTCGCGGCGTGCAGGGGGGTATCCCCATCCGTCTGAATCAGGCCGGCATGATTCCGATCATCTTTGCGGTCTCCCTCATCACCTTCCCGGCGATTTTGGCGCAATTCCTCTCTTCCGCTCCCCGCTTCCAATCGGTGGTGAGCTTCATCAATCTCTACATCAATCCGCAGAACCCGAGCATCCTCTACCTCTTCATTTACTTCGCGCTCGTCGTGGCGTTCACTTTCTTCTACGTCTCCGTGACGTTCAAGGTGGATGACCTTGCCGAGCAGATCCAGAAGCGCGGCGGGTTTGTTCCCGGTGTGCGTCCCGGACGCCAGACGGCGGAGATTCTGCAGCGCACGAGCACGCGCCTCAATTTGTGGGGTGGTCTCTTCCTTGGTCTCATCGCCGTGATTCCGCTCGTCTTCACCAAGTTCTCCAACCTCAGCCGTGCCGACCTGATCATCTCCGGTTCCGGACTCATCATTGTGGTGGGTGTGGTCATGGAGCTCATCCGGCAGGTGAATGCGCAGCTGCTGGCACACGATTACGAAAAACTCGTCTGATTCCTCATTATTTTATGGAAAGGAATATTCCTCGTATTCCCATTGTTCCGAAGAGAAGTCCTGAATGGGATGCAAAGACTCCCGAGCAGCGTGCGGCGGCTGAAGCAGAAATCAGGCGTATTGCAGAGTCTGCCCGCAGACGTTGCACTTGCAATCAGATCCTTCAGAAGAGGGGGGACTAAAGGTGTTCTGGGTGCATGAGGGGGGGTAGGGGGCGAGGACGAAATCCCTTGCATGTTTCTCTGTCATTCATATTCTATCCGGGATGGATCTCGTTCTCTTTGGCATTCAAGGTTCCGGCAAAGGAACACAAGCCAAGCGCCTTGTGGCGGAATTCGGCTATGACCTCTTCGAGGCGGGCGGCGAGCTCCGCAAGATCGCGGCCTCGGGGTCCGAGCTGGGCAAGACCGTGAAATCCTTCATCGATGTGGGGAAGCTCGTTCCGCATGCAATCATCATGCAGGTGGTCAAAGAGGCAATCCTCAAGCGCCCCAAGAGCCAAAAAATCCTCTTTGACGGCATTCCCCGCGACGGGGATCAGATGCGCGACTTCGATCAGGTGATGCGGGAGGTGGGGCGGGACTTCCTGTGTATCGAAATCAAGCTTTCGGCGGAGGAGGGGGTGCAGCGCATCCTCGGCCGCGCGAAGATCGAGGGACGGGCGGATGATGCCGATGAGACGATTATCCGACGTCGCATGGCGACCTTTACGGAGAAGACGCTCCCTGTGATCGAGCGGTATAAGAACGAGGGGAAGCTGATTGATGTGGACGGAAAGGGGACAATGGAGCAGGTGTATGCAGCCATTGTCCGTGCGATTAATGGATAATTGACAATGCATAATGGACAATGACTTCGTTTTACGAAGCAAATTATCCATTGTCCATTCTTCATTATTACATCCGCTTGATAGGTTTTTTCCTTCAGAAGTCGCTACACTGATGCACAATGTCCCGTTGCCAGATCTTCACCGAAGAGCAAATCGCCCTCCTGCGTATCGGAGGGAAAATTCTGCATGACAGTCTCGTGACGGTTTCTGCTCTGGTGAAAGAGGGCGTCACGACGGAGGAGCTTGATCAGGTGGCGGAGGAGTACATCCGCGATCATGGCGGAGAGCCCGGTTTTAAGGGGTATCAGGGGTTTCCCGCCACACTCTGCACGTCCGTGAACGATACCTGCGTGCACGGGATTCCGGGCAAGCGGGTTCTGGAGAACGGCGATCTTATCTCCATCGATTGCGGTGTCCTGCTGCGCGGTTTCTACACCGATGCCTGCATCACGCTTCCCGTCGGAGAGATCACCGCCGCGGCGCGTCTTCTCATGGAGACAACGGAAGAAGCGCTCAAGCGGGCAATCGCAGTCGTGAAGGAGGGGACGAGGGTGGGAGATATTTCTTCGGCTGTTCAAAAGACGGCGGAAGCCAAAGGATTCCATCCTGTGCGTGCTCTCACGGGACACGGGGTCGGGACACATCTGCATCAATTCCCCGATATTCCCAACGTCGGAGAGGCGCGAACGGGTGCCACGCTCCCCGCGATGACCGTGATCGCCATCGAGCCCATTGTTTCCGCCGGAAGCGATGCGATTCGGGAGGCGGATGATGGATGGGGGATTTATGTGCAGGATCATGCACTTACGGCCCATTTTGAGCATACGGTCGTTGTACGCCCTGACGGAGCGGAAGTGCTGACATAAAACATGGAAGACAAACCTGCGGTTTTCCTTCCATGAGCCATCCTTTCCCTTTAGCGATGTGGCTCCAGACGTGCAAAACCCGTCTTCGCCACAGAATTCTTAATAGAAACGCAAAATTTCAATGTTTCTTTTTTGAGTACCAGGACAGATAAATTACAGTGGACATGTAGGTTAATTATAATTAAAGAATAAACTGTTAATATATCAATACAATTTTGAATCTTCTCGAGAAAATTGCACTGAACTGCTTGCTGCGACTATGTTCGCTCTGTAGGATACCGCGGCTTTACGTTCGTGTTTTTTCTTGCGCTCTGTGTCAAAGCAGGATGTTATAGAACTCATCGGCATCGTGGAAGAAACCTTTCCAAATGCCATGTTCCGAGTTCGTATCATCAGTGATCAAGCCAAGGATCATGAACTTCTCTGCCATCTCGCGGGTCGGATGCGCGTGAATCGCGTCCGTATTCTCCCGGGGGATCGCGTCAAGGTGGAGATGACTCCTTATGATCTGAAGAAAGGACGCATCGTCTATCGGTTCTCGGCGGATCACGTTCCGCCCCCCGCACCCATCCCTTCCTGAAGTTTCTCCTCTCACTGCCATGAAAGTCCGCGCTTCCGCCAAGCCCATCTGCAAAGACTGCCGCCTCGTCATTCGACGCAACGGTGCGGGCAAGATGGTGCGCCGGATCGTCTGTCCCAAGAATCCCAAGCACAAGCAGCGTCAGGGCTAATCTCTTCTCTCACTCACTCTCACTATGGTTCGTATCGCAGGCGTCGTCCTCCCCGGCCAGAAACACATTGTCATCTCCATGACGCACATCAAGGGGATCGGTCGCGCACTCGCGATGAAAATCCTGAAGGAGCTGGCGATCAATCCCACCAAGAAAGCGGACACGCTGACGGAGGAGGAGGGGGCACGCTTGCGTGCACGCGTGGAGCGCGAGACGATCGAAGGCGAACTTTCCCGCAAAGTTTCGATGGATATCAAGCGTTTGCAGGACATCGGCACGTGGCGCGGATACCGTCATCGCAAGAAACTTCCGGTTCGCGGACAGACTTCCCGCCGCAATGCGCGCACCAAGCGCGGTAAGAAGAAGACGGGTCTCTCCGGCCGCACCACACTGACCAAGACATAGTCCCCCTTTCCATCGGTTATTTAGCTTTCTGAAATTTCTCCCATGGCTGATCCCAAAGAATCGACACCGGCCCCCAAGACACCCGAGGCTCCCGCGGCATCCGCACCCGCGGACGGCGAGGTGAAGGTTGCGAAGGTGCGCAAGAAGAAGATCAAGCACGCCGTGCCGAAGGCGCGTGTGTGCATTCGTGCCGGAGAAAACAATACGATCGTGACGTTCACGGATTTGAACGGCAACAAGCTTGGCGGGTCCTCCAGCGGATCATGCGGCTTCAAAGGCACGCGCAAGTCGACTCCCTACGCCGCCAAGGTCACGGCCGAGAAGGCGTCGGAACTGGTGCAGGGCTACGGGATCGAATCCGTCACTGTCGAGGTGAAGGGTCTCGGACCCGGACGCGAGCAGGCCATTCGCGGTCTTCAGAGTGCAGGACTCAATCTCGATGCGATCGTCGATACCACGCCGATCCCGCATGGCGGATGCCGGCCCACCGGTCGTCGGCGCGTTTAATTTGTTTCTGATTCTTCCTTTTTCTTTCTCATGAAGTACACGGGTCCCAAAGCGAAGCGTTGCCGCCGTCAGGGAGTGAACATCTACGGCTCGGCGAAGTATGACAAGGTTCTGCAGCGCAAGCCCTACGGGCCGGGCAAGAGTCCGCGCTCGCGCGGCACGCGACCCTCGGAGTATGCCAAACAGCTCAAAGAGAAGCAGAAGGCGCGCGATATATACGGGCTTTCCGAGAAGCAGTTCAGGATTCTCTACGCGCAGGCGACCAAGACCACCGGTCAGACCGGCGATGTCTTCAAGCAGCTTCTGGAGCGGCGCCTCGATAACGTCATTTACAGGGCGGGGTTCGCCCTCACGCGCCTGCAGGCGCGACAGTTCGTCGGTCACGGGCACTTTGCCGTGAAGGGGGTGCGCGTCACCACTCCTTCTTACCGCGTTCGTCAGGGTGAAGTGATCACGCTGCGTGAGCGCAGCAGGAAGTCTCCCGTCTTCGGGCCCATCATGGATGCCCATGAAAAGTACATGCCACCCAAGTGGCTCAAAGTGGATACCGGCGCCCTCACCGTTGAGGTCGTCTCCCTCCCCGTTCCCGAGGATGCCGAGCAAGCCCTCGATGTCCGCTCGGTCGTGGAGTTCTACTCTCGCACATAATCTCTCTACAATCGGCGCATAAAGCGCCCCCCATTTCCTTCCTCACCGTCCCATGCATATCATTCAGGAAGAGATCGGTCTCCCAACCTTCAGTGTCACCCCCGTGACGAAGGGGGATGACACGCACGCAATTTTTGCCATCGGACCCCTGCCTCCGGGCTACGGAATGACGCTGGGAAACGCCCTCAGACGGGCTCTTCTCTCCAGTCTCCCCGGCGCAGCGGTCATGTCCATGCGGGTGCAGGGGACCCAGCATGAGTACACGACCATCAAGGGCGTGATGGAGACCGTTATGGATATCGGACTCAATCTGAAGAAGCTCAAGATGCGCAAGCACAGCAAGGATCCCGAAGTGATCACGCTGCAGGCCAAGGGTCCGAAGGTCGTCACGGCCAAGGATCTCGGGGTGACCGCCGACATCGAGATTCTCAACGGAGACCTTCACATTCTCACGATCGAGAAGGGCGGTTCCGTCGATCTGCAGATCACCGTCGGCAAGGGCGTGGGTTACGCCACCGCCGCCGAACGCAACAAGAAGCAGAACGAGCCCGGACTCATTCACATCGATGCCATCTTCGGCCCCGTGGAGAAAGTGCGCTTCGAGGTCGAAGCGGCACGTGTGGGACAGCGCACCGATCTGGAGAAGCTGGTTCTGGATGTCCAGACGAACGGCTCCCTCACCGCGGAGGATGCCGTCCAGTTCGCCTCGCAGCTCCTCAAGGGATACTTCGAGTACTTCGGCAGTTCGGAGAAGGTGGTGGAGAGCGACTTCATCGCCGATTTCTCCCGTTCCGGACCGCAGATGGTCGAAGGGGGAGGCGATTCTTCGGTGAAGGAGAGCTACACACCGATCGAGATCCTCAACTTCTCTCCGCGCACCCTGAACGCCCTCATCAATGCGGGTGTCGGTTCCATCGAGCAGCTCACCAAGTGCACGGAGTCCGCTCTCAGCAATTTCCGCGGATTCGGCGCCAAGGCGCTCGACGAAGTGAAACAGACCCTTGGTGAACGCGGTCTCAAACTTTCCGACGAAAGTTTGGACAGCTGAAGTCTTTCTCCAGTACTCTCCACGCCTCTACCCCTCCCATGCGACATCGCAAATCTTCCCGCCGGCTCCCGCAGAAACCCGCTCACGGGCGGATGCTCAAGCGGAACCTCGTGACGTCTCTGCTCCTCTATGAACAGATCCGCACGACCAAGAAGCGCGCACAGGTTGTGGCGCCGCTCGTGGACCGTCTGGTCGCGGTGGCCAAATCCTCATCGCCGCACAATGCCATCCGTTCGATCAACAGTGTTGTGACGGACAAGAATGCCTGCCGCAAGATCATGGAAGTGCTCGTGAAGCGCTACGCGGATCGTTCCTCGGGGCTCACGCATTTCAAGCCCGTCGGAGCCCGCAAGGGAGACGGTGCGGCGTTGGTCGATCTCTCGCTTCTCGAGGGTATCGATGTTCCGGCGAAGGCGGTGGCTCCCAAAAAGGCGACTCCGAAGAAGAAAGAATCCAAGCCAACCAAAAAAGCATCATGAAGACCTCCACCCCCAAACCGCAGGCCCCCAAGTGGCTCCTCGTCGATGCGGCGGGTCAGTCGCTCGGACACCTTGCCGCGAAGGTCGCGACGATTCTTCGTGGCAAGCATCGTCCTGATTACTCCATGCACCAGATCTCCGGTGATCACGTCGTGGTCATCAACGCCGGCAAGCTCGAGTTCTCACAGGCCAAATTGCGTCGCAAGACGTACTACAAGCACTCGGGATATCTGGGGCACCTCAAGGCGCGCCCGCTCGCCCGTATGGCGGCGGAACGGCCGACGGAGGTCATCAAGAAGGCAATCTACGGCATGTTGCCGGCCAACAGACTCCGTCCAGTGGCCCTCAAGCGCCTCCATATTTACGCCGGTGCCGAGCACGACCACACCGCTCAGAAGCCCGTTTCTCTTCCCCTTCGTTAATCCATGGAATCCTCCGACAAGAAGCGGCAGTACTTCGGGAGCACGGGCAAGCGCAAGACTGCGATCGCCCGCGTGAAGCTCTACGAGAACGGAACGGGAGAGATCACCGTGAACGGCATGAAGATGAAGGAGTACTTCGATACCGCGGTGCAGATCGAGAATGCTCTCGCTCCGCTCGTCATTGCGAATCTGAAGGGCAAAATGGATGCCGACGTGATCATCACCGGAGGAGGCAAGTCCGCGCAGTCGGATGCCCTTCGCCACGGCTTCAGCCGCAGCCTTCTGCTCCTCACCCCCGAACTCCGCAGCGACCTCAAGCACGCCGGATTCCTCCGCCGCGATGCGCGTATCAAGGAAAGAAAGAAGCCGGGATTGAAGAGAGCCCGCCGTGCACCTCAGTGGCAGAAGCGTTAAGCGATCAATGAGAGACCGAAAAGTGGGGGAATGCTGTTTGATGATGCCTGTCAACGGACGGATGAACATACTTTCTCTTGTCGCGACAAGAGAAAGTAGCAAAGAGAAGCGCTGCGCCGATGACCCCCTCCGCTATCGCCGCCACATCGGCGCGTTTCCGATATTTTGTATGCTGTAATTGTTTTTCGCGTTCATCCCCGTGGTGGCGGATCCCCCACTCAGTTATTCATCGAATGACCCGTCGCGAAGCGTTGGGTCTCGCGGGCCCCAATGCTGAAGCGACTCCGCATAGGGAAAAGATAGCTCGAGGCACGTCGTACGCGAACGACAGTGCCGTGAGAGAGAAACCGCAGGTTTCGCTTTCACGATTATGCAATCGCCAGCTTCACGTAGTACAAACTCTTCCCGTCGTCCGTGTCCAGAATGAATCTGGCATCGATGGAGGTCAGCTGGACGATCGTCTGGCACATCTTGAGGAGCATGGCCGGGGGGAGCGTGAGGCCCGCTTCCAGACAGGTGGCGCAGAGGCCCGCGGCGTCCTTGCAGCGGATATACGGCTCTCCGCGGTCCTGAATCACGTTCCGCATCGAATTCTGCACCTCCACCACATAATGCTCGATGTAGGGCTCCAATTCCTCCACGGGGAGGTCATGGACTTCCGGCAGGGCCTCCAGGATGTCGAGGTCGCTGTGGATGGCATGGGCGATGCAGGCGTCAATGGACATGGGTTTTTTGTGTGAGAAATCCAATCATTATAGCTCAAACGGACTTCCGCGTACAGAGGGAAGAAAACGCCGGCAAAAAGACCTGCAGATTAAGAAATGGTTTGACAGATGAAAGAAATAATTTTTCTACAGAATGCAATGTCATATAAATGCTCCTATAGTCCCTTTTAATTCCTTCCCACACATTCATGGCCCGTACTCACTCAAAAGTTCTTATGGTGCTCGCGTTCCTGCTTGTCACCTCCTATGTGACATACCGTGTCTCTGACACGTATTGGAGCCTGTTTTCGGCGCAGACGACCCTTCCTCCCGAGTCGGAACAGGTCACCATTAAGGTGCTGAGCGGGCCTGCGGAAGCCACGGCGGCGCCCGGACAGAAGGATATCAGCCTCATGAAGTTCAGTGCGTATGCGGGCGGAGGACAGGATATCGTTCTGAATAAAGCCGTAGTGGCTGCGGCGATGGGCTCCCCGCTTGATATGGAGCGCTACTCGTTGTGGGTGGATGGCAACGGCGACGGGGTAACGGATACGCGTCTTTCCGACGGAGCAGCCAACGGTCCGATTCCGCTTCCCTTCATGCAGGGCGGTTCATGTCCGATCAACAAGTGCACGAGTACCGCGACGGATCAGAACGGACGTTTCTCGATCACGCTCACAGGACTCAATGGTCAGTCTTCCCCCGAATGCTCCTTCGGAAGATACAGTTACGAAGTACTGGGCGGACAGGCACGGCTCGTCGGTGCTGCGGGAAATGTTCTCACCTTCGATTCCACGGTGCAGGGCAAAGTCCGTGTGACCGTCACCGATCCCTCCTACTACTGGGCTGAATTTGATATCGGTGCTCCTCTTCCTGTTAGTCCTTCGCCATTTACGAACAATTTGCAGGGTGATCTTCCCGCTCAGGTCAGCGGATGGACAGCCGATCTGTCGATTTCGATGAGCGGACCCGCCGCCGTCCGGTCCGGAGACACGGTCCTGTATACCATAACGATTATGAACGCCGGTCCGTCCAATGCGGCAAATGTTTCCACTCTGGGGCGCGTTCCGTCAGGTCTTACGTTTCAGCAGAAACAGAGTGATACGCGTTGCCGGCTTGCCAGCGGGTATGTGATGTGCAGAGGGATTGCGGTGAACGGCAAGATGGCACAGAACATCACGGTCGGATTCACGGCGAATGCGAACGTATGCAATCTGAAATACGTCACAAACGTCGTTCAGATGACATCGGGCATCCGTGATCCCAATATGTCGAATAACATGTCCAAACCTGTTACGACAAAGGTGGACTGTTCCAAGGAAGCCGCTCCCGGCGCCTCCAGTTTCTCCTCGCGGCTTCCCGATAATTGCCGTTATGACAGTGCGGCTGGCGCGAATATCGGCAATGTCTTCACCTCCGGTCAGGATACATGCTTCACCTATTGGGATGCGTTCGGGTCCTCCCGGCCCGGCTCAAAGGTGTATTACACAGGGGTGCTCATCCGGACCTACGGGACATCGTCTTCTTCTCTGCGTTCGTCTCTGTACTCTTCCGGCGCCTCTTCTTCGAGGCCTGTTGCCGATCTCGGCCTTGTCCTGTCGGCACCGCAGTCGGTCGCGCCGGGCGGGCTGTTGATCCTCACGCTCGATTACACGAACAACGGTCCGAATGCGGCTCAAAATGCCACGGTCAATTATCCGATTCCTTCCGGGCTTCAATTCAGGAGTGCATCGGATGTCCAAAATTGTCGTCTGCAGGGGGCCTATGCGGTCTGCGGACCCATGACGATCGATGCGGGTGTGACACGAAGAGTGTTCTTCACGTTGAGCGCTCCCGCCACAGCCGCCTGCGCCTCGACGATTCGTCATACGGCGAATGTCACTTCGGGCGTTTCCGATCTGAATCCGAACAACAATACGGCCTTTAACATCAACACTCTCGTGAGTTGTTCCTCGTCTTCCCCCGGAGTATGCGGCGACGGCATGCAGGTCGGTTCAGAAAGCTGCGATGATGGTAACAGAATCTCCAGTGACGGTTGTTCCTCCACCTGCGCAGTCGAATCAGGCTTTACCTGTGTTGGTCAGCCCAGTGTCTGCCAGAAATGCGGGAACGCGAGAGTAGAGGGAAGGGAAGGTTGTGATGACGGGAATGTCATATCCGGTGATGGCTGCTCCTCGACTTGCACTCCCGAAGTCGGCTGTACCTGTGTCGGTTCTCCGAGCGCGTGCGCCTGTCCACGTCCTCTCTGCGGCAACGGTCGCCTGGAAGCCTCGGAACAATGCGATGATGCAAATATTATGGTTGGTGACGGCTGTTCGAACACCTGTGCGGTGGAGACCGGTTGGATGTGCGGTGGTGCCCCAAGCTTGTGTCGGAGGATTTCCGTCTCCAGTTCTTCCTCCGCGGCCTGCGCCGGAGAAGGTCAGAAGGTGTATGGGTCTGCACAGTTCGGCTCCACCGTCTGTTGCAGCAGGAATGCGGGGATCAGGCCAAGTACCGTTCTTTCGTATGATATGTGCATTGCTCCCAGCGACGGATCTCTTGGCACCTGTGTCGACGGATGGTGGCAGACGTGCGGCAACGGACAGTGTGACGCAGGAGAAGACAGGTGCACCTGCACGAGGGATTGCAATTCAGTTCCTTCCTCCAGCTCCTCATCTCCTTTCTGCGGCAACCGCGTCCTCGAGCCGACGGAGGAATGTGAAGCCGGTATTCCCTGTTCCGACAATAATGCCTTCTGTGAAACGAACTGTCGTTGCATTCCCGCTGTCTCCAGTTCCTCAGTTTCCTCCGCACGCTCATCGGATCTGGTGCTCGCGGGGAATATTCCCCAGCCACCCGCACCGGGCAGACCATTCACATACCAATTGACGGTTTCCAACAGAGGACCGAATGACGACGGGTTCACCCTCCTTACCTTCGTGCCCGATCAACTGACACTCATGACCATGGATCCGTCGTGCATACAGCAGGGTTCCTCCATTCTCTGTTCGGGCGCCTCCATTGCAGCCGGCCTGAGTCGCACGCTGGAGATAATGTTCATGGTACCGCAGAATTATCCGTGCAACGCGGTGATTCAGAACAGCGCAGCCGTGCTCGGACGCAATCGTGATTCCAATCCCGGAAACAACTTCATTTCTCTCTTTGCGCCTCTCTCGCAGTGCTCCTCTTCCAGTTATTCCTTCTCTTCGCGCTCCTCAAGCTCTTCTTCGGTCTTCAGCTGCACCGCACCCGGCTTTTCCCAGCTCGACATTGCCACGGACGGCGAATCCCTCTATCTCGTCGCATATGGATCACCGTCGGAAATCCAAACTCAGAGCATCTATAAGATTGATACGCAGTGCAATATCCTGCAGCAATACACTTTGACAGATGCCATGGGTATCTTCGGTCTGGCCAATATTGATGGTTCCTTCTGGGCCACAGGGGGCAGACTCGTGCAATTGAGTGATACCTTCGGAGTCAGCCGAACCGTGGATCTTCCGTACAGGGGCGCACAGGGGTTGGCGTCGGACGGAGGGAAGCTCTGGACGGTATACAACAGTGAAACGGATGAGATCACGCTCACCGATCCCGTGAGTGGGACGACAAAGTACATGTTCAACGCCCCCGGTAATGCGCCGTACGGCCTTGTTGCGGACAGTCAGGCGCTCTGGGTCGGCGCGAACGGAAATATTTATGCTCTCGATAAAACAACGGGGCGGGTGCTCCATACCATCTATGCGCCTACGAAAGCGGGATACATATCCGGATTGACGATCCTCAACGGTTTCTTGTGGGTGGTGGATAACACCGATGACAGGATCTACCGCCTTCCGTTACCGGATTTGTCCGGAAGCAGTTCTTCCTTCTCTTCGCGCTCATCGGCATCGTCTCCGTCGTCGCGCTCCAGTTCCTCCGCGGGGACCGGCGCACGGTGCTACACGCCGAGCGACTGTTCCTCGGGCCTT
>JAQWAC010000058.1 GCA_028707875.1 Candidatus Peribacteraceae bacterium | reverse complement strand
GATCTCCTCCGGCAATACCGCCACCGTCGCCGCGGACGTGTGGACCCGGCCCTTGTTCTCCGTCACGGGAATGCGCTGCACGCGATGCACGCCGGATTCGTACTTGAGATCACCGAAGGCCGGACCATCGAAGTGCACCACTGCAACCTTCACTCCCCCGCCCTCCGCGTCCGTTTTCTCAATCAACTCCGCTTTCCAGCCTTTCTCTTCCGCAAAGCGCAGGTACATGCGCAGCAGATCAGCCGCAAAGAGGGCGGCCTCTTCCCCTCCCGTTCCTGCACGCACCTCCAAAATCACGTTCTTCCCGTCATTCGGATCTTTGGGGACAAGGAACGCACGCATTTTCTCCAGCAACTCCGGCATCTTTGCCTGAGCTTCACCCGCTTCCTCTTCGGCCATCTTCTGCATCTCCGGATCCGCGTGCGACTCCTTCGCAAAACGGACGGCTGCCTCCCGCCGATCATAATCATTCAGCAAAAGCACAAGCGGTTCCAGTTCCTTCGAGCGCCGGGCGATCTGCGCAATCTGCCTGTGATCCGCGAGCACAGCGGGATCCCTGAGCTTCTGCTGAAGATCCTGATACTCGCCGGCGAGCGCGCGGAGCTTGTCGATCACACGGGGATTATGGAGCAGAGACGCGTGCAGGGAAAGCAAATGAACTGCCATGCGGCCCGAACGGTAAGACATTCTTTCGCGGAGTGGGGCGGGAATATTCCTGCCCACTCCGGAAAAGACACACGGAAAACCAAGGGCGGAAATGCAGAAAAGGGAACCTCTGAATAAGTGGGGCAAGAACGTTCTTGCCCCACTTATTCTTGCTTCATCGTTCAATTTTCACAGTTGTTTCTCATTATTCAGAGGTTCCCAAGCTCCGGTGTATTGAATATCGCCCTTGTGGAATAAAACCAGATTCCGGAGTACGATGCGGTCTATGGATTTCAAAAAGCACCTCACCCTCATCATCGGCATCGCCATTCCGGTCATCATGGTCATCTTTGTGGCGGCGAGCATTTACATTCCGGCATACTTCGCCCCCACGCCCAAGTTCAGCTTCCTCTATATCAGCGACAACACCTACGACTACCGCTGGGATTATCTGGTACGGAGCGGCACGATCACGCGCATCGACAGGAATGCCGACGCAAAGTACGTCCAGACGGGCGACCCGGTCTTCTATATTTACGATGCCGCCAAGAAGGAGAGCACACAGATCAGCTTTGATGAGGCGCAGAAACTGAAGCTGGATGAGAGCCCCGTCTCGCCCGACGAGTACGAGATCGTGCGCGGGAACGGGAACGGAGGAGATTTCCCCTTCGATTTCAACGGCAACGATTATAATTCCTTCTATTTCCGCGGACACAATACCGCCTTCCGCGCGAAGCTGAAGACCAACGGGAATTACTGGAACTTCCGCTTCCTCGGCTGGATCCTGCCTTCGTAATTCTTTCCCATTCTCTCTATGGATAAGCACGAACTGCTTCGGCAGATCTCCGATCTTGCAGGCCGGAACCTTCTCACGGAAGAAGAGGTGCTCGGCGCCGTTCGCCGGAGAGCTGCGAAGGGACCCCGCGGTCTGGAGCATGTGAAGCTCACGGAGGTGCTCTACTACCTCGGCGGCTTCATCATCATCCTCGGCATCGTGATCCTCCTCGGACAGAACTGGGAGCTTCTCAACTCCTTCACACGGATTCTGGTGACGCTCGGATCGGGCGTTGCGGCCTACATTGTGGGCATCCTGTTTCAGCAGAAGGACTACTCACAAAAGCTCACGATACCGTTTTTCTTCCTCTCGGCCGTCATTCTCCCCATCGGCCTGTTCGTGACATTCAACGAAGCGGGAATCCAGACGGATGACGCCGGCATCAACACCGTCATCTCCGGCATTCTGCTCGCAACGTTCCTCGCCTCCTACTTCCTTCTGAAGAGAACTATTTTCCTCCTCTTCAGCATCATCTTCGGCACGTGGCTCTTCTTCGCCTTCACGAGCTTCCTCTTCGGCGGCAACCCCGCTCTGGGATGGAGGTTCTATGCCTATCGCGTCCTTGCCACCGGTCTGACATTCATCCTTCTGGGCCATTCCTTCCGGACGATGAAGCGGGAGAGCGCGCTCACGGGACTGCTCTTCGGCTTCGGCATCTTCGGATTCCTCGGGGCGGCACTCGCACTCGGCGGTTGGACGCCGGAACAATCCATGATTTGGGAACTTGTCTTCCCCGGCATCGTCTTCGCCGTGATCTTCCTGAGCATCCCTCTCAAGAGCAAATCCTTCCTGATCATCGGGGCGCTCTACCTGATGGCCTACATCATCAAGATCACCTCGGAGTACTTCTCGCAGAGCTTCGGATGGCCCCTCTCGCTCGTGATCCTCGGATTCCTGCTCATCGGGATCGGCTTTCTGAGCTTCCATCTCAACAGAAAGTATTTATCGACATAAGGTGGAATAATCCTTCCATCGATTGTCCATGCCTCTCTGTTTTCCTGATTATTTTGGGCAAATCGCCATGAGACGTAGACTGGTCATATGCGAGTCCTTGTTGCAATGTCGGGCGGAGTGGATTCGAGCGTGGTCGCTCACCTTCTGAAGGAACAGGGCCATGAAGTGATCGGCGTACGGTTCCGCCTTTGGCAGGATCCGCGCGCTCCCGCGACGGCCAAAATTCTCCCGACCAAGTGCTGCGAGACCCAGACCGTCATGCGGGCGCGGGCCGTTGCCAAGAAGCTGATGATTCCGCTCCATGAAGTTGCTCTGGAAAAAGATTTCAAGCGAGCCGTCGTGGATCCGTTCCTCGCCGCCTATCGCAAAGGACTCACGCCGAATCCGTGCGTTCTCTGTAACCGCGTCTTCAAATTCGCACACCTGTTGAAGCTCGCGAAGAAACTCAAGTGTGACAAGATGGCCACGGGTCATTACGCACGGATCATGAAGAAGAAGGATGTGTTCGGAAAACCGTACATCGCCCTTCTGGAAGCCGTGGATGCCCGCAAGGATCAGAGCTACTACCTTCATCGGCTTACGCAGAAAGAGCTCGCTTCCACGCTGCTCCCGCTCGGATCCATGACAAAACAGGAAGTCTACGCACTCGCGGAGAAGTTCGGTGTGCCATTGGAACGCGTGAGCTACCGCGAGAGTCAGGATCTCTGCTTCTTCCCCGAAAAATCCCCCGATGCCTTCCTGCGACGCTACATCCGGAACGCAAAGAAAGGTCCGATCACACTCTCCGACGGAACGATTGTCGGCACGCACGAAGGACTTCCCTTCTACACCATCGGCCAACGGCGCGGCCTCAACGTCGGGGGCAGGCCCGTTCCCGTCCGCGTCATCCGGAAAAACCGACGGACGAATACGCTCGTGGTGGCTCCGCGCGGGGAAGATTTGGAATCAAAGACGACAGTCACTTCGCTGACGTTCACGGCTCCCCTGCCGCAAGGAAAAAAGCTCAGGCTGACGGCACGCATCCGGGCACTCGGAGAGAAGCGGAGCGGTACGTTCACATTCAGGGGGAAGCGCGGCATTTTCCTCTTCGATAAACCCGTTCACGGGATCACGCCGGGTCAATCCCTTGTTCTGTACCGTAAGAATGAAGTGCTCGGTGGAGGAATCCTGGCGTAAAATCCCGTGTTCATGCGGCCCGTTTCCGCTATCATCACTCTCCCCTTTTCCTTGTCCTTAAGCCCCATTCTCGGTATAATACCGTGATACCGCTCTCCGATCACCCCCCCCGGCATTCCGCCTCCTACGACGCACAGGGAAATATCATCCTGCCACCGGGTGAACCGAAGCCCGAAACGCAGGTTCACAAGGTTGCGGATCCGCTCGAAAGCAGAGTCTCCCGCCATCAGGAACACATAGCCGCGGATCCTCTCCCGGCCCCCAAACAGATGGAAAAGCCCGTCGTGGAACCGCAGAAGAACTCCCCCATTCTGAAAACGATCCTCCAGTGCATCCGCGCCGAAACCGCTTCGCATACGGAGGAGCTGTTCTCCGAAGGCATGCAACAGTACCGATGGAGCGCGGAGTCTTTCCGCTCATCGGGACTGAATGCGGTTCAGGGACTCAGGGGCGGCGCTGCGACACTCTGGTCCTTCCTCACCCAGCCCGTCTGGATCGTCCGCCCGCGCAGGGAGCCCAAGCAATACAGTCGCATGACGCTCTTCTTCCTCGATACCGTGCGCTTCGGGGGAACATTTGCGGCCCTCTTTGTCGCGCTCTTCATCACGCTGAACTACCAGAGCTTCTGGCAGATCTTCTCCGCCAAAGTGGATCCTCTGCGGGAAATAAAAACGGAAGCGACCACGACGGACGGCATTGATTCCGCAATGCGCGAGAAACTGCTCAAATCCCCCATGCTCACCACGGCCGGTTCGGATGACGGGAACCTCCTGAGCTACCTGCCGCCCGTCGGCCCGCCGGAGAACCGTCTGATCATCCCGAAGCTCCACTTGAACGTGCCGATCATCGATCCGTCCTTCGAAGCGCTCCTGAAGGAAGACTGGGCGAAGGTGGAATCCGATATTCAGGTTGCCCTGCAGGAGGGCGTGGTGCATTACCCCGGCACCGCGAAGCCCGGACAAGCGGGGAACTTCTTCGTCACCGGTCACAGCTCCTACTACCCGTGGGCCGTCGGAAAATACAAGACCGTTTTCGCGCGATTGAGCGAGCTCAACGGAGGCGACGAGTACTGGGTCTATTACAACGGCGACAAGCATCGCTACACCGTACTGGACAAGAAAGAAGTGAAGCCCTCCAACGTGGATGTGCTGGATCAGCCGACAGGCAAGCGTCTCGGGACGCTGATGACCTGCACGCCGGTGGGCACGACCTTACGACGCCTCATCATCACCTCGGAGGAAGTGGATCCCGAGACGGGGACGGCCCTCGCCGTCGGAGCACAGCCCGTCCGCGAAAAGCCGAAGTACAAGATGGAGATGCTGCCAATATAACAATCATGGAAGGGCCACCCCTGGTGTCCCTCCCATGAACCCACCCTTCCTCCAAAGGAGTCCTCCAGCGTTGGGGCCCACGAGACCCAACGCTTCGGACAATTGATTTTTCATCATCATTTTCTTTGTCATTCTGCGATATACTCTCCTCACTTGCTCCTTCTGCCGCTGTGGTGAAATGGTAGACACGGGGGACTTAAAATCCCCTGCCCTCACAAGGGGCATGCTGGTTCGATTCCAGCCGGCGGCACCATCCGGCTTCGTCCGTCGTCGCTCCGCGACGCCGCGACTACGCCGTGATGGCTACGTGAATGAAAACCAAAGCAAGGATGCCACGGCGAAGTCTCGGCGAATGCGGTAAAGCCGAACGGAGCCGAGTATTCGATTCAGAAGACGCGCCCACATATCTTGACCGACCTCAGAAACTGGGAAGACAATAGGGCCGTGAGTTCCCTCACTCCCGCTATCTGCTGTCAGGGCCCCGCACGTCTGCGGAGCTCGGTCGCGTGATGTCGAGGAATACAGAGATATCACCACCACTCCCGGACGAAGCGGGGCTTTTCTCCGTTCTATTTCAAAATCCCCCCCTCCCCATGCTTCCCCGCAATCATCCGCCTCTCGATTCGGCTTTGAAGGCTCTCTCCGAACAGTATCGCGGAAACGGACAACCGCATCCCAAGGAATTTCCCGATCGCATCATCATCGCACAAACGGTCGAATCGCTCCTGGATCTGCTCTTTCCCGAGCATCGGCTCGGACATCACGACATCACGGAGACCATCGCACATATCGGACAGCGTGTTTTCAATCTCCTGACCGAACAGGTGCGCATCGCGAATCTGCATTGCGAAGAGTTGCCACCCGTCCACGGGCACGGCGTCCTCGGACTCTTCAGGGCGATGCCGGAAATCCGCCGAAATCTCATGGAGGACATGCAGGCCGCCTATCAGGGTGATCCCGCAGCGCGGGGACCGGATGAAGTCATCGTTTCCTACCCGACCACGGTGGCAACCGGAACCTATCGTCTGGCACACGAACTGCACCGACAGAAGGTCCCGCTCATCCCGCGCATGATGACGGAGTACGCCCACCGACTGACAGGCATCGACATTCATCCGGGCGCCATTATCGGACGATCTTTCTTCATCGATCACGGAACCGGCGTGGTGATAGGAGAGACCACCGAAATCGGCGACCGCGTGCGGCTCTATCAGGGCGTCACATTGGGGGCGGCCAACTTCCGCAAAGACGAGCACGGCCGGCTGATCCGCAGAACGAAACGTCACCCGACGCTGGAAGACGATGTCATCGTCTACGCCAACGCGACGATTCTGGGTGGAGACACCGTCATCGGCGCACGATCCGTCATCGGATCGAACGTGTGGCTGGCGGAGAGCGTGGCTCCTGATTCGGTTGTCACTTCGGAAAAACCGGAGCTGCACATCAGAGCGAAGAGGTGAATGAGTACATAGCGAATCGTCATCTCTTGAATTGGAGAGGTCCGCCGCCACGGGGGGTGAAGGGGAAGGCACTGTTCCCTTTCGTTGCCGACTAGACGAGCCGAAGCCTTGGAGGCGAGGTGAGGAGGCACAGGGCCGGGCGGGTTGGGGTTGGCGGCGGAGCGCTTTCTTTCCCTCTTTCTTTGTCGCCCTGACAAAGAAAGAGGAGATCATTTGTCCGTTGATTTCCCTAACGTATTCGTCACCTCTTTCTTTTGTCGGGGGCTTAGGGAACCGGACAAGGTTCCCTAAGCCCCCGACACCCCCTTACCCTCCTGACAGCCAAGCACAGAGATTTTGTTGGCTGTTTGTTTTTTCATTCCATAAATCGAACGTCTGTCATAAGACTTAATCGAAGAAATACACCTCAATTGACTTTGGCTTAAAATCCACTACAATTCGCTCCAGTGCAATCATCCTTTCATCAGTTCCAGCTTCGTCGTCGCCACACCTCCCACGGGGTCGCGGCGTAAACTGATGTCCTGAAATACCGCACCTCTGTGGGAGCCCCGAATGCCCCACGGGGGGGGTTTTTTGTTCTGAAACTACGATCCATGACCTTCCTCACCTTCACCCTCGGCACCCGTCGCGCCCGTATCACCTCCACGGAGGTGCCGGGCTGACGTGTCTCCATGTCGCCGATGCACACCCTCCGTGGAGAACACCCCGCGTGCTTTTTCCTATTTCCCTTTCCCACTCATCCCATGCAATGCCCTCCTCCAAAGGAAATCCCCACCGCGACCGCGGAGACACCGGCCCTCCCGCCCTCCCCCATCCCGGCGATGATCGACGACATCA
>JAQWAC010000057.1 GCA_028707875.1 Candidatus Peribacteraceae bacterium | reverse complement strand
CCCTTCAGATCGGTCTTCGCAATGAGTGCGGTCAACTGTTCGGAAGAAAGACCTGCCGCGTTCTTTTGAAAATCGAGCAGCTTGGGATCATGCAGACGCAGAAGGGCCATGCGCATAGAGAGCTTCTCTTCGCTGTCTTCAAATGTTCCTGTCTCCTGTGAAACTTCCCAGCCCTCTCTGGCAGTCTCCGGAATACCGCTAAAAATCTTCTGTTCATCCGCTGTCAGGAAGAGTGTGTTCATAATGGCTTCATTATAGCAAAAAGGGCCTTTTCTGTCGATTACAGATATCAGAGCGCCGCAAGTGCTCTCTTCAGAGACTCCTCTCCCTTTTTCACCAGTTTGAAAAGGACTTCCGGATCCCATTCCCCTTTCAATTCCGCCAGCTTGTCCCCTTCCCCCTGCGGCACCACTTCCAGTCTTTTCCCGAGTGCCAGAGCCGCCAGAGCGCCGTGATACCGCTGGGAGAGAACAAAGGAAGCACGGGAAACATGCTCCACAAGATGGGCGAGCGTGGAGACCATGACAATCTTCGCGGAACCCAACGCCCCGCCGATGCGTTCACACACCTGCCGTTCCCGGATGTTCCCGGATTCCAGAGACAGGATGACGATATGATCCCACTGCTGACTCGTTGCGATTTTTTGGGCACGAGCCGCGAAGGTTGCGGTGCAATTCGAACGGGGTATAACCAAGAATAAATTGTGTGTACTCTCATCATTGTTTTGTTTATGCATCAGCGAAAAAACCGGATCAAAAGTTTGTACTATTTCTTTGTTCAATCTCCAAGATTCCACTCTCTTTGCGGACGCTTCATCCCGCACGCTGATGAAGGCGGCATGACGGAACACCTGCCGTGCGAACCACTCCCCCGCCCCCGTGCGGAAAGGACCGACCCCCTGAAATGCAAGGATGACGGGCTTGTGGAAAATCCGGGCGACAAACGCATGCGCCCACCAGAGGAAACAGGCATACGGGGATTCGATATCCGTGAAGAGCGTGCCGCCGCCGAAGACCATGCCCTTCGATCTCCTGAGTGCTCCGATCGTCCTCCACCACGGAGCGAAGAGTGAGTGAATGCCCGCGGGAAAATGCGGGTATTCCCCCGCCGCCGGATGAACGGAGAGCACCTGCCACTCCACATCCGGAAAGGATTTCAGGAAATACTCCTTGAGAGCTTCATCCCCAAGATTTCCCACGCCGTAATTACCGACAAGCAGATAACTCACAAATGAAAGTATACTGTATTCCGTATACCGAATACGAAATACCGAAACACTACTCCTTCTTCTCCTCGGGCTTCGCTTCCGCTTCCGCGGAAACCTCCGCTACCGGTGCCGGAGCCGGAGCCGCTGCGATGGAAAATTCACCGGATGTCGTGAAGCGCTCACTCAGGCGTGCAGACTTGCCCAGACGACCGCGGAGGAAGTTCAACTTGGCTCTGCGCACTTTGGCGACCTTCTTCACTTCGATCTTCTCCACAACGGGGGAAGAGAGCGGAAAGTTCTTCTCCACTCCAACGCCGGAAGCGATGCGTCGAACCGTGATGGTGCGGTCACTGGCCGTATGCCCCTTGTGCACGCCGATCACAAGACCTTCGAAGATCTGGATGCGCCCCTTGCCTCCCTCCTCATCCTGAATACGCTCATGGACACGCACGGTATGACCCGCACGGATCTCGGGGAGATTCTGCTTATACTGTTCGGCCTGCTCATGGAGAATCTGCTGCGTCATGGAAAGCGGGGAAAGGCTACAGAGGGCAAAAGGGATTGTAAAGAAGAATGGAAGCCCTTTTAATCAGACAGGTGAAAAGAGAAAAGTGCCATAAGCACAACGTACTGAAAGCGAAGTGCTTTTCACTTCTGACACTTTCCACTTCGTTACTTTTTAAGTGCCTCTTCTATCTGCTTCTGGAGCAGATTCGCCACGATCATGTGCCGGGGATCGCTCAGAATATCGGCGACAAAACGATCCTTCAGGCTCAGGCGATAGAGGAAGTCGCCTTCGGGAAAAATGGAGTACTTCACATTCTTCAGATTCGGATCCTGCAGGAGCAACGCCTCCAGCATCTCCTTCTTCAGATCCCCGACCACGAAGAGATCCACCTTGCTCTCCGTTCCCACAAAACTCCCCGCAAGGAGGATGAGTTTGATCCCGGGGAGCTTCTTCAGACTCGCCACGATGGGGCTCTCCGCCTGAATCTCCTTGGTGAAAATGCTCTTGAGTTCCGTGAAGAGCGGGAATTCCGGATCAATGTGATAGTACTTCTTGCGGTTGCGGTGGCGGGCGCGGACGAGTCCGATCCGACGAAGATTCTCCAACTCGCGGCGAATCGAATTGATCTGCTCGTGAAGAAGACGCGTAAGCTCGCGAATGAAATACTCCTCTTCCGGATGGAGAAGGAACGTGGACAGAAGCTTGACGCGCGTCTGCGAGGAGAACAGTGCTTTGAGAATGATGGACGACACGAGCACAAACTGTACTCATGAACACAGGGTAAGTGCAAGAAAAGTGATCAACTTAATGAACATATTTTTAGAACAGAGTAAATGGCTAGGATTAAACATAAATCATGTCCAATATCGAATTTCCTAATATTTGTTGAACACAAGTTATACTCATCTCTGGCGAAGTATTGTGTCCTGCATACATTTGGAGCCCCTGTGACGTATGTGCCATCACATGGCCTCTCCAAGGAAGGAGTGATTGAGTAAAATGCCGAAAAGTGCTACAATAATTGGAATGCTTTCGAAAAGAAAAATAATCATCGGTCTTCTGTCTTTGACCCTTCTCTGCTGGGTGACAAACCTGCATGGATTCGGGTGGGCGATCGTGGAAACGGCGAAGGCTGCCGGAGTGCCGGGGCCGTCTCTCGTGGATTCAATCTTTGCGGCATTGGGAATCTTCGGGGGATATGTCATCACGTTTGCGCACATGCTCATTTACATTTGCCTGGTCTTCATCAATGTTCTCATTGATCCGCAATTCATGAATCTACAGTCCGGCGATGCCATGGCGGAGATCCTGCTGCAAATCTGGCAATTGACCCGGAATCTCACCAATATCATTCTCGCCTTCCTCTTGATCATCGGAGGCATCATGACCGTGGTGCGGGCAGGCGATCAATACGTGAAGACCTACGCGACGAAATTCGTCGTTGCCGTCATTCTCGTGAACTTCTCGTGGTTCTTCCCCCGCGTCGTTCTCGACATCTCCAATGTCCTTACCGCCACCATCTACTCGATCCCCAGTGCCATTCCGCAGGCACGCTGTGTAGGCTTCGACATCACGGGAAACGAACAACCGTGCCAGATCATTTCTCAGTTTTCATTCTTTGAAGACAAAAAAGAGGAAGGCGGATGGGAATGCCCGATCCGTATTCCCCGCATCTGCGTGAAGTATGTTCCGTTCCAGTCTGACGCCAATCATCCGGACGCCATCATTCAGGGGCTTGTCGTGAATTACTCGCGGCTCCGCTACATGCAAAATGTGATTCAGGGTGATGCGATGGCCGCCAACCCTGCAGCCGGTGATGATCCGTATGAACGGGTAAAGGGGCAAATCACTTACATCATCATGATGCTCATGGTGATCTTTTTCAGCGTCATGCTGCTCTTCCCGCTGCTGGCCATGATGGTGATTCTCTTCATCCGCATCCCCGTGATCTGGATGACCGTCGCTTTCATGCCGCTCATGTTTCTCGGCTATGTTGCGGGGGATCTCATGAAAACATGGAATCCCATGGAAAAGATCTGGAACAAATTCATCAAGGCCGCATTCCTCCCCGCTGTCATCGCCATCCCCTTCTGCATCGGATTTATCATGATCAATATGGCGATGTCGGTGAGCACGAGTGAAATCGGCCCCGGAGAAGCGCTGGCGAATATGGATATCTCAACAACCCCCATCATCGGCGGAGTTGGCAATATGTGGCAGCTCATGTGGGTCGCCATGTCCATGCTCGTGATCTGGCTGGGTGTCTTCCAGGCCATGAACTTCGATCCGGACCTTCAGAAGTTCGTCGCGCCCATTCAACAGGCAGGCACAAACTTCGGGAAGTTCTTCATGAAACTCCCGCTCCTTGCGCCGCTCCCGCTCCCCGGCATGACGGACAGCGCCGGAAACAAAATGAGTATGTCGGGGATGCAGGTCATCAAAGCAATCAGCAATCCGGGGAACACCCTCGCGCCCAACGACAAACTGCTGCCATTCTCGGAAATTGTGAAAAATGCCTCCGATGTCCGAACAGTGGACACACCCAAAGCCGTGAACACGATCACCAACAGCACAAGGGTCGACGTGCACCAGACCAACATCAACAATGCCATTAAGAATGTGAACGACGCAACCACGGAGTCCGCACAAAAAGACGCGACACAGAAGCTCCGCGAGGCGATCAACGTCGCGCTGAAGGACAATCATCAGGCATGGAACGGCAGTAATGACGAGCTCAAAAAACTGATGAGGCAGCTGAGAATTGATACCGGAAACAAGATAAACGCAATAACGGAGGCCAATCTGAAATAGTGTCTCTGAATTGAGCAATCCGGCATTCCAATGGCAGACATCGAGTCCCCCAAACTGACGGCCCCCGAAAAAGAGAAGCCGAAAACCACCTTCGAACAGGCGCGGCTCGTCCTCACGCGAACGAACGAGGAAAACGTTCCTCCCGCTTCCGAGAAACAGAAGAATGAGAAATCATCGCTCGAGGAGAAAACCCGAATCGGCCTCCTCACCACAACGTGGGGCCTGCCGCCCTCGGACAAGAAAGACCGGATGCTCAAGATCGCCTGGGATAAAGTCATAAAGAAGGGCGATACCCCCGCCTTCCTCGCCGAACGAACCGTTCAGGCCTCGTTCAAGCTCAACGATTACATGCGTCAGCTTCAGGACGAGAACCCGGAGACTGAGATCGGCAAAGAACGCCTGAGCTTCAAGCGGGACGATGTCAGAAAGAAAACAAGAGACCACGATGTGAATATCCTCAGGGAAATAGACGGGATGTTCTTGAATTGCCAGCAGGACGGACTCGTGACCGTCGAAGGCAACAAGCTCTGCAATCGGGTGGGGTATGCCGCCCAGAGAATCGAAAGGCTCGACGCAATGCTGAAGCAGGGGGATATCACGGCTGACCAGAAAAAGTACATCGGCCGCGTGCGGGGGTTCTTCCAGGCCGTCATGGATGGAGACAGAAACTGGACGAAGGTCCGCGAAGGTCTCCATCAAAAGCGGGAATGGTCCCCCGCCATGAAAGAGGCGAGGGGTGCCGCACGGATGCTCGCGTTTCTCGCAGCCTCCGCCCTCGCATTGGTCGCAACCCTCATGGACATGAAGAATAAAAAACTCTCTCCCTACACCATCGCTTGGATCGGCATTGCCGCAGGCATCGCCGGAGCCTTTGAGGGCACGGGCAAAGCCACGGAAAGACAAATGAAGTTCTTCACATCATCGGATTGGGAATCCCTGAATCTCAACGGAAAAGAGAGCGGCAGGGCGATCGAAATGATCTACAACGCACACAAGAGAAAGGGGAAGAATGATCGGGAGCTCTCGGACAAATTTCAGAAACAGTTGCGTGAGAAAAAAATCACAGGGAAGTCCGTTTCCCCGCAGGAATACATCCGATGGGTGGTGGGGGAGAATCCGGCGGCAGAGGACAAGGCAGCCGAGGTGAAGCTGACGGAGATCGCATCGACGGGCAAATTCGACTATTTCATCCGCAGCGTGCTCAGCGTGAGCGATGCGCCCGCAAGAAGCGTGTTCCTCGATCTGGTGACGCATAACAGCAACAGCCGGTCCGTGTCGGCCGAGTTGGCGGGTGCTTCGGCTCCGAAGACTGACCGTGCAGAGGCACCGCAGAAGTAACCGGCACCCCCTATTCTTTCCGCTTGAGCTCCTTCAGGTACACCTCGAGTACATCCCCCTCCTCCAGAGGAACAGAAGACTCCGTCCGGATACCGCACTCCGTCCCTTCCTTGGCTTCTTTGATGTCCGAATCCACCTTGCGGAGCGACGTGATCCGACCCGTACCGACCTGCTGCCCTCCGCGCTGCAACCGGAACGTGAGACGCTTCACGACGCCGTCCGTCACACGACCGCCCACAATCTGATCGCCCTTCTTGGTCAGGAAGATCTTCAGGATCTGCATGTGCCCCAGAATCTTCTCCTGATCCTCCGGCTCCACCAGACCCTTCAGAAGTCCGTCAATGTCGTCAAGGAGTGCGTAGATCACGTCATACTCACGAACGTTCACGCCCTCGCGCTCGGCGGTCAGGCGCACGTTCGCCGGAACCGGCACATGGAACGCCACGACAATGCCGTCGCTTGCGGCCGCCATCATGATGTCGCTCTCCGTCACGGAACCAATGGCGCCGTGAATGATCTTCACTCCCACCTCCGTCGTCGTCAGTTTGGAGAGCGCTTCCTTGAGTGCCTCCAGCGATCCCTGCGCATCCGCCTTCAGGACGACCTTGAGTTGCGTGAGCTTGCCTTCGGAGAGTCGGCTCACGAGGTCCACGAACTTGAGCTTCTGGCGCTGGGAACGCTTTTCCTTTAGCTGCGACAGCAGGTCGCGCGCGCGCTTCTCGGAGGGAACCACCTGCAGAATGTCGCCGACCTCGGGGAGCTCATGGCAGCCGGACACCTGCACCGCACCGGAAGGACCGACTTCATCGAAGTCCCTGCCGTGTGCATCCTTCATCGTACGCACCTTGCCGAGCGTCTTACCGCACACGAATACATCCCCCTGATGGAGCGTGCCGGTATTCACAACCATCGTGGCCAGCGGACCAAGTGAGGGATTGAGGTTGCTCTCGATGACCGTCGCGACCGCGGAGCGCTTGGGATTGGCGCGAAAGGCATGCACCTCCGCAAGGAGAATGATGGAATCCAAAAGTTCCGTGATGCCCTTCTTCGTTTTGGCGGAACATTCGACATACGGGGTCGAACCGCCCCAGTCCTCCGGCTGCAATCCGAGTGCGGAAAGCTCGCCCTTCACGCGGTTCACGTCCGCTCCCTCCTTATCCATCTTGTTGAGCGCCACCAGCACGGGAACCCCCGCATCCTTCGCATGGTCGATCGCCTCCACGGTGGTGGGCTTCACCCCTTCGTCCGCCGCCACGACGATGACGGCGATATCGGTCACCTGCGCTCCGCGGGCACGCATGGCCGTGAAGGCCTCGTGTCCGGGGGTATCGAGGAACGTGATTTTGTGAACCTCCTTGGAGCCCGCGGAAACATGTTCCACCTGATACGCACCGATGTGCTGCGTGATCCCCCCCGCC
>JAQWAC010000056.1 GCA_028707875.1 Candidatus Peribacteraceae bacterium | reverse complement strand
TGGTGAGGACTTCGCGGATTTCCTGCTCCACGAGTTCCAAGAGTTCGGGATCCGTCACAAGGTCCATCTTGTTGAGGTAAACCACGATGTACGGCACGTTCACCTGACGGGCAAGCTGGATGTTCTCACGCGTCTGGGGCATCGGACCGTCGGCGGCGGAGACCACGAGGATGGCCCCGTCCATCTGGGCGGCGCCGGTGATCATGTTCTTCACGTAGTCGGCGTGTCCCGGACAGTCGACGTGCGCATAGTGGCGCTTGGGCGACTCGTACTCGACGTGTGCCGTATTGATGGTGATACCGCGCTCCTTTTCCTCGGGAGCATTGTCGATATCGGCGTAACCTTTCTTCTCCCCCGCGGGTGAGAAGTTCATGGAGAGCGCCGCTGTGAGCGTCGTCTTCCCGTGGTCGACGTGACCGATGGTACCGACGTTGACGTGCGGCTTGGTGCGCTCAAATTTCTTGCTATCTGCCATAACGAGAGAGGGAAAAAGTGGTAAACGGAAGCACTGTAGCTTCTTTAAGCCTCGGGAGTCTAGGGAGGAGTCAAGGACGAGTCAACGGATTCACCATCAAAATGGGGGCTAGGCTCAGGAGTAGGGGGTGGGGATGCGACCGATTTCGCGGGCGCATATTTTTCCACTATGCTTCGGTTATGCGACGAGCAGATCAAATAAAGGGCTTCACAGAGGCAATCTGGCGTTGGTATGCGAAGAACAAGAGGTCGCTCCCGTGGCGCGATATGGGGGTGTCCGACGATACGGAACGGGCATACCGCGTCCTCGTTTCCGAGGTCATGCTTCAGCAGACGCAGGTGGAGAGAGTGAAGGTAGTTTTCGGGCGATTCCTGCGGGAATTCCCGACGCTCCGGACGCTGGCGTCCGCCTCCAATAAAGAAGTGATCCTCGCGTGGCGCGGCATGGGCTACAACAGTCGCGCGCTTCGGCTCCGTGATGCCGCGCGCACCATCGTCGAGCGGCATGCCGGGGTTTTTCCGAAGGACTTCGCATCACTTATCGCGATCAGGGGGCTCGGCGCCTATACGGCAGCCGCCGTTCTGAATTTCGCCTTTGACATTCCGGTTCCCTGCATCGATACGAACATCCGTCGCATCCTGCACCGCACGTTCGTCGGGCCGGAGAACGCGGACGGGACGTGGGCGAAGGATGATAAGTATTTATTGAGAGTGGCAGAGGATGTACTGAAAGTTGCCTTGTATGATCATGAAGAATATTTCAAAGATTCTGCGTCGAAGCGCGGGTCTCGCGGGCCCCGCAGAGATCGTGAGAGAAAAACCGCAGGTTTGTCTTTCACGTCTTCAAACTGGCACGCCGCTCTCATGGACTTCGGTTCGCTTGTGCAGACCAAATCCAATCCCAAGTGGGATGAGTGTCCGCTCACGGCGAGGGGGCTGATGAGGACAACAAGAAAAAACTTCGAGCACGCCACTGCCCCCGTCTCCGTATCGGGGGAGGGGAAGGGGGAGAGGGCGCGTGAACCGGGGCGGGTCATCGGGGGGCGGTTTACGCCCAACCGCATCATCCGCGGGAGGATCATCGAGGCGCTCCGCGATGAGGCGGCCGGCCTCTCACAGGCGGCGATCGGAAGAAAAGTATGCAGTGACTGGTCGGAGCACCTCCACAGGAAGTGGCTGCAGGACATCCTTGCCAAATTGAAGAGCGACGCGCTCATCGCACGCCGCTCCGGTAAATTCCTGTTGGCTGAGTAGACGGTTACTTCGCCATGCCCTCGATTCTCCGCTCGCGGATCACATTCACCTTGATCACGCCCGGATAGGTGAGTTCCTTCTCAATCTTCTCCGCGATGTCCTTGGCGAGCCGCTCCTGTCCCAGATCGTCGATCTTCGCGACATCCACGTAGACGCGGACTTCGCGGCCGGCGGAAATCGCAAACGCGCGTTTCACGCCGTCGAAGCTCTTCGCCGTCTCCTCGAGTTCCTTCAAACGGCGGACGTACGCTTCGAACGATTCGCGTCGGGCGCCCGGACGTGCGCCGGAGATGGCGTCGGCGGCCGCAACGATGAAGGCTTCGGGGGATTCGATGGGCGTGTCGCCGTGGTGCGCCGCAATGCAGTGGAGCACTTCGGGGCGGACTTTGAACTTTTTGCAGATCTCCACGCCGATCTCCACGTGGGTTCCCGCAATCTCATGATCCAGCGCCTTGCCGATGTCATGGAGCAGGCAGCCTTCCGTGACGACCTTGGCATCCGCGCCGATCTCTTCGGCGAGCATGCGGCCGATGTTGGCCATCTCGACGGAGTGCTTGAGCACGTTCTGGCCGTAGCTGGTGCGGAAGCGGAGGCGGCCGATGATCTTCAGGAGGTCCTGCGGGTAATTGGTGATGCCGAGCTCCTCCGTGGCGCGCTTGCCGAACTCCAGCATCATCTTGCCGACCTCCTCCTTCATCTTGCCCACCACTTCCTCGATGCGTGCGGGCTGGATGCGTCCGTCCTTGATGAGCTTCTCCATGGCGAGCTTGGCCACATAGCGGCGCGCAAGGTCGTAGCCGGAGATGATGATGGCGCCGGGAGTGTCATCGATGATGATGTCCACGCCCGTGGCGGCTTCAAACGCGGTGATGTTGCGGCCTTCCTTGCCGATGATCTTGCCCTTCACGTCGTCGGACGGGAGCTGCACCACGGTGGCGGTGGACTCCGTCGCGACCTCGGAGGCGAAGCGCTGCATGGCCTCGGCCAGCAGGTTCTTGGCTTCCTCTTCCACATCCTCGTGAATCTTCGCCTTCAGGATCTTGGCCTGTCCGGCGTAGAAATCCGAGAATTCTTTTTCGAGCTCCTCCTTGAGTTGTTCCTTGGCCTGCGCCTCCGTCAGCCTGGCGACTTTCTCCAATGCGGTGCGGAGCTTGCCGCCCGCATCGGTGAGTTCGGCTTTGAGCGCACTCACTTCGTCCTCTTGTTTCTTGATGTTGGCGCGCTGTCTTTCCAGCTCGCGGACCTTCTCATCGATGGAGCGTTCCTTCTCTTCAATGCGGCCTTGTTCCTTCTCGAGCTTGGCCTCCGTTTCGGCGGCCTGTTGCTTGGCCTCGGAGAGGATTTCCTTCGCGGCGACCCGCGCCTCCGCCTCGGAGGTTTTGATCTGACTTTGGGCCTGCGAAATGCGCACTTCGAGTTTCTGAACTTCGCGCTCCTTCGCGCTGATTTCTTTTTGAAGCGATTCGCTGATGTGTGTGCTCTTACTGAACCAGAACCATCCGGCGAGCAGACCCAACAAGCACCCTCCGAGGAGTGCCAGGAAGACGATGGTGTATTCCATAGAACATGGGGCAGGGAAGTAGAAACTCTCCCGCCGACTCGTGTCTTACCTGAGCGAAGGTTTCTTCTGCACGAAAGCCGATAGTTCTTCGAAACGGTGTGTCACAGGCGGGATCGAAATCGGAGGAAGAGGGGGGGTGTCAGGGAATGGGATAAGCAAAATTGTGATCACAGTATACCTCTTTGTGGGACAGGACGGGAAGGAAAACACCATGGCTTTCCGGAGCCGTCGTCACGAACGGAAGCCGAAAGAAGCGATTGACGAAATTACGAAAATTGTTAAAGTATCCATATGGATCGACTCGATCAGAATCATCGCTTGTTCACCGAACATTTTCCGGACGACGGGCGTGAAGTGAATTGGGTGAGAGAAGAAGCGCGTAAAGAGATGTTACAGAGCAGAGTCGACCACTATGTCATTTCCCTGAATCTCTCCGTCGAAGCTGCGGTTGATGCCGTGCTGTACGGATACGAACCCTGTGATCCTCGGGCGGAAGAGCCTTCTGTTCCACGTGTCCCGGGAACCTTGGACAGATGATACCATAGCGGAAAAGTCGGAATGCTCTCCGGTACGGCATGAAGCGCCCCCTCCGCACGGAGTCTCTTTTGCGGTGCAATGGGCTCCTTTGTTTTTCCGGCCCCTCCGCCTCCGGCTTCTCGCCACGTACCTGCTCCCCGCGAGTGTCATCCTCTGCATTCTCGGATGGCAGAGTCGCACGGTCTTCGCTCAGACCGGTTGTGCGCGTGCCGTCATCAGCGAAGTGATGTGGATGGGGTCGGATATCGGCACGTCCGATGAATGGGTGGAGATTGCGTGCGCGGGGACGGATGCGTGTGATCTCTCCGGCTGGACGATCACGAGTCTGAAGGGCACCGGAGAAGAAGCGGTCCTCTTCACCTTTCCGGAGACGTCGATCCTCGCGTCGGACCGCGCGGCGATCATCGGCAACTTCTCACTCGCCGCGTCGCGCCTCTCCGTTGATCCGTGGTTTACGACATCTGCGATGAGTTTGCCCAATACGAAATTGCTCCTGAAACTGCGCGATACAACGGGCATCGTGCGCGATGAAGCGGATGACGGCGTCGGCAATCCTTTTGCAGGAGCCAATCCCTCGGGCGGAGCGAAGGCGAGCATGGAGCGCATCGATCTCCTCGCTCCGGGCAATCAGTCCTCCGGCTGGCGCACCGCCACTGAATCCCTCGGCTTCAAGCCCGGTCCCGCAATCTTCGGCACGCCTGGATTCATCATTTTCAATGCCGCATCTTCATTTGCCTCCTCTGCTTCTTCGGAGTCCTCGGCATCCTCCGATTCTTCATCACAGGAATCATCAAACGTATCGAGTGAAATATCTTCAGTATCTTCGGAGTCTTCTGCTTCTTCGGCATCCTCGGTTTCCTCGGGGTCTTCGGAGTCCTCGGCATCCTCGGTTTCTTCGGCTTCTTCGGCTTCTTCGGAGTCCTCGGCATCCTCGGTTTCTTCGGAGTCCTCGGAATCCTCCTGTTCTTCGTCACAAGAATCATCAAGCGTATCGGGCGAAGCATCCTCCGTTTCTTCGGAGTCCTCGGCATCCTCGGTTTCCTCGGGGTCTTCGGCATCCTCCGTTTCCTCAGTTTCTTCCGTTCTGATCACCGAAGTCCTCGCCAATCCCGCCGGAGCCGACACGGATGAATGGATTGAAATTGCCAATCCCGGAGCCGAAAACGTGAATATCGCAGGATGGAAACTCGATGATGGAAATTCCGCCGCCGTCTATACCATTCCGCCGCGCAGCGGAGGAGTTTTTCTTCTCGCACCCGGCGAGTACGTGAGTTTCCGCAAATCCGTCACGGGTCTGCCGCTGGATAACACCGGTGAACGTGTGAGCCTGATGAGCGGCGCGACACTCATCGATGCGTGGTCGTATCCGGAGACGGCGGAGGAGGTGAGCTATGGGCGCGATCCCGCAAGCCCGTCTCAGTCTCGCGCCTTCTGCGTGCCCACTCCCGACCGGCCGAACATTGTCCTTCCGCCAGCGGCGCGCATCGTGATTCAGAGTGCAAGTGATGCCGATGCGGGTGCATCCGCGGTGACGGCGACCGATCATCTCTCGCTCAATCTCACGGCGGAGGCGGGAGCCGGATCACTCGCATCCGCGGAGTGCATCTTCGACTTCGGGGATGACACCGTTCTTTCGGGCTGCAATCCTCCTTCACATTCCTTCGATGAGCCGGGGACGTATCGGGTCCGTCTGACCGTGCGTGATTTTTGCGGCTCCGTCGACGTGCGGACGCTCACGGTGAACATCGTGCCGGAAGAGCAGGAGGAAGCGCAAAAATCGAGTTCCTCATCCCGTGAATCTTCGGCATCATCACAAACCTCTCATACCTCTGCCTCCTCTGTTTCTTCTGCTTCTTCTTTCTCCTCTTCATCCTCCGTCGTGCTCGTGAGCTTGGCCGTGCCGATGTCCGTGGAGCGGGGGGTGATCCTCAGCGAAGTGCAGATGACGGGCGCGGAATGGATCGAGTTCTTCAACCCCGCCGATCAGGAGATTTCCCTCGCAGGATGGACGCTGGATGACGTGCGGGACGGCGGCAGCAAACCGTGGGCGTTCCCGCAGGACATCGCCGTCGGAGCGGGGGAATACTTCGTGCTTCCGGCGAGCGCGACCACGCTCAAGCTCAATGACGACGGCGATGAAGTGCGGCTCGTTGCGCCCGACGGATCCTCCTCCGAACATGTCTCCGTTCCGCCGCTCAAAACCGGAATATCCTTCAGCCGGACGGACGGAGCATGGTGCCTGTCCGATGAGACGCCGGGGGAGGAAAACCGCTGCCGGAATCCGGCGGCCCCGAAGTCGAAAAGCGCGTCCTCCGCTTCCAAAAAAACTTCTGGCGCGAAGAAAATTTCCTCCGTTTTCCGCACGCGCTACGTGGCGGAAATCTCCTCCGAAGCGGAGTCGGGGACACTTGTTTCGGACGTTCCCGAAGGACTGGAGTCGCTGGTGGTGACGGGGGAGGAAGGGGTATCTGGAGAAAGCTCTTCTTTTCCCCTTCTTGTGGAAATGACGATTACCGGCGTGCTCGGCGCGGGGGGTGTCATCCTGTTCTTCGCTCTGCGAGGGAGTTAAGTCCGTCTTGAGGGAATGACGTATTTCGGGTACAATAGTAGGATTTTATGACCAACAGAGAACCCCATCTCTTCGACTGGTTCCCCGAGCATGCGGGGGAGCATCGGCTGATCAATCTGGCGTGGGAGAAGGCGGGAGAACGATCGGGCGAGAAGATGCGCGATTCCGTGGAGAAGCTCGGCCCTCGTTATGCCGAAGTCATCGGACATCTGCGTGATGCCGCGAATTATGCGGGCGATGAAAATATGAAGAAGCTGCTTTCCGATCCCGAGACAGTGCGCATGATTGCGGCGCAAGTGGAGCTTCCTCCGGGGAATCTGTCCAAGAAATGGCTCAATGCCATCTCTATCGAATTCCTGCGCAAAGCGCATTCTGCTTTCAAGAGCGAAGAGAAAGAGCTGCAGAGCTGGAAGGACAAGACGACGGATCAGGCCAAAGCATGTGCGGAGATCTTTCGTTCCACCATTGCCGAGATAGAAGCGGCGAGAACCGCATTCGGGGAAGAGCTGCCGGGCCTCAGAGGTGCTCCTGGCGCGGAGCTGATGGAGCTCTTGCGCAAGGGTGCCAAACAGCCGGAACTGAAAGAAAAATTTGATCTGCTTGTTGATCTCCAGAAGGAAATCCTCTGGGCAAGTGAAGAGGATCTCAAGAGTGATGCCGCATGGCAGAAAAAACTGAAGAATGTCGGCGTTTCCGATGCCTTGCTTGCCGATCTTGGTTCCGCCTCCGATCCGGTGGCCCGCCGTAAGAGGCTGCAGGAACTCCTTCAGAGTGCCGCAGGAGTGCTCACCGATGCAGACCAAAAGAAAGTGAAAGTTGCCTTGGATTCGACGTGTGTGATGCTTGCAACACTGGACGGCGATCAGAGAATTCATATTCAGGAGCGGTTTAAAGAGCGCATCAAATATCTGGATCGTCTGGGGGGCACCAATCAGGAAGCGATCATTCACATGTCGCTGC
>JAQWAC010000055.1 GCA_028707875.1 Candidatus Peribacteraceae bacterium | reverse complement strand
CGTCATTCGCAACAGTATTGTCATCATCACACTGTTCCGAACCGACACGAATTCCAGAGCCACAGATAGCGGTGCAGACAGAGAAAGTTCCTGAACATGTCCAGCCGGATTCCACGGCGCAGGAAGATGTGCAGCCATCGCCATCATTGGCATTCCCATCGTCGCATCCCTCAGCACTATCCTTGAAGCCGTCACTGCATAGAACTGTCTGAAAGGGGAGGGATCTATTCACAAAGCCTCCACCACTCACATCGGCAGCCTCGCCCCAAGCGTAGATGGTTCCGTTGTTGCTTCTGACAAGCGAGAAAGCACCATTCGTTTGAATGTCTCTTATGCCTGACAGATATCCCTGCCCGTCCGCGCTTTTCACTCTCTCGGGAGTAAGGACGGTGTTCGAGCTGGCGGTGCCATTGCCAATTTCACCTTTGAAATTGTACCCCCACGCATAGACGTCCCCATTGTTGCCGAGTGCAAAGGAGTGATCCGATTCCAACGCTATCGCCGCTATGCCGGTGAGGCTCCCGGCCCCCCCGACCCCTTTCACTTGTACCGGAGTGGGATAATTTGCAATGGCCCAGCCCTGACCCAACAAAGGACCCGGCCCCCATGCGTACACATTGCCGCTGACGTCGAGAGCAAGGGAATGAGTTGATCCGGCTCTGATCATTGAGATACCGGAGAGATTTCCTGCCCCGCCTACCCCCTTGACGAGTACCGGATAGGGGGAATCGACGGTCGTTCCATCGCCAAGTGCGCCGTAGAGATTGCGGCCCCATGCATAAACATACCCGCCATTATCGAGAGCGAGAGTGAAGTCTGATGAAAAGGCAATGGCCTTGATACCGGTCAGATAACCTTGCCCGCCAACTCCTTTTACCCGCACCGGAACGGCATTGTCGGTTCCCCAAACATACACATTCCCATTTCCGTCGAGAGCATATGTTCGATATGGACCGGTGTAAATCGCCGTGATTCCGGAAAGGTATCCGGCCCCGTCGACACCTTTGACACGCACCGGAACCCAAGAAACACCGCCGGCGACGTCATCAACACCAATATAACTGCTGTTTCCCCATGCATACACATTTCCGCTGCCGTCGAGAGCAAAAGAAGCCAAATCGCCGGAAGATATTGCGGTAATACCGGAGAGATATCCTGTCCCGCCGACACCTTTGACCTGCAAAGGAACGGAGGAAATAGTATTGGCTAAATCTCCGCAACCAATCTTATATTTGTGCCCCCATGCATACACATTCCCGTTACTGCCGAGTGCAACAGAATAATCATTGCCGCCTTCAATCGCCGTGATACCGGAGAGATATCCTGTCCCGCCGACTCCCTTCACCCGCACCGGAACGGAGGAGATCGTGGTGGTGCCATTGCCGAGCTGACCACTGTCATTGCCCCCCCACGCGTAAACATTTCCACTTGAATTGAGGTACAACTTATGACGGCTAGAAATCGCAATTCGCGGCACCACGGAAGCCGAGGATGCACTCGACGTGGTTTGCCCGCGCAAGACGCTCATTGTCTCCCTTCTCCACGATAACATCGTCACCGCCGTCATCAGGATTCCGACGAGGAGGAGAGCCGCATGATGGGATTTCAGGGGTGCCATTCGCGCGTTTTAAACACTGTATCACGCGTGTCTGCGGCTCAAAGAAGGGAGTTCTTGCAGGACGGAGGAAATATTGGATGTTCGATCATTCCCCCTCCCCCTTCGCCTCGCGCAATTTCATCAGGAAGAATGTGATGCCGATGCCTGCGATGAAGACGACGATACCGAGGAGTACCCAGATCATCCACGGGGAGCGTGCGGGTATTTCCGTGACCGGCATCGGGAGAGCGGAGGAGACGGAAGAGGAATAGACGGTCAAAGAAGAAACCGAGGAGGAAGAGAGAGAAGAGAGTTCTGAAGAGGATGAAGAAGAAACGATAATCAGCTCGACGAAGCAGGCGGCGCTGCAGCCGTCGTCGGGGAAGGGATTGCCGTCATCGCATTGTTCCCCTGCTTCAAGCACGCCATTGCCGCAGACGGGGAATGAGAGGGAAGAGGAGGGTGCTGCACCGTGTTCGGCGGTACAGATGCTGCTGCAACCGTCGTCGTCGGCAATATTCCCGTCATCGCATTCCTCGGACTGGACACGAATTCCGTCCCCGCAAACGGGGAAACAGAGGGAGGGCTCTCCCGCACAGACATATCCGAACTCGGAGGCGCAGGAACGGGAACAACCGTCTCCCGGTTTCGTATTGGCATCATCACACTGCTCCTTTCCTTCGGTTAAGCCGTCTCCGCAAAGAGAAACGGAGGCAATTGATGATGAAGCATGCGTCGTCACCTCGAACGCACTGCACTGGCAATCCAGCCCGCAGATATCGTCCCCCGAACAGGGAAAAAACCTTTCACATTGCTCTCCTTCCTCCAGAAATCCGTTACCGCAGAGAGGACCAAATGAGGAGGATTCCTCGGAAGAAGAGGCAATGGGGTACGAATAGGAGAAGGAACTGATGGAGGGGGCGGAAGAACTGCTGGTGGACGAAGGGTAGATCCAGATGTCCTCGGAGCTGGAGGAACGTTCCATACACATGCAGGAGACGGTACAGACGGCGCCTCCCGGACAGGGAAGGCCTGATTCGCACTCCTCTCCCGGATCCAGAACACGGTCACCGCAGATGAAGGAGGGGCGAGCGGAGGAGAAGGCGGGACGGGAGGAAAGAACCGTGATCGGAGCGCAGCGGCAGAGGACACGATCACAGGTCTGACCGCCGGGACAGGCCTGGACTCCCTGCTCGCACTCCTCAATGCCTTCCAGACGGCCGTTGCCGCAGAGGGGATTGGCGGATACGGAAGAAGAGGAAACGAGAATGGGGATGGATGAAGAGAAGCTCGAAGAAGCGACGATCGTGTCGAGTTTGCAGAGATGATTGCAGCCGTCATGGTCGATAAGATTGCCATCGTCACACTCCTCATCCCCCGCTTTGACACCGTCGCCGCAAACGGGAGAGCAAAGAGAGGGGCTTCCGGAGCAGAGCCAGCCGCGCTCCACAATGCAGATATTGGAACAGCCGTCGCCGGGCAAAACATTCTTATCGTCACACTTCTCCGCAGGAAGGGTGACAATGCCGTCGCCGCAGACGGGACGGCAGACGGAGGGGACTTCTTCACAGGTATAACCCGATTCAAGACGGCAGGCGGCGCTGCAACCGTCACCGGGCAACGTGCCGCTGTCATCGCACTGTTCGGTGCCGGTAAGGAGGCCGTCGCCGCAGACGGGAGAGCATTTGGAAGCGGGGGTGGGACAGGTGAATCCGGGTTCGAGGTGACAGGAGGAGTCGCAACCATCGTTATCACTGAAATTTCTGTCATCACACTCCTCTCCCTGATCAAGGTTGCCGTTGCCGCAGGTAAGACGACAGACGGAGGGGGTGCCGTTGCAGGCATAGCCGGCTTCCGTTGTACAGAAGGGGGAACATCCGTCGCCACTCTGCGTGTTCCTGTCGTCACATTGCTCTCCTGCATCGATAACCCCGTTCCCGCAGGTGAGGAAGCAGATGGAGGGGGTGCCGCTGCAGGCATAACCGGGCTCAATGGAACAGAGAGAGGAGCATCCGTCGCCCTCCTGACCGTTTCTGTCGTCACATTGTTCCGAGCCCAAGGTAAGTCCGTCCCCGCAGATCGGCTTGCAAACAGGGGAACGATTGATATCGCAGGTCCAGCCTTCCTCCATGCGGCAAGTGACACTGCAGCCGTCACCGTTGAGAGGAGACTTGCCATCATCGCACTGCTCGCCTCCGATGAGGATGCCGTCGCCGCAGACGATCTGACACCGGCTCGGTTGACCCGTGCAATCCCATCCTCTGTCCTTCAGACATGAGGTACAGCCGTCACCGGGCGTTCCGTTTCCGTCATCACACTGTTCCCCCTGATTGAGGGTGCCGTTGCCGCAGATGGTCTGACACCGGCTTGGTTGACCCGTGCAGTCCCATCCTGCGTCCTTCGTGCAAGAAGTGCAGCCGTCACCGGATATCGCGTTCCCGTCATCACACTGTTCCCCCTGATTGAGGGTGCCGTTGCCGCAGAGAGGAACCAAAGAACTGGAAGAGGAGGAAAACGAGGAGGATTGTGAAGAAGAGAAAGAGGATGTAGCCATCACACAATTGGACGGACAAGAGGTGAAGCCACGATACCTGCAGCTCATGAGGGGATGAGGAGGAGGGCTGGTATCACCCGGAATAGGAATTGCCCCACAATCGTAGTCTTTGGTGCACCGAAGATCGACTTCGCCCTGGGAACTCGGTATCACGCGCTCGGGGCAGCTGCCTTGATCATAGAAACACCGACGCAGGATACCGGGCCATAAGGCCTGATCCGTCGGCCAAACGACGGGGCCGGGGCAATGCTTCCCCTCATCGCAATTCTCGCGACCGCCGTTATTGGTGATGCCATCGCCGCAGTACTCGACCCGACAGGCGGAATTACAGCCGTCGCCGGAAGTCGTGCCGCCGTCATCGCACGATTCCCCCTCGGGCGTACACACCTGAACATAGGAAGAATCGTAGGGATGCCGAAGGGATTGGCAACTCTGGCCGCTCCAATCCACGGTTCCGTTTCCGCAACTCCAGCAATTTTTCCCGCTCGCATCGCAGGTCCATCCGGACTCGAACTGACACCTGTCCGTGCAACCGTCTCCATTGTTTTCATTTCCGTCGTCACATTCCTCCCCCGCAGAAAGAGATACAAATCCGTCTCCGCACCCTGCGCACAAGAGAGGTGTCTGGACATAGCCTACAGAACCGCCGCCGAAGACAAGACCGCTCTGGATCATGAGGTCTGTTCGGAATCCATACCCGTCGGTCCCGTAAACATCCTCACAGTAGCCCGGTCTGATTGTTCTGTAGTAAACATCGATCGTCCGGTATTCCTCTCGGGCCATGACGGGAACCGGACAAGTCACCTGCAACCCCTGTACGGTGCATCTGTCCGATATCGATTCAACAGGGAAACAATCTCGTGTACCGGCCAGACATCCCGTGCCCGATCCCACGTGGTCAAAGACAAAAGAGGAGGCGGGGAGTGTCCCCGGAAAATGCGGCACCACCGTGACGGAATTGATGTTCGCCGCCGTCATATTATCCGGTCCGCTATTCTCAATAATGACCGGAAATTTCATCAGCGCTCCCCAGTAAGGAAGATTGGCATTGCTCGGAAATGGCGGACTGAAGATATACTTCACACCGTCATACACATCGCCTGTTTGCCTGTCGAATCTGGCGGTGAGGTTGATATTCCCCAGAGCATCGGAGGAGGAAGAGGAGCGCGAGGAGCGGGATGATGAGAGCGAGGAGCGGGATGAAGAAGAACTACGACTGCTGCTTGTACTTGTAACAACTGCTCCAATGCACCAATCCCCGACAAGCGGCGGAATCGGACCGGGAATATTGTTCGGCACGGGGCCGTAGCTGAGCGCGGTGTCGAAGTACCCTCCGTTAAGACTGTCGGCAAGGATGACAAATCCGTTATCCGTGTAATAGATGCCAAGTCCGTCCCCTCCGGCTCCCCCCTTCCAATTCCCGATGATGGGCTCCGCATAGTTGCCACGCACTCCGGCCTCCCCGAATCCCGCAACCTTGCTGGCGGGACTCCGGTTGTACTGAGTGACCGGATTGTTGAGCAGATAGAATGTGCTGGCGGCGGTGATGAAGACGCCAATATTATCCTTTCCATCCTTATCCCAATCCCCCGCAACCGGCCGCTTGCCGTACAGACCGCTGGGAAGGTTGGGGATGCCGGTGATGCCGGTCGTCTGATACGTCGAAGCAGTGCTCAGCTGACTGACATCCGATGTGAAAATATAAAAAATATTCGTGGAGGGATCATAGATGCCAATGTTGTCCCCGCCGACCCCGTCCCAATTGCCGACAACGGGGCGCAAATAGATATTCCCCTTGAACACCACAGGTAAGCTTCTTACAAAGTTACTGCTCTGCCCGTCCGTGGCATCGGAATAGAATAACTTCCCATTTGTCATGTCGTAGAGCGCCGGCGTCTTCTTCCCGTCGGCATTCCAATCACCCATCAATGGGTAGATGCTGGTGCTGACACCACTCGGCTTATAGGTAAACGTCATATCCGCATACCCGGTGGTATTCGAGTTCCGAAGATAAAAGATATAACTCTGCGGGTCGAAGACCCCGATCGTTTCCGTGCCATTCATGCAGGAGGGGCGTGAAGGAGCGGAGGAGGAGCGCGAGGAAGAAGAGATTGCAACACACACGCACTTGCTGCATATTTTGCCGCTGGGGCACCGGGGCGACCAGTAAGAAGACTCATCGCACTGTTCATTGATAATAGAGTCCCAGAGCCCGTTGCCGCACCACGTGGTGGATGATGCAAGGAACTGTGAGGAAGACACCAATTTCCACCCCGCAAAAGACAGCCCCGCCGCCGCCATCACGAGTCCGACAATAAGGAAGGCCGTATGATGGAATCTCCGTGGGTTCATTCGCGCGTTTCGTGCACTGTATCACGTTCAGAGCCTGCGCAGGAGAGCCGCCTTGTCAGGAGAATATTTCGTTGTGTTTTCTCCAATGAATACTTTCGACACCACACCAAAATCCCCCGCCACGCATATCGGAGGAAAAAGTTGTGCCCGCTGGCACACAAAATAACGCCTTGAAGGCCCTTCGAAGCAATCCGTAAAGAATATGGCGAAGCATTGGGTCTCGCGGGTCCCAATGCTGAAGCCACTCCGCTGAAAGGAAGGGAGTTCCCAAAAGAGGGAAACCAGTGGTTTCCCTCTTTTGTCTGATCTCTCAGTCCTGGCACCGACCTACTCTCGCACCCCGAGGGGTACTACCATCGGCGCTGGCGGGCTTAACTGCTGTGTTCGGGATGGGAACAGGTGTGACCCCACCGCGAAAGGCACCAGGACTGAAAGATCAAAGACAGAAAAAGAACCGGAATTCGTGAGCGTGTCACGTCAGCTTAAGCTGACGTGGCGTGTGCCCACGTCTTGCTCGCTCTCTCCGTTCCGAAGAACGGAGGCCGCGGCACGTAAACAGCACTAGTCACAATAAATTGTGAAAAGCGGAAAAACGTTCAGTCGTCCATTCGTGCCACTCAGCTCAATGCATTACTGCATGTACACTTGTGGCCGATCTAGCCGGTCGTCTTCCGGCGGACTTATGGGGAAATGCGATCTTGGGAGGGGCTTCCCGCTTAGATGCTTTCAGCGGTTATCCCGTCCGAACATAGCTATCCTGCGTTGCCGCTGACGCGACAGCAGGTACACCAGAGGTTCGTCCACTCCGGTCCTCTCGTACTAGGAGCAGCGTCCCTCACATTTCCAGTTGATCACAGAGGATAGAGGCCAAACTGTCTCACGACGTTCTGAACCCAGCTCGCGTACCACTTTAATTGGCGAACAGCCAAACCCTTGGGACCTTCTCCAGCCCCAGGATGTGATGAGCCGACATCGAGGTGCCA
>JAQWAC010000009.1 GCA_028707875.1 Candidatus Peribacteraceae bacterium | reverse complement strand
TTCTGCGCCCACTTCTTGCCGAACTGGATGGCACGCAGCACCTCCGCCTCGGGAACCTGCTTGGCCCCCGCCTCAATCATCACCACGCGCTCCGGCGAGGCAGTGACGAACATATCCAAGTCGCTCGTGGTGCGCGCTTCGCGCGAAGGATTGAGCACCAGCTCGCCGCCGATGAGGCCCACACGGACCGTCCCCAGCGGACCTTCCGCGGGACAATCGGAGAGCGCCACCGCAAGGTTTGCGGCATTCGCCGCTGCGATGTCGTGCTCATGCTCCATGTCATAGGAAAGCACAGTGCAAAAAATCTGAATGTCATTGCGGATGTGCTTCTGGAACATCGGACGAAGTCCGCGGTCCACCACGCGCGCCAGCAGCACGTACTGATCGGCGGGGCGACCTTCGCGCTTGCGGAAGCGGCTTCCACCGATGCGCCCTCCGGCGTAGAACTTCTCCTGATACGTGGCCTGGAGCGGCAGGAAATCCACTCCCACGCGGGCCTTGGCACTCACGGTGCAGTTGCCCATGCAGACGGTCCCGCCCATCTGGCAGAGAACGGTGGCATTGGCCTGCGTCCCGATGAGACCGGTTGAAAACTTCATCTCCTGATCACCGAGCATCAGGGTGAATTCCTTCTGCACGGCGGCAGAAGAAGTTACGGGAAGTATGGACATACAAGAAAAGGGAAAGGAATAAGCATTCCTTCCTCCGGCGTCGGGTCCGCTCATCATTGTGGATTCACATGGAAAGTCCGTCGTGCCTGTCCCGAGCGGAGTCGAGGGACGGAGCTTCAATGTAAACCCAGGGGATGAGGGAAAAGCGTGGGAGGGAAGGAGCTGGGAACAGTGTACCCTGAATTTGTCGCAAGAAAAGCGAATGGAGGGGATAAACACCTCATCTCCCCTACCCCCTGCTCCGCCGTGCGCGGAAGAAAAAAACCGTGCCGAAGCGCTGGTTCCCCGCGCTGGAGGCACACCTTTTAAAGGAAGGGAGTTCATGAGGGAAACCTCGGTTTCCCTCATGCAAAAAAGCCCCCCGACACCGCCGTCAGGGGGCCCCGAATCCATCATGCAAGACCGCACGGCAGCATTTCATCGTCAACGGAGAATCCATCAACCGTTGATGGCGCTGCACCGCTGCCGAGCAGACGGGTAAGCGTTTCCCCGAGAATCCTGAAACCGTTTTCCGAGAGAACGGACTCCGGATGAAACTGGAAACTCGCGAATTGACCGGAACGCAGAGCGTGGACGCGGCGGGAATCTTCATCATAGGACATTTGAACTCCGGGAATCTCCTCCCCCCGCTGTGCGGAAAACGTGTTATAAAAACCGACGAGCTGTTGCTCGCCGAACAAATCGATGTTCTCGCGAACTCCCTGCGACGGCTTCTCCTGACGCACAACCTCCATCCCCAGCTCCCTGCTCAGGATCTGATGCCCGAGACAGACGGCGAGAAACTTTTTTTCCGAGCCCCGAAGGTCACGCACAATCTTGCGAAGTTTCCGCATCTTCGGGTCACTCCGGTCATTGGGATCGCCCGGCCCCGGCCCGACGACCACCAGATCGGCGGTATCCGATGCACAATCAAATTCCTGGAAATTCACCACTTCAACCTTCGCGCCCATGCTCGTCATCATGTGCCTGAGCGTGTGGCAGAAATCATCTCCATTATCGACGATTGTGATCGTCTTTCCCCGAACGGCTTCGAGCGTATTGTCGTTCGGTTCCTGATCATCGAGGAAGTAGCGTGAAAGATGACGGTTTCTTTCCTTGAGCACCTGCAGAATTTCTTCATCGGAAAGGAGCGCCGTATCCGAAGGAACCGATCGCTCCCGAACGGGATGCAGAATACTTCCCAAGAGAGCACTGAGCTTGGACTGCGTCTCTTTCACCTCGCTCTCCGGATCCGAATCCCGGACCAGCGTGGCCCCTGCGCGGACGACGAGCCTGCCGTCGTTCTCCACCTCCGCCGTGCGGATCGTGATGGCGCTGTCGAGCGTCTGTTCTCCCTGCGCATCCCTGCCGAACAACGCGAGCGCACCGGAATAATAACCGCGGGAATCCGGCTCATACTTGCGGAGAACCTTGCACGCATTCCCCACGGGACTGCCCGTGACCGTCGGCGCAAACATGGAGGTGCGCAGGAGATCGATGGCCGAACGATCACTGTGACCGCGCAGCAGGTACTCCGTATGGATGAGCTGCGACATGTTCTTGAGGAGCGGCCCCCCGACCGTCCCGCCGCGTTCGCACATCTGCGACATCATTTTGAGTTCTTCATCCAGCACCATGAACAGTTCCATGATTTCTTTATCATTACGGAGAAATTTGAGGAGATCCTCTTTTGTAACAGGCATATCCGGCTTTTTCCTATAGGTCCCGCTGATCGGGTTCATCGTAACCGTCCCCTGCCCGACCGTGAGATGCCTCTCCGGCGATGCACCGATGAGATATTTCTCACCGTCATAGAAAATGAATGTCATGTAGCTCCCATGTTCCGCATGCAGAAGGGACCGGTAGATGTTTAATGCTTTCGCTCTGTTCATCTCCACAATCGTGCCTCTTCCCGTATTCGCCACGACGAAGTTCGCACCCTCGCCCCGGCCGATTTCATCATCGAGAATCCTCCGGATGACTGCCGCATATTCCCCGGGAGTCCTGTCGAATTGGATATCGTTCTCAAGTTTTACTTCGGCAGAGGGGATAGCTGCGAGCAATTCCTGCAACCGGACGCGCGTTTGCCGTGTGATATCAACACAACGTATGGGTTCATGATCTGAGTGCGCTCCGTATCCCCGTTCACGAACCTGAGCGAAGGGAATGGCGCAGACGGTATCGACTCCGCCGATGGGAGACACTCCGTCATTGCGCGGAATCTCCGCAAGAGAGTGACACTGCCGCTGCGCCCCCGAGAGCACCTGCACCTCCTCTTCGGCTCCGCGCCGGATGATGACGAACGGATCGGAACCTTTGATGACATCTTCGAACAATGCCGGTGACGGGAGAGAATGGGATTCCATGGGAAGAAAAGGGAAATGGTGAAATACAAAAATACGCCCGGGAACGGAGCGTATGTGTCATTCACACATTTCCAAGACGCTCCGCATTCAGCGCGGACGCCAGGAATCCGAATGGAACATCGGCTCAACATGAACAAACAGACCCTTCACACCCGTCGCAATCTCCTCACGATGCCCGTTCACGTGGGCCGCGGCCTGTTCAATGTGCTGGGCAATCCTGAGCTTGTCCTGCTCGTCGAGCATTCCGCCCAACGCTTCCCCGTAGCCGTGACCGAACATCTCCGGACTGCGCAGGAACATTCTGGCAACGTCCGGAACGCCGGTGGAGAAGGGGCCTGCGGGTGTGGAGAAGGTGATGCGAGCCATATATTCTTTCGTACCGTTACAACGGTACACTCTCTTTCCGGGCAAATCAAGAGGAAATCTCTTCGGTTTCTTCGGCTTCCTCGGCATCTTCGGTTTCCTTTATTTCCTCTTCCTCTTCGCCAGAAAATGCTTAAACCCCCCGCTCCCATACTTCAGCATCCTCGATCCCCGCGTGATTTTGCTGATGGAAAGCTTCAGATCACGGGCGATGTCTCTTTGGGGCTTACCGGAAGCCAATGCCTGGATGAGCTGCCAGCGCTCCGCAACGGACTCGAGTTCCTGCGGAGTAAGAATATCCTGAAGAAGCATCTCGGCATCCTGAGGGGTTTTTACACTCGCAAAGAGCTGATGAAGGTCATTGAGATGTTTTTCCGGAATCGCCATTGCATTCATTCTACCATTATCCCAATCCGTAGAACCGTAAATAACACGGCGAAGGCAGGCTCCGCCTGCCTGGAGCCGCACCACTCAGGGAAAAGAGAGCTCATGAGAGAAAAACCGCAGGTTTGTCTCTCATGAATTATTTCTTCAGGTCATGCGCCTCCAGCACCGTCTGATACTCCTCCGGCTTGTTCATGCGGAGATAGTTCAGGAGCTTGCGACGCTGTGCGACTTTTCCGAGGAGCCCTCTGCGCGCGGAGAAGTCCTTCTTGTGCTCGGTCAAATGCGCCGAGAGGAGATCAATCTCCTTCGTGAGAATCGCGATCTGCACCTGCGCGGAGCCGGTGTCTTTGTCGTGAGTGCGGTGCTTGGTGATGAGCCTCTTCTTGGATGCGCGCTTGATGGACATAGGATGAAGGGGGATAGACAAAGAGAATTTGCGCCGGGCCGCTGGAGCTTCTGTGAGCCTCCGGCAGCGCGGACAGGAGCCAATTCTAAGCGGTATTTTGCTGAAAGCAAGCAAATTGACGTCTTCTCCGGAGGGCCAGTGATAAAGCGACAGGAAAGAAATGAGTGGACAGACGTTCACCCCTCGTCTACGCTTGGGGCAAGCCGTACGCTAGGATCCCGTTATGACTGTTCTCTATATTCTCTTCGGCATCACCGCCTGCGGCGTTCTCTATATCGCGTGGGCTGGCAGATCGTCCGGTGTCGCCGGTGATCCACTGCTCAAGGCGGAGATCGATCGCAGGACGGAGGAAATCGGCGAGCTGAAGAACATGATGAAGGAACTCAATGCCAGGAAGTCGAAGATGGAAGGCGAGACCAAACAGATGTGGGCCACCCAGCAGAAACTGGATGCGGATCTGAAGTCCCTCATGCGCGAGCGTGACGCCCTGCAGGAACGCATCGCCAAGTTCGAGGCGGAGCGCGACGCGCGCGAACGACGCCACGAGGAAATGATCAAGAAGCTGGAATCCGCCGAGCACGCATTGGAGGACGAGCAGAAGCGCGTCCGGCATGAGGATGAGGAGCGGCAGAAGCAAGAGCTGGAAGAGCGGGACCGCATGTGGGCCGAGCACGAAACGAATGTGATCGCGCTGCTCACGGACCTCTGCAAGAAGCCGCAGCACTCCTTCACCTCGTACGACAACAATAACCTGCCGGAGGGATTCCACGGCAACCTGAAGCCGGATTTCCTGATCGGGTTTCTGGAGCAGTACGTCATCTTTGACGCCAAGATTTCCAAGGCGACGAACCTGCAGATCTACATTGATGATCAGGTGAAAAAGACCGCCGCGAAGGTGAAGGGCAAGGAGGGCATCTATCCGCGAATCTTCCTCGTGGTGCCGACGGATGCCATCGGCGAACTCAAGAAGACCTACTACTACGAAGACGGCTTCCACTTCTATGTTGTTTCACCGGAAGCGCTGGCCCCCATCCTCGCGAGCCTCAAGCACATCGAAGGGTACGAGACGACCGAGGGATGGGACCCGCAGGAGCGCGAATCCATCATCGACCTCATCACGCAGTTCGATTACCACATCAGCCTGCGGAACTTCGCCGAGTATCAGCTCATGCAACACGGACTTGATACGCTGGAGCGCACCAAGAATGCCGATGTGGAACTGGCGCGGGAGGTGGCGATCCGCAAAGCGAAGATGCGCCCCCTCAACTTCAAGACCGCCGAGCAGAAGGCTTTCACCGCCAATCCGGAACTCCTGCGCGAGAAGCTGAAGGAGCTCACGGAACCGCAGTCGAAGATGTGATTCTTAGAATAAGATTATTGAGGTGATACCGTTTTTCAACGGACTCATGATTCTTCTTTCTCTTGTCCACCATACAAGAGAAAGAAGGAAAGAGAAGATCGCCGCCGCCAATCCCAACCCGCCCGGCCCTGCACCTCCTCATCGATGCCTACAAGGATTCGGCATCGATTCGTCAGCAACGAAAACAAACAGGGCCTTCCCCTCGCACCCCCCGTGGCGGCGGCCCCCCCCTGCTCGGGAAGAAACAACAAACAACAGACATAATCTATGGAAACGCGCCTATGTGGCGGCGATAGCGGAGGGGGTCATAGGCGCAGTGCTTTCTTTCCCTCTTTCTTTGTCGCGCCTGACAAAGAAAGAGGATTACCTTCATCCGAAGGCCATTGACTCACCGAGAAAACGTCCTACCATAGCCCCAGATGCAGATGTCCTGCACCATCGTCAGCCTCGTCCTCGTCGTCGTCCCTCTGGGATAGCGCGAGCGTGCTGATGCAAGATCACCCACCTCGCGAAAGCGGGGTTTTTTGTTTTTCTTCCCCTTCCCCCCTCCACCATGGTGAAAAATATGGAATCTTTGGGCCCCGATCGCACACTGCATACAGTGAACGGGTATGCCTACTGGTACGGATCCGGACGCCTCTTCGTGAGGAGCAGCCATAATGAAAACAACCAGACCAGCATGCTCTTTCGGAACATGCCGGAGGACGCAGATGTGCAGGACATCATTCGTGACATGGCAAGGAAAGTGCAGGAGACAGTCGCAACGGAAACACCGCAACGGAATCCCTGATGATTGTCCGCGACAGGAGTGACGGCGCCCGCTAGAATCACGGCCCATGTCCGCCTCCGATCCCATCTTCGCCAACCTCAATAAACCGCAGAAGCAGGCGGTGGAACACACAACGGGACCGCTCCTCATTCTGGCCGGAGCCGGCAGCGGCAAGACGCGCGCACTCACTCACCGCATCGCGCATCTCATTCATCAGGGCGTGCCTCCATGGCAGATTCTCGCTGTCACGTTCACCAACAAAGCGGCAAAGGAAATGAAGTCACGTATCGAGAACATGCTCCATATCACGGAGGGGGAAGATTACGCGAACTGGGGATCGCACTCCGCCAAACTCCCCGTCATGGGAACGTTTCACTCCATCTGTGCCCGCGTCCTCCGCAGGGATATCGACAAACTGGGCCGCGATCGCTCCTTCGTAATCTACGATCAGGACGATCAGGAGAAGCTCGTGAAGAACATTCTCAAGGAAATCCACATCGAGGAATCCGAACTCAAAGCACGCGCCGTCCTCGGTTACATTGGACGCTTCAAGTGTGAGGCGCTGACGCCCGTCGAGGCGCAGAAGCAGGTGACCACCCCGCGTATGGAGCAGGTTGTCCGCGCATTCGCCGCATACGAGAAGGGGCTCAGAGCCTGCAATGCGCTCGACTTCGACGATCTGATTCTGGAGGCCGTGCGGCTCTTCCACGAAGTCCCGGAAGTCCTCGATCGCTATCAGGAGACGTGGCGCTTCCTCAATGTGGATGAGTATCAGGACACCAACCACTCGCAGTATCTCTTCGTGACGCTTCTTGCGCGAAAGTACCGTAACCTCTGCGTGATCGGCGATCCGGACCAGTCCATCTACGCATTCCGCGGCGCGGATATCCGCAACATTCTGGAATTCCAAAAGGAGTACCGCGACGCACTGGAAATCAAGTTGGAGCAGAACTACCGTTCCACACAGATGATCCTCTCCGCAGCGGACGCGGTGATCGCAGCCAATCCCCGCCGACCGGAAAAGACCATGTGGAGCGAGCGCAAGGAAGGCCCCAAGGTGACCGTGAACGAGATGCGCGACGAGAAGCTGGAAGCCGAGGAGGCCGTGAAGCAGGCCGAAGCCAAAAAGAAGGAGGGAATTCCCCTCAATGATCAGGTGGTGCTCTACCGCACCAATGCGCAATCCCGCCTGTTCGAAGAGGCATGCATGCGACTGGGCCTTCCCTACCGCATCGTCGGCGGTGTGAAATTCTACATGCGCAGGGAAGTGAAGGACGTACTCGCCTATCTGCATGTGCTGCTGAATCCGCACGACACCATCTCGCTCCTCCGCATCCTCAATGTTCCGGCTCGCAAGATAGGAGAGACGACGTTGGAGAAGATTCAAGTCTGGAACGCAACGGCAGGACTGCCGCTCTGGGACGCACTCTGTTCCGCAGACAAGATCGAAGGAATCGCGGAGGCGACCAAGGGACGCATTGCATCTTTCGTGGAACTTATCCGTGAATTGCAGAAAGCCGCACAGACACTGACGGTGTCGGACCTGACGACCAGGCTCCTCCGCACAGTCGATCTGGAGAAGTGGCTCCGGGACGATACGGAAGAAGGTGAGGAGCGATGGCAGAACGTGCAGGAATTGCTCTCCGTCATGTACAAGTATGACGGGCTGACGCCGGAAAATTCCCTCGTGAGCTTCCTCGAGGAAGTCGCACTCGTCTCCGAGGTGGACAAACTTTCGGACACCAAAGACGACGCGCTCACCCTCATGACGCTGCATCTCTGCAAAGGACTGGAGTTCGAACATGTGATGATCGGCGGTTGCGAGGAGGGCATCTTCCCGCACGCGTCCAGCCTCTTCGATCCCGCGCAGTTGGAGGAGGAACGGAGATTGATGTACGTGGGCATGACACGTGCCAAGACGCACCTGACGCTCTTCTTCACGCGGTCACGCATGCTCTGGGGCGAGACGCGATCCAATGCCCCCAGCCGCTTCCTCGACGATCTGCCCGATGCCGTCACCGAGCGCAGGAGCGACAGTGTCCTGAGCGCCTTTGCATGGGCTTCGGAGAGCGGTGAACAGAAAGCGGCAAAAGGAGGGAAACTTGAACCGTACCGACAGGAGGAACATCTGAATGTGGAATTCAATCAGGACACCGGACTCGAGGACGGAACGCAGGAAACCATGACCGAAGGCACGCGCGTGGAGCACCCGACGTTCGGACAGGGGGAGGTGACCGCGGTGCGCGGCGGCGTGGTGGAGATCCAGTTCGATTCGGGGCAGAAGAAGATCTTCGCCATCAGCATCGCACCGCTGAAGATCCTGTGATCAGGAGGAGAAGTACGTCCCCTGCAGCACCGTGTCATCGAACGGCACCCACCGGAACGTCGAGGTGCCATCCGTCCACGTGATCGATCCGGGAGAGGAGATGGTGCCCGGTGTCAGGGACAGTTGCACCCCTCCGTGCGATGATCCCGATGCCAGAGCGATGTCTCCGTACAACGTCACGGTGCGCGTGCCTTCGATGTCGCCGAATGTGCTGGAGAGCGATGCACAAGTGATCGTGCTGCCGGCGACGGAACAATCGAACCGCGCGGAAGATCCGTCCACGCCCAATTTCACATTGGAGAGCGTGACGCCTCCGGAAATACCGGCTTCGATTTCCAGTCCGAGGATGCGAAGTTCCGCACTGCCGTCACCCGTGCCCCCCCTGAAGAGAAACGATCCGAGAGTGCGCTGCGTGCCCGCAACAAGACTGTCGGTTGCGGCCCCGGCGTTGGTGATCGAGGTGAAGGTTGATCGTGCGGTCTGGGACGTGGAGAACGTATCGGTGGAAGTCTGGCTGTAACGGCGATTGCTCCACCCGCCCACCCCTTCCACCGCAAAGGAACTCACGTTCACCGTTTCCCCGCTGATACCGCCCGACTTGTACGGAGATAGAACGGCGCGCGCATAGGCGGAGACTTCCGTGCTCTTCGGCACCGTGAGAATGCCGCTCGAAAGGTGCAGTTTATAAGAGGAGGGATTCGAGGAATCCTGCGAAGCCCCGCCGAGATAGCGGCCGTCGGCGGACGCGTAAATCCTCACCTGATCGACGGAGTCCGTCGCCCCCGAGAAATTCACGGTGATGTCCTCGACGAGGAACGGCTCCATCGTATTGAAGATCTTGATGGCTCCGATGATGTTGGAAGTCGTCCCGAGCCGGAGAAACGCGGGAGTCGTGGAATAATCGGTCAGAGGATCGATAGCAACACTTGAACTGGACGAAGAGGAGGAAGAAGAAAAAGAAGAAAGAGAGGAAAGAGAGGAAGCAGAGGAAACCGAGGAAACCGAAGAAACCGAAGAAGCCGAAGAAGTCTGTCCGGACTGGGCGGCACGAAGAGCGGGAAGATCACCGCGTGTGTAAGCCAAAAATGAAGCGGCAAGTTCCGCCACCTCCCCGCGACGGAGCATCTGATCCGCGCGTGCATCGGGAAGGCCGATATGCTGTGTCTCCGCCGTCAGCAGATAGGTCTGATACCACTCGGAGGAATCCGACGGCACGAGCGGAATCCCAAGAACTCCCGTGAGCATCTTCACCGCTTCCACGTAATTCACCGTTCTCTCCGGATGGAAACGCCACAGGGAAGAATCGATCCCCGCAAGCTCATCGCCGCTCACGATACCGTCGCGCTTGGCGGCGCAGACGAACGGCGCATACCACGCGGCCGGATCAATGTCAGGGAAGCATCCGGTATCAACCGCAGGGAGCGCCTCGGGCGCGAGCTTCATGGCGATCTTCAGAAACTCCGCGCGATTGACGAGAGTCTGCGGACGGAACGTTCCGTCCGGATATCCCTGCAGGATCCCCTCCTCCGTGAGCGCGCTCACAGCGACCGCCGTCCGCCGCTCGCGGGGGGCATCGCTGTACGGAAGATGCGACGTATCGTACGAGCGTGCGAATGCGATCGCAGGAAGAATAAAGAGGAGAGGGAGGAGAAGTTTGCGCATGGAACGCAGTATACAGGATTCCGATGAACGTCGCTGCAGGGGGATCACTGTTTTCCTGAATCTATGAACGTGCGCCCCGGATACATTTCACCGCGACTGGAAGCAAGCGACGGACGCGTGGTGAAAGCCTCATGGGAGATGGCCGCAATGGCGGCATCCCGCTCCGCAGGTGAGCGCTTCATCAGGGCATGATACACATCGTCATTTCCGGCGGATGGCGAAAGATCCAAGGTATCCCGAATGCATCTGCAGACTTCTTCGCGTGTACCGTTCGAAAGAACACCCGCATACCTGTCGGCCAGATCCAGAATGTGATCCGTTTCCTCGCCGATATCGATCGTCATGCCGCCGCCCAGGCAGGATTGAAGAGCGGCCAGTGTTTCGTCTCGATGCGAATTCACGAGCGTGCGGATGGAACGAACACCCGCATCGATATCCGGAGGCAGGCCGACGCCGCGAATGTAGACGATTCCCGATGCTCCGCCGCGGATACGCTCAACCGCTGTGCGCAGCGCGATATGACGTGCCGGACGGTCGGCTTGTGCGGAGGCTCCTTCCTGAACCGATGATGTTTCGTCGATGGAATTCATGAGAGGAATGGGAACGGAAATAAAACTACTGAAGTTGAATGATTGCCTGAATGATTGTGCGAAGAATCACTCTTCGTTGCTCAAGATCTTCGATCGCCATCAGGGCTTTCGTCATGCTGAAGGTATTGCATGCATCGGGCGAGAGCGTGAGCGCGTCTGTGATTTCCGAAGGAATTTCCTCCTCCCAGCGAACACATTCATTTGTGCGATCGATGGCTGCACGACGGATGCAGCACTGAATGAGATCGGCCATCCTGCGCTGAATGAACGAGACATCGCCGGCAACTTCCGCAGTGACCAATCGATCGAGAGTTTTGCCGGAGGAAACGGCCGGTTCGGTGCGAGCTTCGGAAGGACTGCGATCCGCGACGTCCGATGCGGAGCGACCATGCGGAGGATGTTCAAGGATTGCGGTACTCATGGGACAAAGTTGGAAGAGATAAATAAAAAATGCCTTCCGCGGGGGGAAGGCTCCTATTGCGTCAACGTTCTTACATTATGACCTTACGCAATACGGCACCTTCCCCATGAGATAGGAGAAGTAGCTAAAGCCGTAGAAGAAGGTCTGAGGTAACACGACGAGGAGAGAATAGTGGAAAAACATAGAATGTCAATCATCTCAGTTTTCGTAGCTCTTATTCCAGCTGCCCAACCATTTCACATCTTTGATGAAGGGCGTTGCGGCGAATTGCTGCGCCATGAGATCGAATTCCTGCGGGCTCCCCTCTCTCCTCATCTCGGCATAGAAACTGTACTGCTTTCGATCAATGGAGCGACTGTGCAGTGATGTGAGATCGACACGGGAATTCTCGATGATGCTGAGAATTCTCCTCAGAACTCCGCGCTCATTCTCCGGCGTAATGATGGCGGCATGACAAAGCGCCTCGGGGAACGGAAGGTGATTCTCAGGATTGGCATGAATGAGAAGAAATTGCGTGATGTTCTGTGCTGACGGCAAGTCAGCAACCTCACCCGCAAGCTCCTCCAGACCCAGCTCATTGAGCGCCAGACGCGAGGCAAGGGCGATGGCCCTCGGATCGCCTTTTGCTTTAACCAGCTCGGCAGCAGCGGCAGTATTGGAAACAGGATGTTCTTCCAGTCCTTTCTGCAACCGAGTCCGAAGGAAGTTTCTGCATTGATCCAATCCTTTCTGATGAGAGTACACATCCCTCACCTGATCAAGAGTGGCTCCAGGAAGACCTCCCGCACACATGCGAACCTTCACATTCGCTTCTGCAAGAATGCGCACCGTATCACTGCGCAGACGATCGAGATGCGGCCAGACGACTCCTCCCGAAGAATTCTCAATGGGAATGATGCCATATTCGCCGGATGACACGGCATCCCACACCCCTTCAATGCGATCATGATAGTGAATCGATGGATTGGACACGTCCCGAGAGATCATCCGTGCCGCTTCATCGGAAAATGAGTATTGCTGGAGCGTATGGATTCCAAGATCCGAAGGTAATTCCAAAACGTGCTGGTGCGGACGTTCAGTGGCAGACATGGGAGAAAAGGGAAACACGGAAATAAACCTCTCCTTTGCCGGGGGAAGAGGTCATGCGTGCTTTCTTTTCCTACTTCAGACGCATCGGCTTCTTCCCCGCACTAAACGGGAAAAAGGAGAAGCCGAAGCTGAAGATCTGCGTCGTCATGAACAGCCACACTTTACTTCGATTCATGATGCTGTCAATGTCACGGCGCATGACTTCGTTCTCCGATGAGATTCGCCGGTTCTGCTCATCCCACGGCCTCCGGCTGAATACCGATCTGGGGCAGCATTTTTTACTCGACGCCTCCATTCTGGACCGCATCGTAGAGACGGCGGAGATCCGAAAAGAGGAGACTGTCGTGGAAATCGGCCCCGGCATCGGCATCCTCACGAAGAAGCTGCTCGAACGCGCCGGCTCCGTCATGGCGATCGAGCTGGATGCCCATTTGATCCCGCTCCTCCGGGAATACACCGGAGCGAACCCGAAACTTTCCGTCGTTCAGGGCAATGCTCTGAATGTCGGAATGCCGTCACATCCCTTCAAGGTCGTCGCCAATATCCCGTATCACATCACCTCCCCCCTCCTCCGGCATCTCTTTCTGGAATCCAAGGTTCTCCCCGCATCCCTGACACTCCTCATCCAGCGGGAAGTCGCGGAAAAAATCTGCGATACGGATGATGCCGGCATGCTCACAATCCTCGTAGCGCTCTTCGGGAAGCCGAAGATCGTGGCGTACGTCCCGCCCGCGGCATTCCTGCCTCCGCCGAAAGTGGATTCGGCAGTCCTCTTCATCGAGTGTTTCAAAGAACCTCTCACGGACGCGCCGACCATTGAAAAAATCTTCAAACTCACGAAGGCCGGCTTCAGCCAGAAGCGCAAGATGATTTCGAACACGATTGGGAAGTTCCACGAAGGTATGGAACTCCTCGGACGCGCTTCCATAGACCCGAAACGCCGCCCCCAGACACTTTCCATCACGGAGTGGATCGCCCTTGCCAGGGAGTACGGGGGAGAATGAAGACATGAACATGACCCCCTCACGCCTCTCGATGACGTTCCTCGGATCGTTCCTCGCGACGACGTTTGTCTTGCAGTGGTGGCAGCTTCCGTCCTACCCGTCCGCCGTGTGGATCATCCTCGGGACTCTCTTCGTCCTCAGCCTCGCGGGGTGCGTTCATCCGAATTATCATCAACAGGCACCATGGCTGGTTGTTGCGGTGCTGGGAACGGCGATCTCTTTCTTCATCGTCGCACGGATGACGCATGTTCCCACGGCGCAAACCGTGGACTGGTATGCACGGGATGCCTTCGTCACGGTGCGGGGATCGATCGCGGAAGACCCCGACAAACGACCGCTGGTCATCAAGTACACCGTCGCGGCCGAAGCGATCAGACAGACGGAAACAGGAGCATGGATTCCCGTGGAAGGACTTGTCCTCGTATCGGATGGCAAACGATGGCCCGTCTTCATGTACGGCGATGAGGTGACCGTTCGCGGCAGGCTCTCGCGTCCGGAAGCGATCGAGGACTTCGCCTACGACAACTACCTGAGTCGTTACGGAATCTACTCCGTGATGTCTTCCGCAAGCATCACGCACACGGGGGGAAACCGCGGCTCCCGTTATTTGAAGTTCCTCTACTCCGTCAAAGGCAAATTCGAGGATCGCATCGAAGCGCTCCTGCCCGAGCCGCACGCCGCCTTTGCCGAAGGACTTCTCACGGGCTCCCGTCGCGGCATCCCCGCGCACCTGACGCAGAACTTCACGACGACTGGGCTCACGCACATCATCGCCATTTCCGGCTACAACATCACGATCGTCATCACGGTGATCATGGGATTTCTCTTCTGGCTGCCGTTCAGGTGGCGCTTCATTCCTGCAATGATCGCCATCACTTCTTTCACGCTCTTCACGGGCGCAAGCGCCTCCGTGGTGCGCGCGGCGATCATGGGAATTCTCGGTCTGCTGGCGCTCACGCTCGGCCGGAAGTCCGACATGCGACTCGCGATTCTGTGGACGTTTTTCGTGATGCTCCTGTGGAACTGCAAACAGCTCTGGTACGACGCGAGCTTCCAGCTCTCCTTCGCGGCGATCATCGGGCTCACGGAACTGAGTCCCATTCTCAAGCCGTGGTTCGAACGCATTCCGGAAACGTTGGGACTGCGTGAATCGCTCCTCGCCACCATGTCCGCCCAGATCACGACGATCCCGCTTGCCCTCTGTCTCTTCGGGAACCTGTCGCTCATCGCCCCCGTCGCGAATCTGCTCGTGGCGCCGTTCATCCCGATCGCGATGCTCTTCGGAGCGCTCGGCGTGGGAACGAGCCTGCTCTCGCACTGGCTTGCCGCCGTCCTCATGCTCCCCGCATGGATGTGCCTTCAATGGATCATGTTCGTCGCATCATTTCTCGCCAAGATTCCGGGGAGCGCCCTGCACTTCGAACATGTGAGTTTTTGGTTCGCTCTCGCATATTATCTTGCACTACTATTCATGGTTTTCATGGTCAGAAATATAGTAATCTTTCGCCCCGTAGTACAAAATATAATTGCGCGAAGGCAACCTCACGACAGGCTCGAGATTGCCTGGGGCGCCACCGCTAAAGGAAAGGGTGGGTCCGTGGGAGGGCCACCGTAGGTAGCCATCCCACGATTTACCACCGGTATAAACGCAGTACATTCTTCCCCCCGAGCCACGGAACCGGCATCTCTTTCACGGGTTCATGACCGGGAAAACGAAACACGTACGAAACCACTTTTGTGCCGGGCCTGAGCTCCCGATCGAATTTCTTCTCCAGCTCCCTCATCACTTTTGGGAAGAGGTAGAGGAGGACGCAATCAGCGTCGCCCACGTTCTGCTTCAGCGCATCGGCGCGACGCCATTCGATCTTCCTGCCGGAAAGCAGGATATTCAGTTTTCCCAGCACCCAGACCATCGGAAGGATTTCGAACCCCACGGCACGTATGGACGGATACAACTTCTTCGCCCTGATGAGCACACGCGCATCCCCCGCTCCGAGATCCATGACCGTTTCCGTCCCGTTCAGTTCCGCGAACCGGATCATGGCATCCGTCACCTTGCGGGAAGACGGGACGAACGGCGCATCCACAAAGAAACCCGCTGCGAAGTTGACGAGAACGACAACGAAGACAAGAAGAAGCCCGAGAGAGAGAAGAGTGCCGGCGATGGATGGATCTTATCATGCAATACAAAAGGAACCGAAGTATTGCCGTTTGCCGAACACGCGGTATTTTGCGTATGATGGCAGACAACCTTCCCCTTTCTCCCATGAAGCGCCCCGTTCTTCTTGTCAGCCTTGCGCTCTCTTTTCTCGTACCCGCCCTCGCACTCGCGACCTTCGCACGGCCGAGCGACGTGCTCTTCACGCTGAACAGTGACGGGAAACCGCGGGAATTCGATTCCACGTTCTATATGAAAGTGGATGACTCATCGGAAAATATGCAGATCTTCGGCACGGACGCCCCATCGGATACTATTCGGATCTTCGGCACCGTCAGCGGAATGGCCGAAGGGAAATCTCTCAAGGATGCAAAACTCCAGATGCATGCGGATGTCACAGCCGCAGCCGATGAAGGAAAGGGTTCCGCGAGCGTCGATCTCATGGTCCGGGGAGAGACCGCTTACGTACGTATCGGAGATGTTTCCCTGAAACTCGCGGATGTCGCCGAGGCCGACATCAAGGAATGGCTTGCCACCTTCAACAAAGAATTCAAAGGCAAGTGGTTCACGATCCCCCTCACGACATCGGAACTGGAGTCGCTGGGGGGAATGTCCTCGTCCGATCTCCTGAACGAATTCGGCGCGGACAGCGGCACGTTCACACAAGCGGATGTCAAAGAGCTCTTCGCACGTGTGCTCGACGCGATGTTTACCATAGAAGGGACGCGTTATAAGGAAGGCAGTGCCTATCTGCTCACCCTGAAGTCTCACTTCCTGCAGGAAGCCGTGAACACCGCACGATCTTTCCTGAAAGAGAAAGATCCTAGTCTGCTGCAAGACGGAACCCTGGATGTGGATATGCAGGAATTGGAAGCGATAGAGACGCAGATTCTCAAGGCACTGACAATCCGTCTGAAGGTGGATATCAACAACGAAGGTGCGTTCCGCTTTGCGAAGTACTTCGCCTCCGTCACCGTTCCCGAAGCGAACGTATTCTTCTCGATGGAGGGGAAGATGCAGCACCGGCCGCTCCCCGTGTATCTGGATATCCCGGAGAACGCGGAAAAACTCGAAGATCATCTGATGAATCTCGGACTCCCGTCCATCGGCACGCCGATCGATGCTTCTCCGTTCGATGCGACCCCTTCCTGGGAACCCACCTTCACGCAACCGTCCCGGACCGGAGGGCAGTCCGACCCGTGTCTGAGCCAAACCCCCGAAGGCGTCTTCGCCAATCGCACGGGTGCCTGCCCGCTCGTCCGCGAGTCGCGTCGCCACCTCAAAGAGCGGGTCCTGCGCGACCAGAATCAATAGATTCGTTTGTCGATCACTTGCCGAGCAAAACCAGCGCCACGAGGGCAAAGCCCATTCCGATCCATTGTGTCCGGTCCAGTGTCTCCCTGAACACGATCAGGCCGATGCCCACGCTCGCAATCGCGCCGATGAGCAGCCATGCCATCCCGATGATCGACAGCTGATTCTTGTTCAGAATCGCGGGGAGCCAGAGAACCGTCCCGATACAATCCGCTCCCAGAACGGCAAAGGCCAACGCCCATCCCGGCGAGAGCGCCCACTTTTTGGAGAGATATTCCCCCCATGCAAAAAAGAGAGCGGAAAGAATGAGCCACGCGAATGCGGGAATGGAGCGGAGAAGCGTCATGACGCAAGGCTATCATGAAAATGACCGATATTGAAAAAATAACCATTTGCCGATTCAATCAACATCTTTTGATTGACCGGCACTATATTGGCACTCTATAATGGAGAGTGCTAATTTATTTCCTTCCCCCTCATTCTATGAAAATCATCAAGCGCGATGACGGCAACCTGAGGGGTCCTGTGACCCTCGGGGATGCCATGAACCGATTCTTTGACGAATCGTTCTGGGATCCGTTCTCCCTCCTCACAGGAAGATCGCTCGTGTCGGCGGGGCATCTCTCGCCTTCCATGAATATTTCTGAGGATGCCAAGGCGGTCACCGTGGAAGCAAGTGTGCCGGGCTTTGAAGCCAAGGACATAGAGGTGGATGTCCACAATCACCTTCTCACAATCAGCGGCAGGACGGAGGAAAATAAGGAAGAGAATGAGAAAACATGGATCTGCCGCGAGCGAAGCTACGGTGAATTCCGCCGGCAGGTCCGCCTCCCCGACTACGCCGAAGGAGACAAGGCCGTTTGTAAGATGAAAAACGGCGTGCTCACAATCACGATTCCCAAGTCTGAGGAGGCATCCAAGAAGAAACTCAGAGTGGAAGAAGAATAGTTCCCATGACCGGCTGTGATTCTCACTGAGGCGGGAAACCGCCTCAGTGAATAGAGGAGAAAGATGAAGATGAATCCCCGTCCTGCCACTATACTGAAGACCTATGTACAGAACCTCTCTTCGACGTGCCTTCCCGCTCCTCGCAAGCATTGCAATCATCGTGGCGGCCTTCCTCGCCTTCGGGCATGCGCTCGTACAGGACTTTTCGCCGATTGACGACACATACCTCATCATGCAGAACCTCGCGATCCGCGGTCCGACGTTCGCACACCTCAAGACGATCTTCACCACCTTCGATCCCGAGCTCTACATCCCGTTGACCTTCCTCTCTTTCCAGATCGACTACCTCATCGGCGGACTCCATCCGTGGATCTTCCATCTCACGAACATCCTTCTGCATGCCGCCAACGGCGTGCTCGTCTACTTCCTTGTGCGAAAATGCACCAAAGGCGACCTGATCGCGCTCTTCTGCGGATTGTTGTTCTCCGTGCATCCGCTCCAGACGGAATCCGTCGTGTGGGCCATGATCCGCAAGGATCTTCTCTCGACGTTCTTCCTGCTCCTCACCGTTCTTCTGTACTTTTCCGGCCGCCGAAACCGCTTGGCCTACGGCGCGGGCATCGCGACCTTCCTCCTCGCCCTCCTTTCCAAAGTTACGGTTGCCCCGCTCCCCTTCGTCCTCCTCTTCCATGATTTTTTTGTTGAGAAGCGCCGTGATCGCGGAATGATCCTCGATAAAATCCCCCATTTTACGATTGCAATCGCATTCGTTGTGATCGCATTTCTGGGAAAAACGCATGTCATGGGGGCTATCGATCCGCTGACCATGATCGTCCTTTCGGGCAAGAGCATCGCACTGACACTGCAGCACTTCGTCTTCCCGCACCATCTCGTCCCCTTCTACGAAGAGGCCGGCAAGACGCTCTTCTCGATCGGAAATATCTTCGCGCTCTCCGTGGCGTTGCTCTTCTGCGTGATGACTGTGCTCCTCCTGTTCAAAACACCGCGCTTCGGATTCGGCCTGTTCTTCTTCCTCGTCATGCTCTCGCCGAGTTTCCTCTCCCCCTTCCGCGCAGGAGCGCTCTACGGCACGGCGGACCACTACGCATACCTTCCGATCATCGGCCTCATCCTCTCCCTCGGGATTCTTCTGAGTGTGATCGGGAAAAAAATCCCTTCGTTCATGCGTCCCGCTCCGCTCGCCTTGGGAGCGATTCTCATTGCGATCCTCTGTCTCCTCTCCGTGCGACAGGCAAAAGTGTGGGATTCCGCCGCCACGCTCTTCAAGTACGCACTGGAAACGAAGCCCTCCTCCGTTGCGGCACGCACCGCTTATGCCAAGGTTCAGCTTGATACGAATGACCCTCTCGCCGCATTCGAAACGCTCAAACAGGGCTTGAAGTACGGCGATGATCCGCGCCTGCATCTCACCGCGGGAATGATCTATGCCAGGAGCGGGCAAATCCCCGAAGCGGAGGAGCAATTCAGGAAAGCCTTCTCCATGGACCCGACGAATCCGGAACCTCTCTTCTCCCTCGGCTCCGTGGAGGAGCAGACTCAGAGGCCGGATGATGCACTTGCTCATTATCAACGGGCCCTCGCTCTTGATCCTTCGTACGTGGCGGCGGCGCTCGGCATCGGCCGCATCAAGATTCTGAAGAATGACTTCGCGGGAGCGGAGCGGGAATTCCGCACGGTGCTCGCATGGAACTGGAACACCGCTGATGCACATATCGGACTCGCCAGAGCACTCGTGAAACAGGGAAAAGCGGACGAGGCGGAAATGCATCGGATCATCTCCAATGAAATCAGATTTATCCCCCAATAACCCTCATGAACCAGTTCCCCGTCCTCACCCTCAAAGCCGGATCAGACGTGCACCTCCGCAATCGTCACCACGCGATCTTCCAAACCGCCGTGCAGACCTTCCCCGCAGTGGAAGATGGTTCCATCGTGGAGGTGCGGGACAGCCGCGGAGACTTCCTCTGCTATGCGACTCTCAACAGACAGGCGTACATCTGCGGCCGCGCCATCGCCTTCGAGAAGGGTGATCCCCTGATTGCACTCCGGAAACTCATCGAACACGCCGTCGCCCTGAGGAAGACGCTCTTTGCGACTGAGGACACCACCGCGTACCGCCTCGTGAACGCGGAGGGTGACGGTCTCCCCGGCCTGATCGTCGATCGCTACAACGATATTCTCGTCATCCAGCTCACCACGCTCGGCTTCGATCACCTGCGCACATGGCTGGCCGACACGCTCATGGAACTCCTGAAGCCCAAGGGCATCTTCGAGAAATCCACGGGCCCCGCACGCAAGAAGGAAGGGATGGAAGAAGAGGAGGGATGGGTGCGCGGCAAAGGCGAAGGCACCGTGGAAGTGAAGGAGCGGGGCATCAAATACCTGATCACGCTGGAAGGCAGCCAGAAGACGGGACTCTTCCTGGATCAACGCGAGATGCGCTCCCTCGTACGGAACTTCGCGAAAGACCGAACCGTCCTCGACTGTTGCAGCTACGTGGGCGGCTTCTCCGTCAACGCCCTTGCGGGAGGAGCTCTCCACGCCGACGCCGTGGATTATGATGCAGCCGCACTCGCCCGTGCCACCGAACACGTGCAACTCAACGGATTCGGAGCGGACCGATTCAGCTCCTCTGCCGAAGATGTCTTCAACTTCCTCCGCCGACGTCCCCTCCCTCACCCGTACGACTTCATCATTCTGGATCCGCCCGCCTTCGCGAAGCGCAGCAGCGATCTGGATCCCGCCAAGAAGGCCTATACCGACCTGAACCGTCTGGCCTTCCAGATTCTGCCGCCGGGCGGACTCCTGCTCACCTGCTCCTGCAGCTACCAGATCAATGCGGAGATCTTCCAGACGATCGTCTTTCATGCGGCACGTCAGGCCAAGCGCTCCGTGCAAATCATCCAGCGTCACCGCCAGGCGCTGGATCATCCCGTCAACCTCTTCCACCCGGAAGGCGACTACCTGAAGAGTCTGCTGCTGTGGGTGAAATAACAAAAAAAGAGGCGCATCCCCCGATGCACCTCTTTCTGAAACGAACGACTCTCTGTTTCTTATAAACTTGCTGTGATCGTGCAACGGATCGAAAGCGGCGGATAGGAGACGGTGCAACTGATGTTGACTGACAGATTATCCCCCATCGTTCCGGTACCCGTGAGCTTCACATGACGGCCCGATTTGCCGGTCGCCTGATTCCACTTGATGCCGGTAATGCCGGTTCTCTTTTCAATCGTCTGCTGGAGTTCCTGCGCCGTAGGCATGGTACTTTGTGAGGGGGCGGATATGCCCGACCGCTCAAGAACGTGCGGTACCACAAATGTCTTGGCGTGAGTCAGCGTGGGGATTAGCAGCAAAGCGCCGATCATGAGTGTTCTGGTGGGGAAACGCATGGGCAAGGTGGGAATGTACTATGAGTCCCAAATCCTGATTCATTCACTTATTTTTGTAAAGTGAGTTTAAATTGATTACCATCGAGAGTTGTTGTATTCTGTCAGGAGCGTTCCCTTCTCCTCAATGAGACCGCACAAAGGCCCCCGATTACCCTGTCCGATCTACTGTGTCATCGAGAAACTCTCCAAAAAATGGAGCTTGCTGATTCTGGGATCCTTCATGAAAGGAAAGAAGCTGCGATTCAAGGAAATCATTGATTCGCTGCCGAAGCTCAATACCCGCATTCTCTCCCAACGTCTCACGGAACTGGAACAGGAAGGGCTCATCGAGCGTTCGGTCACACAGACAAGGCCGATCACCATCTCCTATGAAATCACCAGGAAAGGTCTGGCTCTGCAGAAAGTCTTTGAGCACTACGCCGACTGGGCGAAGACGTGGGGAATCTCAACCAGATGCAGGAAATGCTATGCGTGTCCGATGCCTTAGGGCACCCCGGCAACCCCCGGCACTCGAATTGCAAACTCCCAATCAGAGCAATCAATAAACAATCGCCGCGAAGCGCGGGTTTCCCGCGCTGGTGCGCCACCTTGCCGGAAAGAGAGTCCCGCGAGAGAGAACCCGGAGGGTTCGCTTTCGCGCATTATGGCAGCCCCGGCGGGAATCGAACCCGCGTTACCAGATTGAAAATCTGGCGTCCTAACCGTTAGACGACGGGGCCGGAACAGTGAATGAACGCCGACGAAGTATAGAGTATTTTCGTGTAATGAAAGAGGGAATGCTTGAGATGAAACGGATAATGGAAAAATGAAAATGTGTACAAAAGGGGGATGGCATTTTTCATTGTCAATTATCCATTCGCTTATCGCCTCGGAGATGAGGATTCAACGTGATAATTGCACTATAACCTATATTATGTTATAATACTGTTAAGAACAGCTACCCCCATCCATATGGTCCTCTCCACCGCCCGCAGCGCTTTCCTTCTGGCAGGTATCATCCTGCTCACGTCCTCCGTGGGAGATGTCGCCTCCGTGAAACGCGCCAGCGTCAGCGGACAGGGATCGACTGTGATTGAGCATCGTGACGAAGTGCCGACTCTTAAAGAAGGATGGCATTTTGCTGCACTGGAACGAACACAACGGGGTGTTGCCGGTGAAATCACTCTCGGAGCGCTCTTCATCATTCTGGGACTCGGCTTGCATATGTTCGTGGTCCGCAGAAACACGGCGGAACGACCGGTCAAAGTGCATCAGGCGATCGGGAAGAGGCCGGTGCGCGATGCGAAGAGCCCGCATAAGCATTGGATCCTGTGGATGAATGTAAGAATGTAAGATGAAAGAATCTTTCGACTGCGCTCAGGGTGTTTTTGCCTGCGGCAAAAACAAAAGGCGGCCTCACGAATGAGGGCCGCCCCGCTTGGTGAGGATGGAGCGCGAGCAGCCTTAGCAGCTGCCGCAACCGCATCCGCCGCCTTCACCGCCATTGATGGCCATAGGGAAGAGGGGAAAGAAATGAGGAATCCGTATGATAACGTAAAGTTTTGGCACTCTCAATAGATGAGTGCCAATTTCACTTGATTTTCCGCTTATTTGTGAGGGATGAATTCCGAGGAAATCCTCCGTGAAATTAACGCTCCCGCTTCCCTCTCCCGTCGGACGGAAGAGGTGTGTGAGGGCGATCAGAAGGTATGTTTCTTCCCCAGCTCATCCCGATGACACTTGCCGAACTCCGAAATCTTCCTGCAGAGTTCATTGTGCACAACAGGGCCTTCCGTACACATGCGCATCCCCAGAGGATCCACCACACAATTCCCGCAGAGACCGAACCCGCACTTCATGTAGCGTTCGAGAGAGAGCTGACTCGGGATTTTTTCGTTGAATGAAAGATCGGAAACGGCCGCGAGCATCCTCTCCGGTCCGCAGGCAAAGATGCGATGAATGAACGGCTTTCTAACCGAATGATTCCGCTCTCTGAGCATGTTCGTGAGGAGCGAGACATTCGTCCCCTTGAATCCCTGCGATCCGTCGTCCGTCGCCACATGCACCGTCGTACGCGGAAGTCTGGCAAATTCCTTCAGATAGAGAAGATGTTCCTTGGATCGCGCGCCCACGAATACCTCCAGCGTGCAGCCATCCTTCGCAGCCTGCTTTGCCGCGAAGAACATAGGGGCGGCACCGTAGCCTCCGGCTATGAGCGCAAGTTTCTGCCCGGGCTTCCACTCATAGTGCGTCCCGAACGGACCGCGGAGCCCCACCAGATCGCCTTTTTTGAGCATCGCAAGCTTCTTCGTCATATCTCCGACGGCGAAGAATGTGACCTGAAGATGTTTGCCGTCATCGAGGGCGATGCTCATGGGAATTTCATCGACACCGGGCAACCATAACATCACAAACTGCCCGGGCAATGCGCCCAGTGAGACATTGAAGACAAAGGTGGTGACCATCGCCGTCTCTTTCCGGACACTTGCGACGGGATAGGTGCGAGGAAGCCGATTCTGCGGCAAGTTCTTCTGAGCCATGGAACTGAAAAAGTATAGTCTCAGAGCGACAAAAGTGGGAAGTGGAAAAGGGAAAGTGAAAAGTAATCTTACGGTTACACCACGCAGCATGGAAAATGGCAGCATGTCAGATGAGAGTCCCATTCGTGTCAAATCCTACGCACTCGCCCTGCGCATCGTACACTTATGCCGCTTTCTTGTTCAGGAGAAGCGGGAATACGTGATGAGCCGGCAACTCTTGAAATCAGGCACAAGTACCGGTGCGAATATCGAAGAAGCACAGCAAGGCCAGAGCCGCAGGGATTTTGCATCCAAGTGTGCTATTGCCCTTAAAGAAGGGTATGAAACACGATATTGGCTCCGGCTTCTGCGCGACAGTGGTTACATCCGTGCTATCGAAGCAAATGACCTTATTTCTGAAACAGATGAGGTGATCCGAATGCTCGTCACAAGCATAAAAACAACAAAGAGAAACGACCGAAGTGGAAAGTAGAAAGTGGTAAGCGATCTTCGAAAAATATTTCCTTTTCATGTGAATGCTTTCCTCTTTCCACTTAGTCACTTATTACTTCGCCTTAATGCTGTATGCATTCCTCCAACCAACTCGCTTATGTTTTTCACTCCTTCGTTCTGACACCAAGCTTTCATCTCTTCGCACACGAGCTTAAATACTCCGTCTCCGCGATAAGCGATGGCTGTTCCGATGCCGATGAGACTCGCGCCGGCGAGCAGGAACTCAATCGCATCCTCGCCCGTCATGATGCCCCCCGTGCCGATGATCGGTAGTTTGCCTTCGGTCGCCTTGTACACATCCGCGATACACCGCACCGCAATCGGTTTGATGGCGGGACCCGACATGCCGCCGACCTTGTTCGCGAGAATCGGCATACGGCTCTTCAGATCGATCGCCATCCCCGGTCCGACGGTGTTGATCACGGTGAAGCCGTCCGCCCCCTTCTCCGCGCAGGCCGCAGCGATGGCGCCGATATTGTCCACATTCGGCGAGAGCTTGATGAAAACCGGCGTCTTGCCGCTCACGCGTTTCACCGCTTCCGTGACGGCGGAGGCATCGGCAACACTGCAGGCGAAGGGTCTGCCGAATTCGTCCTCCACATTGGGACAACTGATATTCACCTCCAGAAAATCCGGCTTCAGCTTAAGAACCTCCGCCGACACCTTCCCATAGTCGCCGATGGACTCGGCAATGACGTTCGCTATGAGCGGGACAGGCTTGTCTTTCATATAATCGCCGATCTCCTGCCGCGCCTTCTCAATCCCCGCATCGGGAACACCCACCGCATTGAGCGTCCAGTGCTCCGTGGAAATGATGGTGGGATTGGGATGTCCCCTGTGTTCATGCAGCCAGAGTGATTTGGTGGTGACCGCACCCGCTCCGTTCGCCGCAACTCTCCTCCAACCCGACGCCGTGATGCCCCAGATTCCCGAGGCAAGCACGGTCGGATTGGAGAAGTGAATGCCGAGTATGGTCTGAGCGAGATTCACGTAGATCGTATTCAGTATCCCGTATTTCGTATGATGTATCCAGAGAAATCGAATGCTTCAAGATATACATCTAATACGTAATACCTAATACAAAATACCAAACATCACCCCACAACAGCCTTCATAAACGCCGCAAACAACGGATGAGGCCGGTGCGGCCTGCTCTTGAACTCCGGATGGAACTGGCTCCCGAGCATGAACGGGTGATCCTTGATCTCCACAATCTCCATGATATTGGCCTCCGGCCATTCTCCGGAAACCACCAGACCTTTGGCCTCCAGTTGCTTGCGCAGATCATTGTTGAATTCGTAGCGATGCCGGTGTCGTTCTGAAATTTTCTCGGTTCCGTACGCCGCGTACGCCCTCGTTCCTTTCTTCAATGTGCACTCAAAGGCACCCAGACGCAGCGTTCCGCCCTTCGCACGATTGAAGTGCTGCCCCGGAAGGAAGTGCACGACATACTTGGACTTCGGGAGCTTGCCCGCTTCGTCGAATTCCTCACTTGTGAGCTCCGGATCCCCGAGCATGGCGCGCGCGAACTCGATTGTGAGGATCTGCGCGCCCAGACACAGCCCCAAATACGGAACATCGTTCGTCCGGGCGTAGTGTGCCGCAGCGATCTTCCCTTCGACCCCTCGGATGCCGAATCCTCCCGGCACAACCATGCCGTCACAGGACTGCAGAAGCTTCCATGCTTCTCCGTCTTTCTTCTCCAATTTCTCCGAATCGACCCAGACGATCTCCGCCTTGTGTCCACGATGCACGGCTGCAGTCTTGATTGATTCGATCACACTCAAATAAGCGTCCTCCAAATGCGTATACTTTCCCACCAATGCAATTTTCACGGGAGTAGTTGCCGCCTCATGACGCTTCCGACCCTGTTCCCATTCTTTCATATCGGGGGTGAGCTTCCCGAGCTTCAGCTTCTCCCCGATGATCCGGGCAATGTCACATTGCTGATAATTCAACGGAACATCGTAGATGGAGCTGACCGTGAGCGCGGGAATGACCGCCTCCTCACGCACATCGCAGAAACGACTGATCTTCTTCAGAAGCTCAGGTGCAATTTTGTAATCGGCGCGCGCCAGAATGAGATCGGGCTGCAGGCCGTGCTTCCGGAGCTCTCCGACAGAGTGCTGTGTCGGTTTTGTCTTGAGTTCTTTGGACCCTTTGAGATAAGGCAACAGGGTGAGATGCACGTGGAAGATGCGCTCCGGTCCCAGCTCCGCTTTGAGCTGACGCACTGCTTCCAGAAACGGCTCTCCTTCGATGTCACCCACCGTCCCGCCGATCTCCACCATCAGGATATCCGCTCCGCTTGATTCGGCAGCTTCAAGAACACGCTGCTTGATTGCATTGGTGATATGCGGAACCACCTGAATCGTTCCGCCGAGGAAGTCCCCCTTGCGTTCCCGCGTGAGCACATCCAGATAGATCTGCCCCGTGGTGACCGTGGATAGCTTGCTCATCGGCTCATCAATGAAGCGCTCGTAGTGCCCCAGATCCAGATCCGTCTCCGCTCCGTCATCCGTGACGAAAACTTCGCCGTGCTGGAACGGACTCATCGTACCGGGATCGACGTTCAAATACGGATCCAGCTTCTGGACGAAGACCTTGAACCCGCACGCCTTCATGATCGCTCCGATGGACGATGCAGCAATCCCCTTCCCAAGCGAGCTGCAGACCCCACCCGTAACAATGATGAAACGCGGCTCCTTCTGCTTCTTCCTTCTTGCGGAAGACTTGGGAACCTTTGATGAGGACGTGTGCGATGGATTCATACAAAAAGTGGGCAATCCTTCCGGTGAACGGGGGAGGAGCCCGCCGTGTATTCTACTCAGCGGAATGAAATGAGCAAGGATATTGACATATTATCTCGTTCATTCTATAAATATCACATGCTGACGATCGATAGAATTGAAGAAATCACGCGTCAGAAAACAGCAACCTCAGACCCTCTCCTTCAACAGGGGGCAGCGGATGTAATCGGGCAATGACGCAGCGGCCGCGTGAAAAGCAAAGAGCTCTGTCTTTGGATTGACGGGGAGATCGCGCGTTTACCGGAACAGCTTCGACCGCAAGCGGAGCGCATCCGCGAAGAAATTCAGACCACTATCAACGCCACTGCTCTGGATGTGGCGGAGGAACACGAAAGTCACCGACGCACGGCAAGAGAGATGTATCACGAACTGAATGACGGTTTCGCGCTCGTGGCGGAGAAAGGTCGGGGTGTCGTGTATTTTGGATCCGCACGCACCAATCCCGGTGAGGCTTTTTACGAAGATGCACGCGAGCTCGGCAGGGAAATTTTTCTGCTCCTGCGATCAACATCCTGGTCCGGAGCGGGGCCGGGACAGATGCAAGCGGCGCTGGAGGGGGCAAAGGAGGTGGGAGGACCTATTGCGGGAGTCAAAATTCGTCTGGAAGAACATCAGGCTGCAAAGGAACAGAAAATATCCCCTGTTTTTGATTCATTGGATGAAGTGGTTGTCTGTGATCATTTTGACCCGCGGAAGACGGTGCTGACGGATGCGGGCTGGCCGGAACAGCAGCGGCAGGAACATGGCGCCTTTGTCTTCCTGCCAGGAGCAGCCGGTACTCTGGATGAGTTCTTTGAAATTTGCGTTCTCCAGCAACTGAAAAAAGTCGGCCGGAACAAACGACAGCTGGTCCCGATCATTCTGATGAATTACGACAATTTTTACTATCATCTTCTGCAGCAACTTCAAATGTGCGTCTCGCACGAGATGATCGGGCAAGATGAACTCGATCACTTATTCCGCGCCTGTGAGACGAACGAGCAGGCTCTGGATTTCCTCGCCGATTTCTACCACATTCCGGCGGAACAGAGAAATTACAAAGGGCATTTGCGATCAATCGTTGATCCCGAAGCATCGATATAACAAAACACCGCGCAATAGTGAACTACCACGCAGCAAGCTGCGAGGTATTGGACCCGACTGGAATAACCTGTGCCGAAGACAGGCTCCGCCTGTCTGGAGGCACACCACTGAGGGAAAAGAGAGCTCATGAGAGAAAAACCGTAGGTTTGTCTCTCATGAAAAACACCGCCCTTCCGGACGGTGTTTCTGAATGACAGAGGAATCCGCTTACTTCGTCTCAGGTGCTGCGGGAGTCTCGATGACGGCGGGGACGACCGGCTCCACGGGAATGGTCCGCTCCACCGGAGCCACTTCGACACGATTGTCATGGCGCGCCTTGATGACCAAAACGCGGCGGCTCATGCGATTCGCACGCACCCTTTTCCCCGTTTCGACAATGGAGGGGGGCAGAACAAGGAGGCCTTGATCCTCCGTGAGCGAGCGAATGGTGCGGCGGCTGGGGAAGCCGTCCCGGAACTTCATCGTCTCGCCGACGGTGCGCCAACGTGCTCGGCTGAGCTGGGAGAGACCCGTGGCATCGGTCTTCGCCTCTTTGCGAATGCGAAGAAGAGCCTCCACGGGCATCGCACCCGAGGGAATGCGCTGCCTCAAGATCGCCTCGCTGCGAACAAGACGACGAGAAAGCTTCTGCTCACCCGTCAGGGCGAACGCCGGAGCGGCAACGGAAAGCATGAGAAGTACGGATGTTGCGGAAGTGACAAAACGCTTCATAGAATAGGGAGGAAAAGATGCGGAAATACGCCATCAGGGTACTGAGGCAGTAAGACAAGTCAATTGAAAAGATAGAAGAAAAACCATCGATGAGTTTTTTCGCAAGGAGTGTCAGACGAGCTTCCGCACCCGCGTTTCCACGCGACGGAACGTGTGCTTGGCATGCTTCACCGCACGTTTGGCGGTCTTCTGCGCCACCGCCCCCGCCTGACCCGCGGCATCCGAGGCCGCATCCTCCGCTCTATGCACAAGCTTCATGAGTTCCCTGCGCGCCACCACGAACTTTTCCTCCGCATATTTTTTCGCTTTCTTCAGATTCTTCTGCACGTCATCGCTCTCCACGAAATCCTGCACCTGCGCTGCGAGATTCTTGCCGTCTTTTTGCAAATGCTTGCCTAGCAGTCTGGCTGCGGACTCCGCATCCTTGGCCGTGGCCAAATCCTTGCGCAATTGTTTGTTGCTGAAGAGGTATCCGGCGAATGCGCCGCCGAGAGCGCCGAGGAGGAGGGAGAATTTTCTCATGGGAGCGGGGGGGAATATTCGAAATCATACCCCTTCCCGAAAAATCATGAAAGCAACACAGGGGAACCGACTGACAATGAGACTCAGTACGCCCTGGCGTAGAGCGCCATGCACGAGGCAGCGGAGCCTGACTTCACATCTTTGCGTCCCTTCGCTTTCTTCTCATCGGGATCGAGCAGGCGAATGGATGCCTTCAGTTCCTCCTGTATCGCTTCCGCGGTGGCCAATGTGCCGTCCCACGGAGCCCACACGAATCCACCCTCCCCCGCCAAACGATCCTTGAGTTCAGCATAAGACTTCGCTTCGAATGTGTGCTCCTCAAGATGCTTCTTCGCCTGAGCGAAGAGACCCCCTTGAATATCCTGAAGAAGTGTATGGAAGGAGTCGGCTGTGCACTTCCTGAGAGGCCACGGTTCTTTGGCGGACGTGTCACGGCGGACGACCGTAACCTGCTCCGCCTTCAGATCCTTGGGACCGATCTCGATGCGCACGGGAATGCCCTTCACCTCCCACTCGTTGAATTTGAAGCCGGGGGACTTCTCCTCCCGATCATCAAGTTTCACACGGATATCCCCGAGTTTCTTCTGCAGAGACTGACATGCCCCAAGAACCGCCGCCCGCTCTTCATCGGTTTTGTAGATGGGGACGATCACGACCTGAATCGGAGCGAGCGACGGCGGAAGTCGCAGACCTTTTTCATCGCCATGCACCACGATGAGCGTGCCGATCAGGCGTGTGGACACCCCCCAGCTGGTCATCCACGGCCTCTGTGCCTTGCCTTCCGCATCGAGGAAGGAGACATTGTACGATTCCGAAAATCCCTGACCGAGATTATGCGATGTCCCCGCCTGAATCGCCTTGCCGTCCCGCGCAAGCGCTTCCGTGGTGAGCGTGTAGAGAGCACCGGCGAACTTTTCATGCTCCGGCTTACATCCGGTGAGGACCGAAAGAGCCAGCATCTCGCGATCGAAGTCCGTGTACATCTTCAGCGCCGCCTCGGCCATCGCATCCGCTTCGGCTTCGGTGGCATGACAGGTGTGCCCCTCCTGCCACAGGAATTCGAGTGTGCGGAGGAAGGGGCGCGTGCGCATCTCCCAGCGGACGATGTTGGCCCACTGATTCAACTTGATCGGAAGGTCGCGATGCGAATGGACCCAGCGTGAATAGGCGGAATAAATGACCGTTTCGCTCGTGGGGCGGACGTAGAGCTTCTCGGTGAGTTCCTTGCCGCCTCCGTGCGTGACCACCGCGCACTGCGGTGCGAATCCCTCCACGTGCTTCGCCTCCTTCATGAGCATCGATTCCGGTATGAAGAGCGGGAAGTACGCATTGGAAACCCCGAGCTCCTTGATGCGCCGGTCCAGATCGCGCTGCATCGTTTCCCAGATGGAATAGCCGTACGGTTTGAAGATGATGCACCCGCGCACATCGGCATTCTCGGCAAGATCGGCCTGTTCGATGACATCCAGATACCACTGGGGGAAGTCTTTCTTCTGATCGGCGATACGGGGCATAGGAATGGAAGAAGTACCGCCATCTTAAGCTTCGACACGGGAAGAGACAACGAAAGAGGCACCGCAAAACCAAAGAAACGGATTGCGCCGTTACGGTGTGCGAATCTGCCCGCTCCCGCGCACGATCCATTTATAGCTGGTCAGCGCCTCCAGCCCCATGGGCCCGCGTGCGTGGAGTTTTTGCGTCGAAATGCCGATCTCCGCCCCCAATCCGAACTGTGCTCCGTCGGTGAACGCCGTCGAAGCATTCGCGTAGACGGCAGCCGCGTCCACTTCACGGAGAAAGCGATCAATGACCCCCTGATCCTTCGCGATGATGGACTCACTGTGTCCGGAGGAATGCCGCACAATATGCGCCAGTGCTTCGTCAAAGTCTTTGACCGTCACGATCGAGAGCTGAAGCGAGAGAAACTCCGTTCCGAAATGTTCCGGTTTTGCGTGCTCCAGAAGAGCGGGATCGTAGGACTGCCGCAGAGAAGCGAATGCCGCCTTATCGGCGAAGATACGAACGCCGCTTGCGGCAAGCGGAGCGGCGATTTGGGGAAGATCAACGAGACGATCGTGATGAATGATGACCGTATCCACGGCATTGCAGACGCCGGGACGCCGTGTCTTGGCATTATGAATGACGGAAGCCGCCATCGCGGAATCGGCCGAGGCATCAACGTAGATGTGCACGATCCCCGCACCCGTTTCGATGACGGGAATGGTGGCCTCCCCGCGCACGAAGGAAATGAGGTTCTGACTCCCGCGGGGAATGACGACATCGATGAACTCGTGCGCATGGAGCATCTCTTTGACCGCACTGCGATCCGGAGGAAGGAGGAGGAC
>JAQWAC010000054.1 GCA_028707875.1 Candidatus Peribacteraceae bacterium | reverse complement strand
CATGGGGTGGGGGGGTAGGGGGTAGGGCGTTGGGCGTAGGGAAAAATGGAGCTTCAAGCGTAGCACAGCGCGAACAAGTGAAAAGCGCGGTGAACACAAACGTTGTTTCCTGACATTATGATCGTTTTTCCATAAGCCCCCGCGCCGTCACAATCCCGTCGAGGAACTGATCGTGCTCCGCCATCGGCACCTCACCGACGATCTGGCATTCCAGTGCTGCGCCGTAGTACAGCGACGCGGGGCTCGTCTTCCGGCGCTCCGCGATCCAGCGGTCGTACGCGCCGTTTCCGCGGCCGCAGCGCGCTCCTCGCGCATCAAAGGCGCGGCCCGGAATGAGGGCGATCACCGGAACGGTCGGATCGAGGAGGGCCCCGTCCTGCGGAGGCTCGGGAATATGGAACTGGCTGACGGTGAGATGGTGCAGGTCCTCCGTTTTCCGGAGAAAGACCGAGTGCCCGTCGAACGTCGGGAGGTACAGCGGTTGTCCTCTCTTCAGGACTTCTTCGAGGAACGGGCGGATATTCGCTTCCGTCCTCAGGGGGATGAATCCGCAAATGATGATGTCCGTGCGGATGATCTCCAACAGTCGGAGAACCACGGAGCGGCTCTCCGCTTCACGATCCTGTTCGCTCAAATGGCTCAGACGCTGATAGATATCGGCACGGAGGATCTCCTTCCGTTCGGCGAGGGGAATGGGAGAGGGGAGTGGCATCAGGCTCACTATAACATGTGTATGTCTTTTCTTTTCCTCCTTTGTCCGGCGACAAAGGTGGAGCCAAAGCGCCAGCGCGCCAGCTCTCCTCCGCTCGGCCCTGTGCCTCCTCGCCTCGCCTCTTTAGGCTAGGCTCGTCTCGTCGGCAACGATAGGGAAACAGGGCCTTCCCCTTCACCCCCGGCACCGTCACTCGCGAGTGACGTGCTCCGTGGCGCGCCACCCCTCCGGCAGGCGACAGAAATTAAATAAACACCGGCGAAGCATTGGGTCTCGTGCCTGCACGCCGGAGTGCTGCGGAAATGAGAATTATGTCGGCGTTACGGCACGCAGGCGTGGGCCCCAATGCTGGAGCCGCACCGCTCAGGGAAAAGAGAGATCATGAGAGAAAAACCGCAGGTTTGTCTCTCATGAATTAAAAGATCTCCGCTGCCGCTTCCGCAAGATTCACGACGTTCTCCTTCGCGCCCTCACTCTTCTCGTGATTTTTCTCCAGAATGCATTCCAGCTTCAATGAACGTTTGAAGATCTTCTGCATCACCTCCTCGATGGTGCGGCTCGCTTCCGTGGCGGATACCTTGTCGCGGTGGAAGGTGGAGGAGAAGCTCACGATCACTTTCGTTCCTTCCAGATTCTGGACCTCGCCGTTCTTCAGGGACATCTTCACGGAAGCGGGTGACGTTCCTTCCAGAATATGCGTCCAGGAGGAACGGATGTTCTCGAGCGAGACTTCCGGTGCCTGGAACTCGGCAGAGGCAAGCGATGAAGCCGGAACCGGTCCGACGGCTGTCTGTGCGACGGGAGCCTCGGTTTTCGCCGGCTCGCCTGTCTTCTCCCTCTTCAGCGTCTTCTCCTTTCCCTTCGATTCGAGCCCGAAGGGATCGGCCTTCCTTGTGCCCTTCTCCTCCGAGGGCTGACAAAGAGAAAGGAGCGCCGATTCCACCACCAGTCCCGGAACGGGGGCGAAACGCACGTCGCGGACGGCCGCAAGGAGCGTATCGAGGACGCGCAGGATATCCTTGATGGGTTCCTTTTCCTCCAACGCTTTGTGCAGGTGTTCACGTGCGAGTCCGAGGAGTTGCCGGAGGAAGAGATCCAGCGGGACGCCCGCCTCCTCCAGTCGGCGCACGGCATCGATCAGAGACGAGGTGTCTTTTTCCGCAAGAGCCTTCGCCACCGCCTCGATATGCTCATGGCCGGAGGAACCGATGCGGCTCTCCACGTCCTTCGGGGTGATCTTCACAAGAGAGCGCATCTGATCGAGGAGTGAGATCGCATCGCGGAGCCCTCCTTCCACGTGCCGTGCGATGAGGCGCAGCGCCTCGCGGTCCACGACGATGTGTTCCTGATCCGCAATGAACTGCAGCCGTCGGACAATATCGTCTTCGCGGATGGCGCGGAACGGGAAGCACTGGCAGCGCGACTGGATGGTGGCGGGGATTTTGTGCAGTTCGGTCGTCGCAAGAATGAAGTGTGCGTAGGCGGGCGGCTCCTCGAGGGTTTTGAGGAGCGCGTTGAACGCCTCCTTCGTGAGCATGTGGACTTCATCAATGATGTAGACCTTTGCCGACGCCACCACGGGCGAGAACTGGATCTTTTCGATGAGGTCGCGTGCATCGTCGATGCGGCGCTGACTCGCGGCGTCGATCTCCAGCAGGTCCACGATCGTTCCGTCTTCGACTCCTTTGATGATCTGCTGCTTCAGAACCGGATCCGTGATACCGCGTGTCAGCAGGTGCTTGGCGAGAATGCGCGCCACGGAGGTCTTGCCCGTGCCGCGGCTCCCGGCGAACAGGTACGCGTGGGAAAGCTTGTCCTGCGCCACCGCCTGTTCGAGCGTCGTCACGATATGATCCTGACCGACGACATCGGCGAAGATCTGGGGGCGATAGGTGCGGTAGAGAGCCATGAGGTGAGAAGGATACTACGAAGGGAATCAATGTGCACCATAGGAACAAAGTGGAAAGTGCCATAAGTGGAAAGCAACTTCGAAAATGCGAAGCGCTTACCACTTCTTTACTTTCCACTGATGCACTTCCGTTTCATGCCTGATACACCCTGTCTCTCCGGTTTTCTAATTCATGGAGATCGGGTCCCCTGTGAGCGTAAACCGCAATCCGCACTCCTTGAGCTTCCTCATGCCGCTCTTGAGCACCCAGCTCACATTCTTCACTATATGATTCTGCCGCTCATAGGAGACATCGGTGGGGATGAGGGTGGTCCAGTAGCGGAAATTCCATTTTTCCTTCCGTTGTTCGATGATGCTCAGGAAGGAGCCGCCCGTGCCGGGAGGCATGTGGATGATTGTGGGCCCCCACTCCCCCTCGGCATAGGTACGCACGGCGGGATTGTGCTTGGAATCCGTGACGGCCCCCAACTTCACATTTTCGAGTCCCTTCTTCTTATGTCGGCCGTTTGCGAGGCGCTGCGTCTCCGCGGTCGCCTTCGCTTCGAGCTGTTTCTCCCGATCATCATCCAGGTGCCCGTTCTCGCGGCACCAGATACGGTTATAGACGCATGCCTCCACTCCTTTATACGTTTCTTCATTCTGCAGAGCGGCGTAGTAGAGGGGTTGCAGGGAGCAGGGGATCTGCGCGAAGGCCGTACGCATCTGTTCCAGTGCCTCCCGGGCATTCTTCATGGGCAGTTGTTTCTCCTTCTCCTTTTCCCGGAACGCATTCAGATAGCGTTCCATCGAGTCGAGTTCATAACGGTCCTGCTCTTTCCCCTTTCCGGTTGCGAGGAGCGAACGCGCCTCCTTGATCATGGTCTCCGCGTCATCCCAGTCTTTGATATCGAGCATGTGACGGATACCGAGTTTCACATTTTCCATTTCCGGCGCGGTGTGTCCTTGCTTGAGATTGAGCCGTTGCTTCGCCATTTCCACATAACTCTTCTTCTGCGGGTAGCTCAGGAGCATGAATTTCTCCGATGAGAGACGATTGAAACCCTGCGGGACCCCCTTCTTATTGATTTCTGCTTCCACCCAGTCGAATTCCGTGCGCACTTTGGCCCAGTTGCCGATGAAGAGCCTGAGCTTGGTGTCCAGGAAATTCCCGATCTCCTTTTCCGACAGAACCTTGTTCTTGTCCGTTCCGAATATCCGTTCCATCCAGCGTCCCACTTTGGACGGGCTCATCGCCTTGGCGGAGGCCGCAGCCTCCAGAATGGATTTCGCTTTCGCGTGCAGGTGCATCATTTTCCTTTCTTTGGCGGAGAGAGCGGCTGAGATTTTTGCATTGAGATCCGCGCGTTCTTCATAGTGCAGGTTCAGGAACGACTTACCCTCGATGAAAGTCCCGAGCTCCTTCACATCCTCTTTGGTGAGCGACTTCAATTGCGGATGCTTCAGGAGTGTCCATCTCTTCTGTGCCTCCTTCTCCCATGAATGCAGGTACGAGGGCATCTGATGCAAAACGAAGTATTCTTTTGCTTTGTAATTGAGGCTGCGGTCATGAAATCGTTTTCTCCATCGCTCCTCCGATTCTCTGGAGATGAAGGGCAATTTGGGATCTCTGGCTTTTGCGAGGAGACCATCGAGTTCTCTTGAGAGACCGCGGGCGGAAAACAGTTGCCGCTCGGCGGTGGTGTCACGGTACGTTTCCCAGTCCCTGATTTCCTCTTCGGTGAGGCCGATATGAAGGAGCCCCTGCCTGAGACTGCTCGTTTCCTCCTCAGAGGCGACACCCAATTTCTCGAACGTTTCTTCCATGAAGCCGCGGAAGTACCGGATGAGATCCTCCCTGCGTCTCCGCAGATCCTCTCTTTCCGGCGTCGGGAAACCGGCTGCGTTCACTCCCGTGCGCTCACGGGAATCGGCGGAGGAATTCAGAGTGCTCGGCATGGACCGTCATTCTACCGCGAACGGCATCCGTTCGGGGTGGAAATCATGTCGTTTTCCATGCGGAATATATGCTAGGCTTTCCTCTCCTTATGATTCTCTCCGATCGGGACATCAAGAAGGCGATTCTCTCCGGACATGTGAAGGTCGAGCCCGATGTCGATCTGGCGCTCCGGCACATCCACGCATCCTCCATGGATCTGCATCTGGGGAACACCTTCAAGCTCTACGAGCATAGCAGGTTTGCCGTGCTGGATCCCAAAAAACCCGAGAGCTTCATCGGCAACATGCGGACGATCACCGTTGCGGAAGGGGAGTCCTTCATCGTGCAGCCGGGCGAGTTCATCCTCGGGGTGACGCAGGAAAAAATCACGGTGCCGGATGATCTGGTGGTGCGCGTGGAGGGACGGAGTTCATTGGGGCGTCTCGGGATCATCGTGCATTCCACCGCGGGATTCGTGGACCCCGGTTTCTCCGGCACGATCACGCTGGAGATCAGCAATCTGAATCGTCTGCCGGTGGCGTTGTATCCGGGGATGCGCGTGTGTCAGCTCGCATTCGAGATGATGTCGAGCAAGGCGGATACGCCCTACTCACGGAAACCCGGGAGCAAGTATCAGGGGCAGATGATGCCGGAGGAGAGCCGACTCTCTTTGGATGCGGAGTTCCAACGGTAGTGTTCCCTTGTTTTTTGGTTACATCCATACATGAGTTTTTTTTGAGGAGACGAAGGGAAGGGGAATTATCTTGAAAACAAAACAATAAACAACCAACGGGAGGTCCGCCGCCACGGGGGGTGAAGGGGAAGGCCCTGTTCCTTTTCGTTGCCGACGAATCGATGCCGAATCCTTGTAGGCATCGATGAGGAGACACAGGGCCGGGTGGAGGTGAGTTGGCGGCGGCGATCTTTTCTTTTCCTCTTTCTTTTCTATGGTCGAGAAAAGAAAGAGGGATCAACTGTCCGTCGGACCACTCTGTCATTTTCCAGCTCTTTCTTTGGTCGGGGGCCTAGGGCACCTTGTCCGGTTCCCTCAGGCCCCCGACACCCCCTCACCCTCCTGACGGCCAAGCTTTGGGGGGCAACCCTGCGGGGTTTCCCCCCACTTCCGTTCCCCCCTTCCATAACGTCGTGCTTCCCTCGTGGCGTCGGACCCCCAAACGCTGTTTGATTTCTTCCTTCCTCTATTTTGCGCACGAATAGAGAAGTCAGGTAGAATCGGCGCGAGTCTGGACGATTAGCTCAGCTGGTTAGAGCGTGCGGTTCACATCCGCAAGGTCACTGGTTCGAATCCAGTATCGTCCACCACTCAACTCGCGTCGATCGCTCATGGTCTTCGCGCTCCGCGCTCCGGCCATTCTTATGAGTTCGAAGAGTCGAATGACAGTGAGCGAACTATCCATCATCACCAAGGGGGTGTTTCCTCCTCTTTAGAGAGCGAAATACCACTCTTCTTGGAGGTGACAAGTTCTTGCGAGGTCGATCATTGCTTCTCAATCAGGGAATTGGCGGTTTTACGGCCTTCTGTTCGGGTATCTCCGCAAATGTTGATATTATCGGTAACGAACCGCCAGGATCATTCGTTTTTACCTTACGTATGCAGAAAATACGACACAGAGACGTCCTGCGCTTCATTGCGCACTACACCCGCCGCCACGCGTGGGCCCTCGTGCTGATGGTCGTTCTCTCCGCCACTTCCACATCACTCTTCCTCCTCCAGCCTTTCTACTACCGTGCGGCGATCGATGCGATTGCCGTGACGGTCAAGCCGGATGTCGCGACGATGCGTTTCGCGATGTGGCAGTTCGTCTGGGGTATCGGCCTTGCGGTGACCGCCTTTCTGCTGGAGCAGGCGAGTACGTTGCTCCTCGGGAAAGTGGAGTCCAAGGTCATGCGTCGGGCGCATGCCGACGTCTTCTCCATCGTGCAGCGACACGCGATGGCGTTCCATGCAAATCAGTTTGCAGGTTCGACCACGCGCAAGATCACGCGCGGCGTGGATGCCGTCGAGGGCATCCTCGACAGGATCTTCCTCAACTTCATCCCGACGATCATCCTCATGATCGGCTTTCTGGTGGTGCTTCTCTCCTTCGCTCCGATGATCGCGCTCGCGATGATCGGGGGCATCCTCACCTACATCGTGTCCTCCGTCGGGCTCAATCTTCTGATGATCCGCATCTACAACTGGGTGAATCATCAGGATACGAAGGTGACGGGGAACCTCGTCGATGCGATTGCGGGGAATCCACTCGTGAAGTCGTTCGCGGCGGAATCCCGCGAGGATGCGCGTCACCACCTTCTCCTGAAGGAGTGGGAGCGGCGCCAGTGGCTCGCGTGGATTGCGTCTTCCGGCATCGGCCTCGTGCAGCACCTTCTTCTCCTTGCGATCGAGCTTGCGGTGTTCCTCCTCGCGGTGTTGCTGTGGAAGCGCGGGCTCTTCACCCCCGGCGGCTTCATTGTGCTCATCTTCTATGTGGGGCAGCTGTGGGGCCGGCTGTGGGACTTCGGTCACAACGTCCGCGACTACATCCGCGCCATCTCTCGCGGGGAGGAAATGGTGGAGGTCGCGCTGCGGCCGCATGCGGTCATAGACGTTCCGCACGCTCCCGCGCTTGTCGTGCAGCGGGGCGAAGTCGTCTTCGACCATGTGCGCTTCCGCTACGAAGCCGAATCCCAGCCGATCTTTGCAGATCTCTCCATCCATGTCCGGCCGGGCGAGCGCGTGGCGCTGGTGGGGCATTCCGGCGGCGGGAAGAGCACCTTCGTGAAGCTGCTCCTGCGTCTCTACGATGTGCAGGGGGGAAACATCACGATCGACGGGCAGAATGTCGCGGCGGTTACACAGGAGAGTCTGCGGAGTTCCATTGCGCTCGTGCCGCAGGAGCCCGTCCTGTTTCACCGGACCATTGCCGAGAACATCGCGTACGGACGCTCTGATGCGACGCGGGAGGAAATCGAGCGGGCCGCGCAGCTTGCGCATGCGGACGAATTCATCGGGACACTCCCGCACGGGTACGAGACGCTGGTCGGCGAGCGCGGTGTGAAGCTCTCCGGCGGCGAGCGCCAGCGGGTGGCCATCGCACGGGCGCTGCTGGCCGATAAGCCGATCCTGCTTCTGGATGAGGCGACGAGCAGTCTGGATTCCCTCTCGGAGAAGTACATTCAGGAGGCGCTCTTCCTTCTGATGAAAGGCCGCACGAGCATCGTGATCGCGCATCGTCTCTCCACCATCAAGCAGGCCGACCGCATCCTCGTCATCGACAAAGGCGCCTTTGTGGAAGAGGGGACACACGAATCACTCCTGCAGAATCCGCAGGGGCTCTACCGTGAGCTCTATACGCTGCAGGCGGGGGGATTCATCGGGGAGTGACAATACGATCACAGATAATGAAACTTCATATTTATTGACAAAACGATATATATGTCAATAATGCTCCGACTGTTCCTTCGCACCATTTCTCTC
>JAQWAC010000053.1 GCA_028707875.1 Candidatus Peribacteraceae bacterium | reverse complement strand
CGTCACCAAGCGCCCTCCGCTGCTTGCATCCGCCCGCATTCACGGCTTCAAAATCATCGCGCGCAGCAACGAATTGAAGATGTTTCTGGAGAATCATCCCGCGCAGGAGGAAGCCATGCGCGTTTTCTCCCCACACCTCTGGCGTCAGCAGCTCCGCTCGCAGCTGCAGGCCATGGGGCTCCTCTCGCTCCCGAAGATCCGCATCTGGGTCTTCATTCTCGTGAGCTTCCTCCTCTTCCTCTTCGTGCTTTTCCGGTTGCTTCCGTCCGCGGATATCAAGGTCAAGCCGCGCGAGGACACGCTCACGCATACCGTGAACATCTTCCTCGTGCAATCCGGTGCGCTCCTGACGGGGGAAATTCCCGACCGCGTCCGCACCATGCCGCTCAAGGCCATTGTCATTCGCGTGAACCGCACGCTCACGTACGACCGCATCAGCAAAGAGTTCAGCGGCACGAATGCCAGTGTCCCCATGACCATCATCAATACATCCAGAGAGCCGTATTCTTTCCGCAAGGGCACCCGTCTGACCAATCAGGCGGGGATGATCTTCCGGATCAAGGAATCCGTCCTGCTCGATGCCGGCGCGAAAAAGACTGTTCTTGCGGAGGCGGACCCCAAAGACACGTACAAAGAAATCGTGGGGGAGCGCGGGAACGTACCGGCGGGACGGAAGTGGGTCTTTGCGGGGTTGCCGCAGGAGGAGCAGGCGCTCGTCTATGCGGAAAACCTCATAGCCGGAACGGGCGGCACCACGTCCTCGCGTACCGTTCTGACCAAGGAGGATGTGAAAATGGGGCAGAAGCAACTGGAGAGCGAACTCATGCTGCAGGCGAAGCAGATGGTGGATGAGCAAAAGCTTCTCCTCAACGCGCAGAATCCGGGGCAGCAGTGGGACATACTCTACTACGACGAACTCACGAAGTTCCGGTATGAGGACGAGGTTCTTCCGAACCAGTTCATCGGCCAGCCCGTTTCCTCCGTTCCCATTGAGGGATCGATCGTCTATACGGCCTACGCCTACGATACCAAAGCGGTGCTCGATCTGCTCATCGGGGAACTGAAAACACATGTTCGCGAGGGCAAGCGCATTCTGGAAAGCAGCCTGACGCTCAGCCGTCTGGTGGCGCACGTCATCGATTACTCGGAGAATCTCTCGTGGATCAAGATCACCGTGGACCTCTCCGGCACCGAGCAATTCATTCTGGATCCCCTGAGTCCCACGGGAGCGCAGTTCGCCAAGAAGACGCGCGAGAAGGTGGCGGGACTGAGTATCGACGAGGCGTTGCGCATCATCAAGAACTCCCCCGAAGTGGACAGTGCGGAAATTTCAATCTGGCCTCCATGGAGCTATAAACTCCCTCCGATTGCTTCTCATATTTTTGTCACCCCCTTAGAATCCAACTGATGATGAAGGGGATGATCCGCATCGGCAAAATACTGCTCGCGGTGTGTGTTGTGATCATGGCCGTTTTTTTGTCGCTGGCACTGTATATTTATCTTCATTTCGGAGGCACCGTTTCGGAGGAGGCCCACCTTCGTCAAGGCTTCGGTGGGCAGGGGAGTGGGGGAAGGGGAGTGGTGTGTGGGCTCGTTTTTGGTGCGGCGGTGCACGGAACTTCCCTTCCCGGTCCGGGTATTTCGCGTCGTGTTTCCACCGCCGCAAGACTCTACAAAGAAGGAGTATTACGACACATTATTTTGAGCGGAGGCAAGGGGAGTCAGGACGTGGAGAGTGAAGCTTCCGTCATGCGCGATGTTGCGATTGCCGGCGGAATCCCCTCCGCTGATATTTCAACGGAAGAACAGTCGCGTTCGACGTGGGAAAACCTCGTGAACTCCCGTCCACTTACGGGCTCCTGCAGCACCATTATCGGCATTTCAGACCGCTATCACCTGGCACGCATCGAATATCTGGCCTATTTACAGGGCTTCAGAGGCTTCCAAACGGTCCCCTCCGATAGAGATGCCACGCCGGCCTTTGAATTGAAGTCTCTGAGCAGGGAGGTGGTGGCACTCCTCTACTACCTGTTATTGAGTCCGATGCTGTTGCAATTACAAATGTGATTACACAACGGGGGAATAGGCGAACATTCAAATTCAGCTTTCTGGGCTAACTGATCACAAAACATGTTCAACTTGCTTTGTCTATTGCATTGTTAACATAAAATGCATTATGTTAATCTGGATTGATGTGGAAAACCTGCTCCCCTTCACCCCCAAAGCAGCGTCACCCTGAGCTTGTCGAAGGGCGACGCGATGAGTGTCATGGTTCGACAGGCTCACCATGACGTAGATATCCTCCGACAGAAATCGCACGAGCCTTCCTCTACAATCCCTCCGTCATATGCCTCCCAAATCCCCTCCTTCGGCCGATTCCCCCTTACAGAACGCTATAGAACGCTATCTGGTCTTCCTCCGGAGCGAGCAGAACAAGTCTCCGTTGACGCTGGATGCCTACCGGAGGTCCCTGAGCCTCTTCTGCAATCTTTCCAAGCTCGACTCCCCTGCCGACATCAACAAGGCCACCGTACGCATGTTCAAGAGTAATTTGCACATCTATCGCACTGCGCAGAACGGCGAACTCACCGTTCGTACCAAGAACCATCACTTGACGATACTGCGTGCTTTCTTGCGTTATCTTATTTCCGAGGAAGAGATGGATTGCTACCCGCCGGACCGCGTGACGCGTTTTAAGGAAGAGCAGCGCAAGGTGAAGGTCCTCTTCCACGATGAGCTGGAGCGGTTGCTTGGGGCACCGGATACGGAGACGCGGAACGGCAAGCGTGATAAGGCGATCCTCGAGCTCTTCTTCAGTACCGGCCTGCGTCTTGCGGAGCTCAGGAGCCTCAGCCGCAAGGACTTAAACTTCCTCACGCGGGAAATTTCCGTGCGGGGGAAGCGCGGGAAGGTGCGGGTGGTCTTCCTCTCCGACCGTGCCGCCGAATGCCTCAAGGCCTATCTGGATGTCCGCATGGATCACCTCTCCCCTCTCTTCATCCGCAATCACGAGCAGGCCATCAATGTGATGCCTCCGGGCGAGGAATTCCGCCTCTCACGTATTTCCATCTATAACATTGTGAAGAAGTACGCCCTTGCGGCAGGCATTGTGAGTAATCCTTCGCCGCACACCCTGCGCCACTCCTTTGCGACGGACTTACTCCGGAATGGCGCCGATCTTCGTTCAGTGCAGGAGATGCTGGGGCATAAGGATCTGAGTACGACGCAGATCTATACGCACGTTACAAACCCACAGTTGAAGGAAGTACATAGGAAATTTCATGGGAAATAGATGTTTACCTTGTCATGACATTGTATTGACAATGTATATACAAACAATATATACTATTCGTGATGACAACGATTCAGGTTCGTACCGGCGAACAGACGAAAAAGTCCGCTATGCAGATTCTCGACCGGCTTGGCTTGGACTTGAGCACCGCGATCAACATCTATCTGGTACAGATTATTGAAAAAAAAGGAATCCCTTTTAAGGTGGTAACGGAAAACGGCATGACTCCTGCCGAAGAGGAGAAAATACTGAAAGATCTCGCATGGGCAAAAAAACACGGAAAGAGATTCGCATCTGCAAAAGCATTGCATAATGCTATACTGAAGGAATGAAGAGATACGCAGTTGTGGCGACAAAGCAATACAGAAGGGACTACAAGATTTTGCGTAGAACAGGACATGATCTACGGAAACTTGACCATGTTATCGACACGCTGGCTGCAGGGAAAGAGCTACAGGTGACACATCGTGATCATCCGCTCAAAGGCAAATTGCGCGGAACGCGCGAGTGTCATATCTCGCCGATGGCCAGCACTGTAATGCCGATGACGATACCGAGACTTATCATGCGTTGATTCTACACCGCCGGTTTCCGGAAGGGGCGGGTTGTAGGGTTTTTCGCGTTTCTGACAGGTATTTCCGGTTCATTCTGCTATCCTGCGGAGCTTCGCTCCTTCCCACCATCACTCCGTAGGGAGTCATCCGGTTCTTTACTCATTTCCGAGGAGGGGCCGGTTCCCCTCCCTACTATCTCTTCAAGGAGACCTTCTCATGCCGATGCTCAGCGAAATGCTTACATGGCCGAATGCACGTCACTGGTTCCGCCTCACTGAGGAGGGATCAGGAACCCGCGGGGCCTTCGGAATCATCAAAGGTGATGACGAGGCGCACACACAGGTGATTCCCGTGGAATTTCCACAGGGTATCACCGTGGATGACGTGCTGGATGCCTGGAAAAAGCAGGGTGGTAACTGGCTCGATCTGGTTACGCCCCAGCAAATGGGCACCACGTTCTTGGTTGTTCGGTATATCGATCTGGGTGAGTACCGCGTCATGTGGTACGTCCTCCACATCAACAATTACCCGCAGGATTCCTGCGTGGTCCTGAGGAAGCCGCCGGTTTAAGGCCGCTTCGTGATGATGGTCTCCACTCAGTTCGGAGGGGATTCGGGGGTGGTGCCAATGCTGCACGGCCTCCGTTTCCCTGCAGACGACGTTATGTTGTTTCATCATAATTCGTCCATCCTTCCACGTGTCCGTTGCCAAAGTCTCATGGACACAAACTTTCCCTCTCGATAGAGTTCGCAGGACGCAAAGGGATATTCGTCCTGCCGTCCGTTCTCCCCTCCTACGTATGAAGTATCACCTCCCGTTGGTCTTCGGCCTTCTGGTGTCTCTTTTGGTGCCTTCGGTGACCGTGACGGCCGCAACGACGACCGTGGCCGCCCGGCTCCCGCGGAGCACCATTCTGATCTGCAACCCGATCAACCGGTATATGATCTCGCAGAATGAACCGCTGAAGGAGGATGTGGGACAGTTCTACACGGTGGTGAATCCCGCGTTGGGCATCATTTCCCGCTGCGAGAAGAATGCACGCTGCAACATCATCCCCGCCACGTTCAGCAGTGCGGGAACGTTCGCGAATATCCAGAGCACCGTGCCGAACGGCTTTATGATGAAGATCGACAATGACGGCAATTACATCGAGGTCTCCACGCTGGGGCTGAAGGCGGCCGTCTATTCGGGTATCTGCAAGATGAGCAGGATGTAGAGAGGCTCAGGAGGAGGTTACGGCCTGAAAAATCAATTCCTTCCGGAGAAGTGTGATCGGGTGTGTCAATGGCTGTTGTTCATTACAGCGGACCCCTGCAGGCGGGAATTTTTTTGTAGAAGAGGCACACGAAGCCTGTTCCCCTCTCCGAACAAGTCTCCGACGTCTTGGGATCGGCGGTGCATCGTCCCCCCTGACAGAGCATTCGTACAAGACGATCCGTCCCATCACAGAACGTTCTGCATTCGTCGGATGTGTTGCACTCCTGCGGAGTATCTTCACCTCTGGGCTTCCGGCAGGCGGCGATTCTGTTTACGACGGAACATTTCCATCCTTCCCCGTATCGGTCACAGTAATCCGACGTCTTGCTCATGGCACATCGGCCGTCCGTGCAGGTCTTCAGCAGGACGATGTTGTCGCCCTGACAGGAAGTCGTGCAATCGGACGCCTCATTGCACTCTTCCAGCGCTCCTTCCGGTGGCCTGCGGCAGGCGGCGATTCCCTTGAAGACGGAGCAGGCATATCCCTTCCCGATTTCGCTGCAACGCTTTGATGATTCCAGATTGGCGCCGCAGCGTCCGTCACGGCAGTCGACGTTGATGACAAGGTCGGTTCCCTGACAGTAGGACGTACAGTCGGACGCCTTATTGCACGCCTTCTGGTCACCCTCTTTGGGTCTGCGACACTGTGCCACTCCATCCAGCACGGAACAGGACCACCCCTTTCCTTTGGCATCGCATCGTTCCAGTGTTTTCGGATCTGCAGAACATCTGCCATCCTTGCACTCAGGCATGAATGCGTCGTTGCCCCGACAGACACCCAGACAATCGGCTGCGGAGTTGCAGAACGGCTCCGTTCCCTCTTCCGGTTTGCGGCAGCCCGCAACGCCGTTGAAGACGACGCACGACCATCCTTCCCCCTTTTCGCCGCACGCTTCGGATTTTTGCGTTCGGGCCTTGCATCGTCCGTCTCTGCACATCATCGAAACTGCATTTTTCCCCTGACAGATCCCCAGGCAATCGGCGTCTGCATTGCAGAGATTCTGCGAGAGAGCGCGTATCGTCGCACCGCTTCCGGTTTGCATATTCTTTAGAACGGACCTGCAAAAATCCGCATCCACCTCGATGCCCGTCCAGCTCTTTGAGCGGCCGACGATCAACGCGCACGCTGCGGCATTCTTGTTGACGGTCGCAATTTTCATGAGGCAGTCGACCTTCGTCGCAGCAGGAAAGACACTCCGGATTTTCCCGCACGGATTCGTGTCATTTGTCAGGACTGCCAGATCCGTCAGACATTCCGTCCTCGCCGAATTTTTCGGCATGACGCCCGTGCCGGAACCGGCGGACCCTCCCGTCGCATCGGGGAGTTTTTCGCAGAGAGACGCACTTTTGAGCTTCAGCGCAGCGTTCTTGAGAAGCTGATTGCGATCCGTTTCCTTTCCAAAGAGCGGGAAGAACTGTTTGCCAAAGTTTGCCGTAATCGGGATCCCGGCAACCAACGCCCCGATCGCACATGCGACGCCGACGATCGCGATGGCCAGAAGGACTTTCAGGAACAATTTCATGGCGTCATTGTAACGCACTCTCCACTCAGTCACATCGTCGGAGCGGGCAGAATTTCTTCATCGGATCTACCACATCCCCGCCACCAGCCGATACCGCACATGCTTTGCGTATTCCTTGTACCCCGGCAATTCCTTCCGGAGCGTCGCATCTTCCAGAGCCGTGCGTATGACAAAGAGCACGCAGACGAAGACCGCGGGAATCAGCGCCCACAGGGAGCCGAATGCGAGGGCGAGTCCGAGGGCGGAAAGCATCACGCCGTCATACCCCGGATGACGGACGGACGCATACGGACCGCGGGAGGCGACCTTGTGCCCGCGTTCCTTCTGGATGCGCACCACGGAGGAGAAGTAGTTGTTGGAGAGCATCGCCCACACGATCAGGATACCCGCGATCATCAGCGCGAAATATCCGCAGGCATAGGTGACGGGCGGCACGGGCGGGTTCGTCCAGCGGAAGCGCGCGGTATCCAAAATGCCCACTGTGAGCTCCGTGAGCGTCAGGAGACCGAACAGCATCAGGATCACGAGGTCCCACCCTTTGGCCCCCTTTCCGGGCATCATCCGTTCAATCAGGAGCGACTTGCGCCTGCGGAAGATCCACGCGTTGGCCGCGGCGACCGCGAGCATGCCGATCGTGAACACCCACCCCTGCCAGTAATCAATTTTCCCCGCCAGCAGGAAAATGATCACGCCCGTTGCGATGGTTTTGAAGAACGTTCGCAGGACAACCGTCCGGTACTTCTGAGCGAGCGTACGAACCATGGGGCGGGCGGGGAACGAACGATGGAGAGGGGAAAATCCTCCTGTCACAAGGATACGGTCAGGTTTTGATGGAGGTCACAATGGCAACGATGCCCACGGCCACCAGAAATGCGATAATTGCGGAGAGGGATGCACGGAGGACCTTCTGCTTCAGACTCAGGCGCTGCCAGGACTTCTGGTTCTTCATCGCAACGAATCCCGACGCGATGACGACGGCGAAGATCAGGAGGGAACCGATATCGAACGGCATGAAGAGATTGTAGAGGGAACGGAAGGACTTTTAAAGCACCGTCCCCTTCCCGTTTCCGTTTCCGTTGGTCATAAAAGGAAACAATTTCTGCGGATTCCGTGCATCGGAGGCGACAGAAGATCCTGCGGGCGCATCCGTCACGACTTCCACCTTTCCCAGTGCGGTAAGAAGCGCACGGATTTTTGCAGCGCCTTGCTCGCTCTGTGCATGAACCACGACCTGAACGCCCTGTTGGACTTCAATAAAATCCACCTGTTTGCTGAGATCGGGAAATTCAAAACACGCCTCAGTCAAAAAATCATGAACCTGGGAAGCGGAGCAACGCACTCCGCTGCGTACATCCGATGATTCAGCTGTTGCCATCGCGAAAATTGGAGCCCGCATCTTCGTCCCCGACAAAGCAGGGTGTCAAACAAGTGCGGTTCTTTTTTACCGCTCCTTCCGCTTCCCCGCTTTCAGTTTCTCGTACCAGTCAAAGTACGATTCCCCCATGGTGCCGAGGAACTTCAGAACCGGGAA
>JAQWAC010000052.1 GCA_028707875.1 Candidatus Peribacteraceae bacterium | reverse complement strand
GCGGAACGGTCGCGGTGCGGAACATGCGCTCACGGCATACGGAGCGGATCGCGACGGGTTCGTGCCGGGGAATGCCGCCGGTGTCATCGTCATGATGCGCAGGAGGGTCGCCGATCTCCTGAAGGCGGAGCCGCTTGCGCGTGTGCTCGGTGTGGCTGCGAATACGTGTCAGACGCGGAAATTCGGGAAGAGTCTCGCTGACGGAACCATCACGGGACAGTCGGCTTTGCTTGAGCAGCTTCTCACGGCAAGCGGCATCACTATCCCGGAATTTCAGGGGCAATTGGTGCATTATCTGCACGGAACGGGAACGCATGCAGGAGCCATCAATGAGTTGTATGCCGCGGCACATATTCTCGGGGGCATCGCAGAAGATGGCCGATATGTGGCTGCGGGAACAAAAGAGGGGATCGGTCACACGCTCGGTCCCGCCTTCATGATGAATATCATCGCCCTTCTGGAAGCCATGCGTCATGGCATCGTTCCGAAATTCCCCAGCACCGAAACAGTGGATCCTGCTTTCCGGCAGACGGATCCGAAGATTCTGGAAAAGGAGGGGGTATCCGTCGATTCATCTTCGCTCAAAGCCGTTGCCGACAGCATTCCGTGCGGCGGGAATGTGGTGATCGATCCGAAGGGCGTGTTGGGGGTGAGCACCGCCGCCGGCTTCGGCGGAACGAATGCCGCCGCCGCGATGGCGAGAGACGAGTGAGAGGGGGGAACCGTTTCCTACTTCAGCGCCTCCTTCGCAAGTGCAATGATCTTCGACACCTCCGCACGGGTGATGGGATCTTCCGGCCTGAATGTATTCAAAGCATTGCCCTGACTGTCCGTATCTCCGCTGATGAGACCGTAGAATGATGCCGTGGCGATGGCGCGGGCATAGGGGTTATTTGCGGGGACATCGGAGAATGTCGGGGATTGATTCGCGACGGGGACTCCCATCACTTCCAGAATCGTCTGAATCACCGCCCCTCGTGACGCAGGCATCTGCACATTCAGGGACGGAGTGAACACAGACAGGCTCAATGCTTCCGCCTGAGCCACAAAGCCCGCAGCCCACGTTCCCTGCGCGGAGGTGTTGCGCGGAGGGGGGAGGGAAGTCATATCTTTTTTTGCGGCGTTCAATGCCATCTTCAATACTTCCGCATAGGTCACAGGATTGCCCACGCCGAATTCCCCTTTGGGCTTTCCCGTCTCATCGGCATACCCCGTGGCGATCTTCTCCTCCACGACATAGGAGACATACGGTGCATACCATGCCGAGACCACGACATCGCCGTAGAGGACGGGAGTTTCATTCACCACGGCATAGAGCCTGCCGCGACGGGCAGCGAGAACCGGGAGGGAATCCGCGGGAGAAGGTGCCGCCGCCTTCGCTTTTTCCTGCTCAGCCGCATCCTGCTCCGCCAGTCTTTCCTCCCTGCGCCGTGCATTGGCCGCCTGTTCTTCCTTCAGGGCCTCCTGCTCCGCCAGCAGGGCCGTATGCGCCTCATCCAGCTTCTTCTGCTCCTCTGCGGCGGCGTGCGCCATACGCTCCTCCAGATGCAGGGCATACTGCTCTTCAAACTCCTTCTTCGCCCGTTCGATCCTCGCAATGTCTTCCCTGCGTGCCGCGATACGCTCGGCAATCTTCCTTTCTCTTTCCTTGGCCGCCAACCCCTCCCCGGCATGTTCCAGTGCATCCTGCTTCTCCCGCTCCGCCAGTCTCTCCGCTCTCCGTTGTTCATTCGCCGTCTGCTCCGTCTTCAGAGCCAGCTGTTCCGCTTCCAGTGCGGCAGTCGCATCGGCAAGTTTCTTTTTTTCCTGAGCGACGGCATTCGCCATGCGCTTCTCACGGTGCAGCGCGAATTTGTCTTCAAACTCCTTCTTCGTCCGCTCGATTCGTGCGATCTCCGCTTTCCGTTCCTCGATTCTCTTCGCAATCTCCGCCTCACGTTCGGAGGCGGTATCTTCATCCGACGGCTTCACAACGATGATCTTCGTCTCTTCCTCCGCCGCGATCTTCCGGCTCTCCCGTTGCTTTCCCTCAAACCGCGCGATCAGGGCATTCCTTGCCGCGGCGATACGGACGGCCATGTCCTGAGTGCTTCCGCGTCTGCCGCCGGTTCCCTGTGTCGCCGCCGCCGCGGCGTTCGTGGTCACCCCGTTCCCGAAGAGCCCGAAGGTGGAGAAGTGCGTGGTCGTACACGTCACTGTGTTCGCTGATGTATCCACGGAACAGCTGCTCAGGGCGTTCCAGCTGCTCCCGTCCCAGCGATAGATCCAAAGGGTACTTTCCTCATAGCCGCTCACTTGTACATCCGTGTATTCCATGGTGACCGTGATCGGCTGCAGAAAGCTCGTGACAAGGGTCGCCCCGCTGATGGCGCGGATGTCGTAGGTGTGATCCCCGATGGTGGACATTCCGGAAGGCGTGGAAGTCGCCACGATCACCGTGGTTTTGTCGATCTTCTTGATCTGGAGGGTAAACGTATTGGTCGCGGCGCTCGCGGGGACGGACAGCGTCGCGCCGGAACCGCCGTTGGTCATATCAAGGCTGCCTCCCGCCGTGGTCACGGTACTGCCTGTCTGTGAGCTCACCGTTGCGGAATTGGTGCAGCCGGTGGTGGTGAAGGACAGTGTGGAGCCGGTGGCCGCATTCAGCGAGGGGTCCTTCGAGAGGGGGCGGTAGAAGTAGGTGGTGCAGACAGGCAAACCCGAGAGTGTCACCGAGTGTGACGTCACCCCCGCGCCTGTGTCTGCTTCTGTGGTTGCCGAACCCAGTGCTGACGTTGTTCCGTACTGCACGCGTGAACTGGCTTTCTCATTCGTGGTCCACGTGATGTCTGCGGAGGATGATGTGACGGAAGAGGCAATGCCGGAGAGCGTGGGGGCAGTGGTATCTCCCGCGAATCCCGTTGCAGCTGATTGCTCTCCACTCCATGAGAGCTCGTTATCCGATGCTCCCATGTTGTAGTACTCGAAGGACAGCCATGCAGAGGAGCGGGCGGTTGTACTCAAACGGGTCTCATCAATCATCCCCGTGAAGATGGCTCCATAGACGTTGTTTTCGCCGCCGATGATGCCCTTGAAATCACTTTCGTAATCAGCGCTGAAACCGGCCGTCGAAGAGCCCGCCTGCGAGCCGTTGTTGAACAGGGTGACCGTTCCAGAAGAGAGTGTGGCACAAACATAATGCCAGGCATTCGTGGTGATTCCTGCGGAGACCTCTGCGGTTCCGCCACCCGTGTGGAAATAGGTGAGATTTCCCGCTGTCGTTCTATTCGCCGTGAAGACCCACCCCGTACTGTGGCCATCGATGTCGTTTCCGCAGGTGGCGACGATTCCTTCCCTCGTCGTGGAAGATGTGTTGATCCATGAGCAGACGGTGCGGGCGCTCGTGGCGGGAGAGAGAGACGCGGAAAAATTATCGATATATGTGGAGCTTCCGTTGAATTGCCCCGCACTGCCGATTTTTCCTGTCGTACTCGTCACATTCGTGACCGTGCCGTCGTTGTTCAATGCCGTTGAATCCGCTCCCATGCTTGCACTGCCGAAATGATATATTTCGCGGAAATTTGAATCCCAGACGTTTGTCGCATCCTCTCCATTCGCCGCAGCGCCGCTGCCGTAGTACAGGTAAATCGTCGCGCCACTGCCGTTTCCGCTTCCGCTTGCCTTGATGGTGGGCACTTTCACCCAGAAGTTTCCCGAGCCGGAGCCGGACCGCACGCGAAAATCCTCCCGCTCGTAGGGGAGGATTGTTCCATTGCTCAAAGCGAACCGGATATCATCGCCGTCATTTTGACTCCTGCCGCCGATATCCGTATCGGCGCCGATCTTCACAAGGAGCGGGAAATTCGTAAGGTTGGAATCAACATTGGTATTGTCTACGGTGATCGCCTTTCGGTAGGGCCAGGTACCCACGCCTTGCACGGTCTGGGTGACCGCAGCCGAAGTCGACGTTGTGAATTCCGCATTGCCTCCATACTCCGCCGTGAGACTATGTGTTCCTGCGGCGAGATCCGTGACCGTGATCGATCCGCTCCCGTGACTGAGTGTCACGGTCCCCAGTGTTGTCGCTCCGTTCTTGAAGGTCGCAGTTCCCGTTGCTGTCAAAGGAGAGAGCGTTGCAGTGAGAGTGACGGATTGACCGTTCCCGATGGTCGTGTCCGAAGAGGCGAGCGTCGTGGTCGTCGCGGATTTTCCCGTCACGGCATCCTGCTCCGGACTCCATGCGAGCTCATTATCCACCGCCCCCGTGTTGTAGTACTCGAACTTCACCCATGCCGCCGAACGGGCGGCGGAGGAGATACGGACTTCATCAATAGCTCCGTTCCAGTTTTGGTCATGTCCGCTATGTGCCCCGATATCCGCCTCTGCTAGGTCGCCCGAAATGGGGGTCATCGTGATCGGAGTGCCCGACTGGAGACCGTTGAGATAGAGCAGCATTTGCGTGCCGTTATAGACGCCGGCAATGTGGTACCACGTACTGGCTGAGAGCGCACTCGAGCTTCGTAGCACCTGATCATTTCCCGCGCTATTCCTCATCACGAAAGCGATTTTTCGATTAGGACTTGCCGTATCATCCAATTGGAACCGGTAGATTTGGCCACCGCCGGACTGGTCACCCGAAACAGCGGTGAGCCAACTCGAGGAAACCGTGTCCGTGTTCACCCAAGCCGAAATGGTTCGCGCGGCGGTTCCGCTGAAATTCAGAGAAGCGGGGTTTCCGAGAAACACATAATCATTCGTCCCGTCGAAGTCCTGAGCATTGAATATTTTGCCTGTAGTATTCATATTTCCTGTCTGATCGCCATCATTGTTGTTCGAAGTGGAATCCTGGTGGAGGTCGGAAGTCGTTTGTTCGTCCGTAGCGGTTTCCTTGAGGTGCCACACGCCTTTGAAATTCGTGTCCCAGACATTCGTCGCGTCCTGCCCGTCGGCGGCACTGCTGTTGCCGTAGAACGCGTAGATCGTCGTATCCGTCGTGTTTGAAACGGAAGGCACCTTCACCCAGAAGAGGCCGGAGCCCGATCCCGCCCGCACGCGCCAGCTCTCCCGTTCGTAGGGCAGTATTGTTTTGCCGTCGCTCGACGTGAAGTGGATGTCTTCGCCGTCGCTCTGCGCCTCGGTGCCGAAGTCGGTATCCTGATCGATCCTGACGAGGAGCGGAAAATCCGTGAGGGCCGCATCGACATTCGTGTGGTCAATGGTGATCTTTTTGCGGTAGGACCAGCCGTCGATTGCATCCTCCTCCGCGGCGAAGGCCAGTGCGTTGCCCGTCTGGTTCATGTTGTTGTACTCGAAGCTGATCCATGCGGCGGAGCGGGCGACATTCGAGATGCGGATTTCGTCGATGAGACCGGTATGCGGGAGAGAGGGGACCAGAGAAGAGTCATGGTTCGAACCGATCCAGATGTCGGCGCTGTTGTTATTCATGTTCCCGCCGCTGGTGCCGGAGCCATCTGCAGCGGCGTCGATATAGGTCGTCAGATTGCTGCTGCCGTCCCGCACCATGGTCGCGTAATGCCATGCGTTGAGGGTGAAGACGTGACCGTTACTGACCACAATGTCCCCCACCGTGTCGGTCTTGAAAAACACGTCCATCGTCTCATCGTCCTGGAGGAGCAGACCGACGTCATCGCTCTCATCGACACTCTTCTTATTGAAGATGTCTCCTCTGGATTCGCTCGTTTTTTTGAACCACATGGAGACGGAGAAAGCGCCCGTACCAAAATCCCAGCTGGTGCTGTCGGGAATGGAAATATAGTCATTTGTTCCGTCAAAACTCCCGCCATTGCCCACCTTGCCCGTGGCCGCTGTCGCCCCGTTGTTGGTGCCGTCATTCGCATTGCCCGTGGAATCCAGCGCACTCAACGTGGATCCCGAAAGGTGCCACACTCCCTTGAAGTTACTGTCCCAAACATCATTGGTTCCGTTTGCAACATCCTTTCCGTCCGCTGCACCCGTATTCCCGTAGTACAGGTAGACCGTGTCGTCGGTGGCGGCATCGTTATCCGCGTTCAGTGTCACGCCCACCCAGAAGTTTCCTGCAGCGTTGCCCGATGCTTCGCTGTAGCTCTCGCGCTCGTACGGCAGCGTCGTGGCGCCGTCCGATGACGTGAAGCGGATATCGTTGCCGGTGTCCTGGATCTTGCTTGCGATGCCCGCTCCGGCACCGTCGGATGCCAGAGGCACGTACAGCGGAAAATTCGTGAGCGTGGCTGTCATGCCGGCGTTATCCACCGTAATCGCCTGCCGATAGCTCCAGCCGTTCAGCCACGATGAGGTTGCGTGGGCAGGAGAAAGCGAGCCGCAACAGAGGGTGATGGCGGAAACAAAACAAACTGATATTTTAATAATTCCAATGCCGCACGCGGGGTGCTCACAGATGCGCGTCATACATTGGTGAACAGTATGCGTATTCTCTCCCATACAGGCAATATAATGTTTGTGACGGGTTGATCGGTAACATTATTTGGAACGACGCTACCAGAGGAAAACGCCAGTGACTCAGCTACTTCTTCCTGAAGCGGAGTTCACTCAGGCACTTGACCTTGTCGGCGCCTTTGAGCGAGGTGCACTTCGCAAGATCCGTGTTCACCGATGAGACGCTTCTTTACGCTCCCATCCGCCGGTAGTACTCCATCACCTGCGGTTCCGCGATGATGGACCGCGGATTCCAGCGCTCGACGAAGAGTCCTGCGGCGGACCGGACGCGGCTCAACGCCACGTAGGCCTGTCCCGGTTCCCAGAGCGAGGAGAGATCCACCATCAGACGATCGAGCGTGGCGCCCTGAGATTTGTGGATGGTGCTCGCCCAGGCGAGATTGACGGGGAAGTTCACGGCGACTGCCGTCTCGTTGCCGTTGCCGTCCAGAAGAGCGAAAGCCGTCTTCTCGATCTCCACTGTCTCGCCCGTGAACAGCGCGATGGTGAGGCAATCGGGTTCGATGTGCCGGAGTGTGCCGAGACTGCCGTTCACATAGCGCATCTTCCCCGATACGTCGTTCTTCCGCACCATGACAAGCGCGTTCTTCTTCAGATGGAGCGACTCGGGGACGGGGCAGTTGCGGCGCAACTGGGTGACGGACTGCTCGCGCCCTTTGTAGATGGTCTGGAAAATCTGCGGCATGCCGGGGAGCTCGTCGAGTTTCCGGCGGTTGTGCGCCTCCGCCGTCGCGCGATGGGGGAAGAGACGCGTTCCGTCAAAGCCGAGCGTGGGCGGCAGAAAACGTGCATTGAGGAAGTCCGTCACTTCTTCATTCACGACGCCCTCGCGGACAAAGTTGAGAATGCGCAGGAATTCCGGTTCTTTGGTGCGCACGCAGGTGGAGAGCAGAGCGGGCGAGAAGTCGCTTTCATCCCAAACCTCGCTCATGAACGCCCAATCCTTTCCTTCTTTTCCGTCGGAGACGGGCGGGAGCTGGGCGAAGTCTCCCACGGCGATCACCTGCAACCCGCCCCACGGCGCGTCGATGCCGCGTGCCACGCGTGCCACCCGATCCGCGGCGCGCAGGGCTTCGCCGGGAAGCATGGAGATCTCGTCGATGACGACCCCCCGCGCACGGCGCAGCCGCGTCACCACGCGCTTGTTCTCGCAGGCCCGCCTTGCCGCCGTCTCCGCGCCGCCTTCCATGATTCCGATCCCGAAGAAGCTGTGGAACGTCCGTCCCCCGACCAGAATGGCGGAAACGCCCGTGGATGCGACGACGGGATAGAGGGCGGAAGGTTTCCCCTCCAAATATTTCCCCAGGAGAAAACTCTTGCCCGTGCCCGCCGCTCCCGTGAGGAAAATATTGTCGTTGCCCTGCAGCAGCGCCCACGCCTGTTCCTGACACGGTGTCAGGATAACGGTTGTGCGTTCCGTATTCCGTTGCACGGCTTTCGATACCAGATGCTTAAGTATTTTCTTCCGCGTCGCTTCAGTATCGGCAACCTTCGTGCCGGCACGCGGTTTCGTGAGGACGGTGTGTTTCCGCAGTCGGGGCATGCAGGGAATGTAGCGGACTCCGGCTTACAGCGCTCCCAGATCCAGCGTTTGATTCATTTCGATCAGATTCACGAAATTCGTATCGTGGCTCACAAGGATCAAACCTCCTTCGTACCGGTTGATCGCCTTGGCAATCGCGGGGATATGACGGAAATTAATATGGTTGGTCGGCTCGTCCAGAATCAGGAGCGTCGGTTTCTGCAGATGGAACCGCGCGAAGCAGAGCAGGCCTTTCTGTCCTTCGGAGAGCGCTTCCGCCTTGGTCTGAATTTTGTCTCCGGGGAGCAGGAAGCGGGCGGCGACTTCGTA
>JAQWAC010000008.1 GCA_028707875.1 Candidatus Peribacteraceae bacterium | reverse complement strand
GCCCTGACTGCGCTCCCTTCTGGGACTGCTGTGCGGGCGGAGGAGGGGGCGGTGTGCCGAAAACCTGCGTCGGATCGAGTCCGCCTGCAGGTACGGGATCACCGGGACGGGGAGGCGGAGGAGGGGTCGGTTGTGCCATAGAATGAGTGCGGAACGCTTACGGCAGTCTAGCAGCCGCAGAGCCCGAAACAAACGATTTTTCCCCAAGAGTCTTTTCCGCTGCTTTACGTGCCCGTGCAATGAATTCCGGCCGAAAAAACTCCTGGAAGGCACTCAGGGCAAAGCCGCTCTGCCGCGTACCAAAGAGCTCTCCGGGCCCCCGGATCTTCAGATCAATCTCCGCCAGCGTGAAGCCGCTCTCGTGCTGTTCCATCGCTTTGAGGCGCAGAGATCGCGCCTGCTCGGGGGTCGTGGTGAAGAGGAAGCAGTGGCTCTGATGCTCCCCGCGACCCACACGCCCGCGAAACTGGTGGAGCTGTGCAAGCCCGAAACGTTCCGACCCCTCGATGAGGATGAGAGAAGCGTTGGGCACATCGATGCCGACCTCAATGACGGAAGTGGAGACGAGGATGTCGGATTGCCGGTCTTTGAACGCCCGCATGACTTGTTCCTTCTCCTTCGGAACCATCTGACCGTGGAGCATCGCAACGCGACGACGCGGGAAACTTTCTTTCAGGCGCTGCACCTCCTGCTCCACATTCTTCACCTCAGCAATTTCCTCGTTCCCCGATTCGCGGATCAGCGGACAGATGACGAAGGCCTGTCGCCCTTCCGCAATCTGTTGCTCCACGAATTTCTCCACCGTCCCGCGATCCTGCGGGGAGACGACTTTTGTCCGGATGGGACGACGATTCCCGGGCTTCTCCAGCAGAACAGAGAGATCATGGTGCCCGTACGCCGTGAGCGCGAGCGTGCGCGGAATGGGAGTCGCCGTCATTGCGAGGAAGTGCGGACTCCCCTTCTCCTGCAATCGCTCTCTCTGATCAACCCCGAAGCGATGCTGCTCATCCACAATCACGAACTTCAGATCGGGGAACTCCACGGACTCCTGAATGAGCGCATGCGTCCCGACAATGATGTCCGCCCGTCCTTCCGCAATCATCCGCCGGACGCGGGATGCCTCCTCCGCCGGAAGGGAGCCGGTCAGTAATGTGACCACCGGACATCGCAACGCCGGCACCCGCTCGTTTTTTTTCCGCTTCTGTTCCAGATGATTGAAGAGCTGAACAAGCGTCCTTCCGATTACTTCCGCATGTTGTCGCGCGAGCACCTCCGTCGGCACCATGAGCGCGCACTGGCCGCCGTGCACAAGCACGTTCGCCATGACGGCCGTGGCCACCAGCGTTTTCCCCGATCCCACATCGCCTTCGAGCAACCTCGACATCGGAACATCCTTCTCCATGTCCCGGAGAATTTCGTAAATGGCAATCTTCTGACTTCCCGTCGGGGTGAATTTGAGCGTCTGGAAGAACGCTTTGATCAGTTCGACCTCCATGGGAATCCGGAGTCGCTCTTGCCGGTCACGCTGCCAGTCACGGCGGCGCTCCAATGCCTCCATCTGGATGCGGTACATCTCCTCGAAGGCCATGCGATGGAGCGCGCCCTCCACGTCTTCGGGCTTGTCCGGAAAATGCAGCGCCTCCACGGCCGCGGCGCGGGAAAGAAGCTTCTCCTCACGCAGAATCTCTTCCGGCAGTGTTTCCGGAAGTTCCCTGATTGCCTCCCGCAACACGGACATTTTCTCCCGCAACCACTTGGTGTTGATGATGTCGTGCTGCGGGTAGATCGGCACAAGCCGCCCCGCATGAACCAGCGGACGGGTGCCGGCACGTTCGAACTGGGGACTCATCATCTTCAATTTGTAGCCGTCCTCCTGCAATTTTCCGGTGAGAACCACTTCGTCCCCTTCCTTCAGCATGCGCGTCACGTGCGGCTGGTTGAACCACACCACCTCCGCGGTGCCTCCGTCCAGATCGGTGAAGAGCGTCTTCACCAGTCTCCTGCCGCCGCGAATCCGCACCAGTTCCACCTTCCCGACCGTTCCGCGGATCGTCGTTTTTTCATTCAGGGGCGCCGCGGCGACGGTCCGGATCTGACTCAGATCCTCATGGCTGCGGGGAAGGTAGAGAAGAAGGTCCTCCACCGTCCGGAGCCCCATATCCTCCAGCGCCTTCAGGTGATTGCCTGTCGTGCGCAGGACCTCCCGAAGAGGAGACGAAAGCTTCATGATGGCCGGATTATACCGACATTTCATGGGCAGAAATCACACAATCTTCACTCCTTGTCAGCCGAGACTCGTTGCGCCGATTCATGGAATCGCGACACAATGGCGCCATGCGCATCGTTCTCTCCCCGCTTCCGCTCCTCCTCATTTTTCTTCCCGGATTCGCTCTGGCCGCCGACCCCGTGACAACGGACCTCACGCCCGAGCAAGTGCAGCAACAGGAATGGGATACCGAATGCCGCGCCTCCCTCCCTTTCGGACAGGGGGATTTGGAGGCGGCACTCCTCACAAAACTGCGTCAGTGCATCAATATGAAACAGCATGCGCAGAAGATTGCGGACGACAATATGCAAGAATTGAAGCGTCTTTCCAACCGCTCCGACCGTGAAGCTGCCCGGCGGTTGAATGCCCAAAAACGGATTCGTGGCGGCTTCCAGAGATTACTTGATCAGAAAATGCAGCGCCGCAGCGGACAGGGTGAAAAAAACAGCCGCACCATCCAATCGATTGAGAGCGTCCGCAGAAGTTTACGCAAGGCGAATCCGCCGAACTCGACTGCGAATTAAGGCTGCAAAACTTCTTCACTCAATCCATCGACGGTGATCACGACTTCCGTCACGGAAGGGAATTGTTTCACGGTACGTTCAATCTGCGAACGGATCGCCATCACCCTGCAGGATCCGGCCACCCCTTCCGTCAGTCCGCCGGAGAGATCGATCGTGAGCCTGCCCTCGTTCCAGGAGAGTGTCCGGATGGAAACACCCTCCGGAATGCTCGTGAAGAATTTCTGGTTCTGTTCACCGAGCGACGGCCCCCGCAGAAGTTCCTGAAGCACCGCCTGCGGGAGATCCTTCGTCGCCACTGCGATCCGACGCGGCACAGGATAGGACACGTCGCAAGCCAGAGACTGCGGATCACGCTCGCTGTTGCCGAAGAAGATCTTGAGCTCCATCGCTTCGACCGGAGCAAAGGTCACGGGAATCGTCACACGATTCTTTTCCACGGGTGCCTTCTTCGTGCCCGAGACTTCAAAAACCTCCAGTGTCCCTCCTGTCCCCAAGGGCTTCGGGTAAGAAGCGCTGATGTGAAAAGCAACGTACTGTCCGGAACCCCCCTGCGGAAGAGGAACGGCATCCTCCCGCAGCGTGTACCCGTCACGCTCACTCAAACGGTACAGGAGCATCGTTCCGGATTCCGTCAGAACTTCCCCTTTAATCGAGAGAGGCAATCCCAATGAGACATCATCCTCCGGCTCGAAGACGCGCAGCGGCATGGTGTCATCCTGCAGGAAACTTTTCACGCCTGCGGTGCAACGCGGCGGGTGCGACTTGGAAATTGGGAATCCCAATTCCCGGCAGGATGCAAAATCCACCGCCTTGCTGATTTTGGAAAGTGAAAAAGATATGCACCAGTCTTCCTTACACAGGAATCCGAGATATACGATCGCGACGATGATCCCGATCATTCCGATGGCCACGACTTTGAAGAAATCCTTCATGAGCCGAAGTACAGTAGCGAAGGGCGGAGCAGGATGCCATTGCACCTTCGGAGACTTTCAATGAATTGTTGGCTCAGCGGCCATTTGCCAGTATCATCCGCGGGAAATCGGGGTGTAGCTCAGTTGGTAGAGCGCACGGTTCGGGACCGTGAGGTCGAAGGTTCGAGTCCTTTCACCCCGACCATTGATTCATGAGAGACAAACCTACGGTTTTTCTCTCATGAACTCTCTTTTCCCTGAGTGGGTGCGGCTCCAGCGCGGGAACCCGCGAGACCCGCGCTTCGCCGCGGTTTTTTGAATGAAACAATCCATTGAAACGAATGAATGAGAAGCTTATCCCGAGCACAGCAATGTCATGGTGAGCCCGTCGAACCACGAGGGAAGTCCTTTCACCCTGACCATTCTCAAAGAAAGAAACGATTCTTGACAACTGTTCGCATCGACGTACAATCCCTCCGGTCATGAAACGCTCCATCATCATTCGCAGCATTATTATCACCCGCGCCCCAAGGCGTTGAGGAAGTAGCTGCGTCTTTATCCCCTACTCTCCCGCGCCAAGCGGGTTTTTTGTATTTCCCCCTTTCCCCATATGGATTCACACGTCGAACTCTGTGACGTTTCCTGCCGTGACGGCGCCCAGGCGGCCGGCATCACCATGCAAACCCCCCAGAAGCTCTGGATCGCCCGCATGGATGACCGCATCGGTCTTCCCATGGTGGAAGGAGGGTTCCCCGACTCCAATCCGACCGATCGGGAGCTGTTTGAAACGCTTCGGCATGACCCCCTGCGCAAAGCGATTCTCACTGCTTTCGGGATGACCCGTCGCAAAGAGAGCTCTCCCGATCAGGATCAAGGCCTGAAGAGTCTCCTCGCATGTCAGGCGCCGGCGATCACTTTGGTCGGCAAGAGTTCACGCTTCCAGGTGCAGAAGATTCTCCGGACGACTCCGGAAGAAAATCTGGCAATGATCGGCGAATCATTGCAATTTCTGCGTGAAAATGGCGTGCACACGCTTCTCTACGATGCCGAGCACTTCTTCGATGCTTACAGAGAAGATCCTGACCATGCGCTGGCAACCCTCCAAGCCGCCTTCCGGGCGGGGGCACAGCGCCTTGTCCTGTGCGATACCAATGGCGGAACGCCTCCGGAACAGGTGCAGCGCGCCGTCGAAGCGGTCCGCAAGGAGTTCCGGAATGCCATCATCGGTCTCCATCCGCATAATGACCGGGGTCTTGCCACCGCAAATATGCGTGCGGGCGTGGCCGCGGGAGTGCGGCACGTGCAGGGAACCTGGAACGGATTCGGGGAACGCACCGGCAATCTGGATCTCTGCCAAACCATCATGAATCTCCACATGGACGGGTTTGAGACCATCCCGCAGGAAAACCTTCGGGAACTCACCGATATTTCCCAGCAGATAGCCCTCCGCGTCCGGCTCCGCCGTCATGACGGCCAACCGTTCGTAGGAAAGAACGCTTTTGCGCATAAGGGAGGCATGCATGCCGCCGCCGTGGAACGCACCCCCGCCTCCTACGAATGCATCCCGCCCGAAACCATGGGCAATGAGCGCCGGATCGTCGGTTCCAATCAATCGGGCTTGAGCAACGTTCGGGCATTGATCCGGAGGGCAAAACTTCTTGATCCACTCCTTAAAACGGAATTATCCGGAAGCCCTGCCCAGCAGAAAAAGATACTCGACGTCATCAAATCATTGGAATCGCAAGGGTACTCATTCGATCATGCGGATGCATCGCTGGAACTTGTCATGTTGGAAGCATTAGGCAAATTGGACCGTATTCTGAGAATCGTAGAAGCGGAAGTGCACAGCAACCTCACCCCTCTGGGGGCCGATCCGATTGCGAGGAAGAAGGACTCGAAACCGAAGACCAAGGCCATAGTCAAGATCGGGATCAACGGCGATGATACTGTCTTCCTTGAGGTGGCGGAGGACATCGGCCCCATCGGCGCCCTGACCGAGACAGTTTTACAGGCAATGGCCCGTAAATTCGAGGGAAGAGCGCCAAGGATCACACTGGAAGACTATCGCGTGGAGAAAGTGCCACAATCGGAAGAAGGAGAACACGCCCCTGTGCTGGTAACGGTGGAATGGAGGAACGGGGAGGAGGTCTTCACCACCACCGGCGTGAGCGAAAACTCCATCGAAGCAGGCTGGGAATGCGTCGTTGATGCCTTCGAATATGCATTACAGCGTAACCGACTGGCTTCCTCATCGCAGAGCCAATCCTAAGAATTTCACACCTTCTTTTTCCGGCGATTTCGACAACTGCGATTTCTTCTATTTTGATTTTAAGTCAAATATGTGTTTTGGATGTCATAGCGACACCTGATTATTGTACACATTTTTTATACAACATACCCCCTCCCCCAACCCCCCCGTATAGAATTGAATATTTTGTCTTCGTGGAGCCAAGAACACGCATTTATTCTGAATATACCGGCCCATCGTATACAAAAGTGAGTCAAATGATGCTGGACAACATCAGACGCATAAGTACACTGCCCGCCTTTTATGCGTCCCCATACCATAATCATCGTGAAGCACCCACTTCATTGTGCTTCCACCCCGCTCGTGCTGATGCACGCGCTGCTCATCACCTTCGTTTCCCTCGCCATGGTGATGAGTCTCCCGGTCCTCGGCTAACGGGAACCGCGAGAGGATGGAAGCCCCACCAGCTCCGCCCTTACGAAACAGTGAAACGACGGAGGACGGAACACACAACCCTTCATTGATGCGCATCCGCGCACAGGGCCGCAGGGTTTCTGAACTCAAAATTGCGGAGAATCATCATTTATCCCGCTTCAATTCCTTCAGCGTACCCTCCGCCACCACCGTTCCCTGTGCAGAGTTGCCATCATCATCTTCCAATGTGATAGTCACCTTCGTAAAAGCGCTCAGATCCTTCTCTGTCTCAAAGCTCAGATTATGTCGTGCATCCCCCTGAATGCTCTGCAAGTGACCGGTACTGAGTTTCTCGCCAGTTTTGGGGTTCTCCACCCACCCCTCGTAGAACATTCCGTTCCTGGGGAGAGCAATATTCACCTGAAGGGTGTGGAGGGACTGTCCCGTCTCAAAACGGTGGGTCTTGGCGAGTCCGTTGGCAGGGGTTTCCGCGCGTCCTGCGACGGCTCCATAGGCGAAGAACGTCTCTTTGCCGTAGCGGGTATCAACGATTTCGCCCCCGGAAGGCATATTGTAACGATAGGTGGCGGTGGAACCGGTTCCGTTCTTCTCCCCGATATCAACGCCCTTCTTCCCGCATGCGGTGAGTGCAAGGAAACAAAGAGTCACAATGGCAAGCTTCTTCATGGATAAGGGGGGAATCGATGGGAGGGGCCAGCAGTTTATCGCAGAGATCCGTAAGGGCAAACTACTTTGACGGTGAAGGCACCCTCAGGCGTTCCTGCTCCAGTTTCGCCTGTCGGGCAACGCCCGCGGCCATCACCTGATACTTCGGTTCATTATCAGGATAGAGATCGCTCATGACGTCCATCATCTGCACGAACTCGCCGACATTGCGGGAAAGAAGGATGAAATGGGCATTCCGTTCGAAGGCCTCAAAATACTGCTTCAGAAGCCAGTCATATTCCGCCCTGCGTGGTACTACGGCCCTCTTCCCGCTCACCCGCACCGTCATTTGCAGAAACCCCCTCACCACAGCCAGATCCACCATTCTTCCCTGTGCGTAGGCCCTCTCGTACGCAAAGAGAGCACCGGAATAATCCTTCAGACCCGTTTGAGCCTCCGCCAGAAGCTTCCAGCCTCTCTCATCCTGCCGGTTAACCTTCAGGAAGCGCTCGGCTGCACCCTTCGCCTCACTGTATCGCTTGTTTTGGAGAAGGATCTGCCCCTCCGAAAGGATCAGATCACGCGCATACCACTCCCCCTCCGATCTCACGTACCACTTGAGAGCTGTTGCAGCCTCTCCCCGCGCCTGTGCACGACGCCCCAATGAAGAAGTGACAACGTAGTAGCCCTCCCGAAGAGCCGCACATAACAGGAGCGTTGCCAGAACAAATTCGAAGACATGAACAATTTTTTTGTTCTTTCCGTATCCGACAGCCGGCTTTTCCGTCTCACATAGAACCCCGAGAAGCAGAACAAGAGGAAGAATGATGGCGACAAACTGCAGATTGTAGTCCACCAGGTTATGGGCAATCACGCCGATCGCACCGGTGAAAAGAAGGAACTGTCCGTTCGTCACTCCCTTCCCCTCAACCGTAACCCTATTCCTCCCGCGCGGAAGAAGGACGGCAAAATACGGGTACAGAATCCAAAGAAGAATTGCAGCAAGCAGGATCGCCGCCGGCCATCCGCTGTCCATGGCAACCTTCAGGAAGACGTTGTGCGCATGATCGGACGTGGCCAGGACGTCGCGCGCCACCCGCGGTTGTACGAAGCGGAAGCTGGCGGGTCCCCAGCCGAAAAGCGGACGCTCATTGGCGAACGACAGAGCCTGCTTCCAGAAATCCCTGCGCTCCGTGATGGAGGACGCACCCTCATCCGCCCGGAAGAGCACCTTCTCCGAAACGGACTGCACGGGGAAGCTGCGGGACCGGAGTTCATTGATGACGCCGAACATCATCAGTGCAACCATGAGCGTGCTCACGGAGAGGGCGGCCACCCTCTTCCGGGAAATGCCATTGCGTCTCACCCAGAGAGCCAGCAGGAACACCTGCCCCAGAAACGCGATACCCGCGGCCCGTGAAAAGCTCAGGAGGAGACAGCCGAGGAGCAGCCCCGTGGGAGCGGACCGGATGAGCATCTTCAGATACTTCCGCGAAAGACTCCTGCCCGCTTCCGGTGCGCGATACGTAAGGAGCAGCACGACGGGCCATGTGAGGAGCACGAACTCCGCCCACGCATTGGGCCAGAAATCCGTGTGGAAGCGCGGGTCAAAGAACGTCCCCACGAACCGGTTCAGCGGCTGGACGACATAAATGACGATGCCGACGGCACACGCGAGCAGGGCCGAAGCAGCCAGCACCTTGAGGATGCTCAGGCGAACGCGGGAGTCCGGAGGCTGTCGCACCGTCCAGAAGAAAAGGAGGGAGAGTGAGACCGTGCGGAACACTTCGTCGAGTCCGTAATTCCCGACGGAAGAGAGAAAGAAACTGTCGATCGTCCAGAAGACAAAGAGGATGACAAGACCCCAGAGAACGAGCGGCACTCCCCTCTCCTCTTTCTCCGGCCCTTTGAAATACCGCACCGCCACGAGCAACCATGCAACACCGACGAGCAACCATGTCGTCTCCAGCGTCTTCCCGCCTTTCCAGAACACGGAGACCGCGAGGAGGAGCAGGAGTAAACCAACGGCAACTTTTTGCCACGAACACGACCGAAGACAGCGGATGGGGGGAATCAGCATCGACCCATTGTTGCATACTTTTCGACGCAATACAGCGGTTGCCCCGAAAAGGTGGTGACTTCTTGACTCTCTTTAAGGAGACACGGAGACTACACCCCCTTCCTTCTCATTCATGCCCCCAAGTCTGCAGGATCTGCAAGGTCTCCACCCCCAGCTGTTCGTCCCGAAACAGTTTGGATCCGCAAAGGAGAGAAGGCAGTGGCTGAAAGACGGGGTTTTTCAGGAGGGATCCCAAAAACATGCCAGAGAGAAACCGAAGATTCCTCTCATGAACGGCGGGATGGGAGTCGATATCTCCTGCGCGGAGTTCATCCTGAAGATGCGGGAACTGGGTCTCATCGGCGTCTGGTCGGCGGCGGTGCCCGGATGGAAGGAGATTCTGGAAAAATCATTCAAAGGCATGGGACCGACCGAGCGGCAACAATTCCATGTGGAGTCGGATGAACGGGCGATTGCAGCGGCGGCAGACTCATTCGGAGAAGGCGGGGCGTGGGTGAATGTCATGCGAAAGATCGGGAACTACAAAAAAAACGTTCAGGCGTTGCTCAAGAGCGACCGGTTTGACGTTTTCATCGTGGGAGCGGGACTCGCGGAGGATTTCCCCGAGCTCATGGCACGACCGGAAAACAGAGACAAGTACTACATTCCGATTATTTCCGATCCGCGGGTTGCGAGGATTTATCATAAAGCCTACGTGGAGAGAAGACCGGGCAGCCGTCCTCCATCTGCGTGGTACTTTGAAGATGCACGCGTGGCCGGCGGTCACCTGGGCACGACCAAAGAAGGCATGAGCACCGCCGAAATATGCGACGGTATCTGGAAGGCCACGCCGAATATTCCGATCATTATGGGGGGATCAAGGGGCTACCTTGATCAGATCATGGAAGCCTATGATCAAGCCAACGGCTGTGCACTTTCGACACGTCTTGCTCTTTCAAAACAATCCGGATTCTCGCGTCGTCTCATTAAGAAAGTCTTCCTCAATCCGGATTTCCCCGTGGTCATCAATGACCGCAGCCCAACGGGTTATCCCGCGAGCGGTGTGGACAACGGGCTCCCCATGCTGACACTGGCACAGCAGCGCGCCGCCCTCATGGAGTGCATTTCCTGCGTCAAGGACGACCCGATGAAACCGGACGACTGCCATTTGCTGGAAGGATACCGGAAGACAGATGCGCGGATTCGTGCGATGCAGAAAGAAGATGAGACAAACGGACAGCGTGCCGGCTGGACGCACGAGGATTACTACAGGTTCCTCGTGGATACGGGAGACATCGAGCCAAATCAGAACTACTGCATCCAAAAAGAACTGCTCAGAACGCGGAACGACAAAGAAATGGAAGCTAGAGGAGAGGATGAAGAGGGGTGGGATCCCCATTCCTACCTTGCCTTCTCCGGCAAACAACTGGAGACCATTCGTCACGATGCGATCTTCCGTGACGAACAGGGAAAACCACGCGTTCCGGATCTGGAAGAACAAGTGGTGTTCGCACTGACGCACAATGCACCGCAAGCAGCCTGACCGAACAACTGTTTGAACGAAGACATCACGGCGTCGTCGCGGCTGAACCGATGTTCAGACGGACGAATCCGGATGGTGCCGACGGAGAGAATCCCCTCGGCTCCGCTCGGGGTAAACTTCTCATCTCTCCTTCGAGGAAAGGAATCAATACACAGAAATCATTCTCTGAAAACAGAGTTGTGGTGGTGCCGACGGAGAGAATCGAACTCTCATGGGATTGCTCCCACACGCTCCTGAAGCGTGCGCGTCTACCAATTCCGCCACGTCGGCACACCCCCACTCTATCAACAAATGTCTCCTGCGTGAAACAAGCATTTGATGAATTGCATGGACAATCAAAACATAGCCGAGATCCGTGAATCCCGGCTATGAAGGAATAGTCGATCTTTAATCGTAAATCGTAATCGACGTCACACTCGGGCTGTCCAGCGTCGCGCCTCCGGTGGGACTGCTGAGCGTCACCGTAAAGTATTCGCCGCTGTCGCTGAAACTGTCACGGAGGATCGGAATCGAGAGCGTTTTGCTCGATTCGCCTGGTGCGAAGGTGATCGTCCCGTTGGATGTCGTGTAATCCTGCGTGGAGATGGCGCTGCCGTTCGTCGTCGCGTAGGCGACCGAGACGGTGTTCTTCGTCCCGCCGAAGCGGTTCACCGTCAACAGAATCGCCCCCTCCGCCTCCGTCACCTGATAACTCGCGCGGCTGAAGGCGAAAGATCCGCTGCCGAATGTCGCCGCTTCATTATCGCCGACAGCCACGTTGACCAGAGCGGGCGTGGCAAGCACCGCACCACCCGTGGGGGCGCTCAGTGTGAGCGTAAAGGTTTTCTTCCCGTCCACGAGCGTATCGTCAAGGATCATCACCGTGAAGGTCTTGGATACTTCACCGGCGGCGAAGGTCAGCTTGCCCGAGGTGCTGTTGAAATCAGTTCCGTTCTTCGCGGTTTTCTCCGCCGTCGCGTAATTGACTTCCACCTGTCCGGACGATCCGTTCGACCGCACCACCGTGAAGGTGGCCGTTGCGATATCCTCGCTCACTTCGTATGCAGCGGCGCTGAAGCCCAAGGTGCCCGCTCCGTTCACACTGGATGTGGAGGAGGACTGCGCGGTGGAAGAGGAAGATCCGGTGGAGGACGGCGCTTCATTATCAAGAATATTGAGTGTTGCCGTGCTGGGGCTGCCGAGCGACGCATCGCCGGTGGGGCTCTTGAGTTCCACAAGGACCGTCTCCGTCCCTTCCGCCAAGGTGTCGTCCTTGATCTGTATGGTGAACGTCTTGCTCGTGACACCGTCGGCAAAGGCAAGTTGGGAACCGGCCACCGCCACGAAGTCGTCCCCCGCCGCCGCAGTCCCCGCCTTCACGACGTACGTCACGGTCGCCGATCCGGCGGAGCCCCCTGCGCGCGTGACGCTCAGAGTGATGGAGGAAACCGTTTCAGGGATATTGAATGTGGTATTGGAGAAGCGGAAAGCCCCGTGCACATTGGATGATGTCGAGGAACTGGAAGAGCTGCTCGAAGAACTCGAAGTGGAACTTGATGAAGAACTGCTGCTGCTGCTGCTCGACGAGGAAGTGCTGGAGGAACGGGAGGAGCTGGAACTGCTAACCGTGTTTCCAGTGAGATCATCGCGGAGGCGCTGCATCATCACGGCGACTTGTCCGCGCGTGACGTAATCGTTGGGACCGAAGCGAGTGGAGGTGTAACCCTTGATGACTCCTGCGCTGTACATTTCCCCGACCGCCTCATCGTAGAAGGATCCCTCGGGAACATCCGAAAAGACGGACGAACCGAGCACTCCGGCGGCGAGGCCGATACCGACTCCCCCGAGGATGATCCCCGCAAGGAGCGACGGGAGGGCAACGGATACGAATGTATGAAGAGAGAAGCGCATAAGAGAAAACGGGAAGGAAATCGGCGAATTATGGGCGGCGACATACGCGCAATGCAATAGACAGCTGAATCGAATCTGACATGAGATCGTCTTCTCCGCTTGACTCTCCGGGTTGGCACTCTAAAATACCGACTGCCAACTGTGTGCGATTTTCGGCACAGGTTTCTTTCCTTCCGTTTCTTTCTTCCCCACCTCTTCTATGAGTAAAGTCCCTCAACTGAAAGTCTCCATCGAGCCGCTCGGTGACCGTGTCGTCGTGCATCCGCTCGCGCAGGAGCAGGTGACCGCATCCGGCATCATCATCCCCGATACCGCCTCCGGCGAGAAGCCGCAGGAAGGCATCGTGATCGCGGTCGGCAAGGGCGGGATCGGCAAGGACTCCCAGAATCCCTCCGACTTCCTGAAGGTCGGTGACAAGGTGCTCTTCGGCAAATATGCCGGTGACGACGTGAAGCTCAAGGACACCGACGGCAAAGATGTGGAAGTGAAAGTCCTGCATCTGGATTCCATCCTCGGCAAAGTGAAATAAGGGTTCGACTCCGCTCACCCTGACATTCGTTTTATTCTCACCCTACGCCCTACCCCCTATCCCCTACCCCCTACTCTCATGTCAGCCAAACAACTCATCTTCGGGAACGACGCCCGCAAGAAGATCTTCGCGGGAGTCAGCAAACTCGCGCAGGCCGTCCGCGCCACGATGGGCCCCAAGGGCCGCAACGCCGTGATCGAGAAAAAGTACGGCGGTCCGATGGTCACCAAGGACGGCGTGTCCGTCGCCAAGGAGATCGATCTGGAGGATTCGTTCGAGAACATGGGTGCACACCTCGTCCGCGAGGCCGCCACCAAAACCAACGACGCTGCGGGTGACGGAACGACCACCGCGACCGTCCTCGCCTTCGCCATCATGGAGGAAGGCATGAAGCACCTGAATTCCGGTTCCAACGCCATCTCCATCAAGCGCGGCATCGACAAGGCAGTTGCGGCCGTTTCCCGCGAACTCGACTCCATGAAGAAGGCCGTCTCCAAGAAAGAGGAGTACGCGGCCGTCGCGAATATTTCCGCGCAGGATGAGGAGATCGGGAACGTCATCGCCGAGATCATCGACGAAGTCGGCAAGGACGGAGTCGTCACGGTGGAGGCCGGTCAGACGCTGGGCATCGAGAAAGAGTTCGTGGAAGGCATGCAATTTGAGAACGGCTACATCTCGCCGTACTTCATCACGGACACCGTCCGCATGGAGGCCGCGTACGATAACCCGTATATCCTCATCACCGAGAAAAAGATCAGCTCGATTCAGGAAATTCTTCCGCTGCTCGAGGCGCTGGCCCAGCACGGAAAGAAGGAGCTCGTGATCATTGCGGAAACCGTGGAGGGCGAAGCGCTCCCCACGCTCGTCGTGAACAAGCTCCGCGGCACCTTCTCCACGCTCGCCGTGAAGGCGCCGGCCTTCGGAGACCGCCGCAAGGAGATCCTCCGCGACATCGCGGCCCTCACGGGAGGACGCGTGATCAGCGAGGAAGTGGGACTCAAGCTGGAGAACGCCAAGATTGAGGATCTGGGCCGCGCCCGCCGCGTGGTCGCCGACAAGGACAAGACGCTCGTCATCGACGGCCGCGGGAAGAAAGAAGACATCGCCCAGCGCGTAAAGGAGATCAAGATCGCGATCGAGAAGACGAATTCCGACTTCGACCGCGAGAAGCTGCAGGAGCGCCTTGCCAAGCTCAGCGGCGGCGTGGCGATCATCAAAGTCGGCGCAGCGACGGAAGTGGAACAGAAAGAGAAGCAGCACCGCGTGGAAGATGCGCTTTCCGCCACACGCGCCGCAGCCGAGGAAGGCATCGTGCCGGGCGGCGGAACCGCCTACATCCGCGCCATGGATGGTCTGGACAAGGTGAAGGCGGACAACGAGGACGAGCAGGTGGGCATCGACATCATCAAGAACGCCCTCTCCGCCCCGTGCCGCCAGATCGCCGACAACGCCGGCATCACGGGCGAAGTCGTCTATGAGAAAGTGAGACACCTCAAGGGCAATGACGGGTACAACGTGGTCACCGGCAAGTACGAGGATCTCGTGAAGGCACGCGTCATCGACCCCAAGAAGGTCACACGCAGCGCATTGGAGAACGCCGCGTCGGTGGCCTCCATGTTCCTGACGCTGGAAGTGGCCGTCTCCGAGATTCCCAAGAAGGAAGAGCCGATGCCGCAGATGCCGGGAGGAGGAGGGATGGGGGGAATGGGAGATTTCTAAAAGGTACTAAGCCCCCGTCCTGAGGGAAACCGAGGGACGGGGGAATCACTCATCGTAATGGCAAACGTAACTTTCCAAACAATCATTGGTTATCTAGCGCAGTTGGTTATTGATAATTGGATTTGGTTATTTTTAGTACTTATTTTCATTGCTCTTCCTGCTCCTTTTATTGTCATTAAGTTAATAAGAAGGAACCGATGTTTGGGGAGGAATATATTTCTAGAACTGGGCTGGGCTGATCGATTTATGGATATATGGATAGCTCCAATCCCACTTGCCTCAAATGAGAATCAATACTTTCAAGCTTTTGTGCCCAACAGAAATCCCAAAGCCGCCCACAACTGCAAGATCGATGATCAACTTGCAAAACTAAATTTGATCGCGAAGAAAATCGACCATAGGACTTATAATCAGGTTGAATTTGTTGAACCACGAAAGGGGATATATTGGCTTCGAAATTGGCTGATATTTCTCTTGTTACTGATTATTCGAGTCTCAATCTTCGGGGATCGAATATCCCACATTGCAAGCAGTAACGGTCGTTATAGCGAAAAATCATTATCTTACATGTATTGGCTATCATCTGTGTTCTCGATATTTTTTATAATTCTGATGTTGATCATTGCATTTGAAGCTCTTTGACTACGCACAATGTCTTAGGAAGCCCCAGCCGTATCATGGTGAGCCCGTCGAACCATGACGCCCCCACCCTGCCCTCCCCCCTCGAAGGGGAGAGGGTCTTCGAAAGACAAACCAGAAACTAAAAAATGGGAGGCCCACCGCCACGAAGGAACAAAACAACCAACAAAATCTCCGTGCTTGGCCGTCAGGAGGGTGAGGGTGTGTCGGGGGCCTGAGGGAACCGGACAAGGTGCCCTAGGCCCCCGACAAAAAAAGAAATGTAATTTGATCACGTCATCCTCCGGACGTTTGATCTTCTCTTTCTTTGTCAGGCCACGGAGGTCGCGACCGCCAGTGGCAGGGCGACAAAGAAAGAAAGCGCTCCGCCGCCAGCTCACCTCCACCCAGCCCTGTGCCTCCTCATTGATGCCTACAAGGATTCGGCATCGATTCGTCGCAACGATGAGGAAGAACAATGACAAGCACCCGTAAATCCTGTATACTGTTGTGATGTCTACCGACTCCCGCCCCGATCCGTCTTCCGACCGCTCCCGCATCAATCCGGATGATTTTGCAACGTATTTGCATGTCATGGAATCCGTCACTCCGGTTTCCATCGGGGAGTTGACGACCGCCCATCGGGTGGCCAAGCTGCTGGAAGATCCCGAAGAATACAAAAAGTGGGAACCTCTTCTCCAAATGGAGAAGCCCCTGATGCAGCGCGCAAGAAATCCACAGGCCTTTGACGCGAACCATCCGCGCGCGAACTGAGGCGGACAGGCGATTACGTGCTCTCGCATGCGGTTTCCCGCACTGTCTTCCTTCGCAGATTCATGCGAAAATAGCATGATGAATGGACCATATCCCCTTCCTGAACATCAGCGCCAGCAATCACGAGGAGCTCGGTTGGATACGTGGAGGTCCACCATCACATCGGTCATCATGAATCCTGCGGAACGGTGGATGGAGGTCTGCTGGTCAAATCCCTGCGAACACCCGTATCATCGTTTCACTCTCTGAAAATTTATGACCACTCCCCCTCCCTCTCCGATGAAACAGTTTCACCGCATCGCCGGCGTGGACAGCTGGGAGCTGCTCTCTTCCCGCATTCTCGAAAGAACTCTTTTCCTCACCAGCCCGGCAAGCCCCGTACGGCCGGTGCTGGAGGCCGCCGCAGGAAAGAGTGTCCGGGTCCTCCCGTGGGTGAAACGCGCGAACCTGCTCAGTCATGATGAAGACGTTCTCACGGCCCCCAAGACAACCGCACTCCTCCGCAAAGAAAAGGTGGACGCCGTCTGGCTGAGCGACTGGTCCTCCCCCACTCTGGAAGCATGGGCCAAAGAGAATGGGTGGCAGCTGCTCTCCGCACGCTACGAGGATCAGAGCCGGCTGGAAAACAAGTTCCGGTTCGACGCATTTGCACGGGAGCAGAAACTGCCCGTCCCCGACGGAGGCATCGTCGGCACGATCAAGGAGGCGGAGAAAATGGGAATCTTCCCCTGCGTGCTGCAGCGCTCCATCGGACACGGCGCCATGGGCACGTTCTTCGCCGCGTCGCCGGAAGCCCTCCCGGCACTCCCCTTCGGACCGGAGCCGTTCCTGCTGCGCCGGTATGTGGAGGGTCTCCCCTTCGGTGTGACCGTCCTCATCGGCCCCGAGCGCACCATGTTCTCCGCCCTGCGCGTGCAGCTCTTCTGGATCACCGACACAAAGAAGAATCCCTATCTGGGCGTACAGTGGGTTCCGCGCTCCCGTCTGCCGCAGAAAGCGATTGCGCACGTGGAAGACACCATGAAGCGCCTCTGCGACGCCCTGCGTGCGAAGGGCTACTGCGGCACGGTGAATATCGACGGGGTGCTCGCGGAGGACCGGATGACGGTGATTGAATGCAACCCGCGCCTCTCGGCGGCCTCGTCCCAGCTCATCGCCCGTCCGGAACTCTTCCATGGAACGGATTTCGCTGCGGAATTTGTCGGTCTCTTCGAAGGAAAAGATCTTTCGCTTGATGCACCAACAATCCCCGAGAGCACCTATGAAGGTACGACCATCGATCTGGATATCCTGGAGAAGAGCGTCAAAAACATTCCCCCGAGCGGGAAGTATGAGATGCAGGGATCAAAACTTACGCCGAGCAGGAGCGGACAGGGACTGGCACTCTACGCCGTGCCGGTGGAGCACGACGCGCCCACACTGGGCTACGCCTACAGCGATGCATCCGTTGCGGAGATTTCCGGACTGACATTTGCGCTCCATGAAAACGGACACAACCTGATAGAGTCTCTCCGTTCCCTCCTCGCATCATGACACCCGATTCCATCACAGAGCGGTTCCCAGCGATTGAAAAACTCGCCCCGACACTTACGACTCTCGCCAAAAAGCACGGAACGCCGCTCTATGTCTTCGACCGCGGGGAAGTGGAGAAAAATTTCCGCGCATTCCGTGACGCCTTCGCCACGGAGAAACTGCCACTGGAAATTTTCTATGCCATGAAGAGCAACTACTACGGGGGCATGCTCCGAACCGTCATCGCGGAAGGAGGAGGCATCGATGCGTCCAGCCACCGCGAACTGGAACTGGCACTGGCCGCCGGCGCACGGAAGATCATCTACACCGGTCCCGCCAAATCCGAGGCCGATTTCGAGCTGATTTTGCGGCACGCCGACAGCATCGCGGTGAATCTGGAAAGCCGCAGGGAATTGAAACTCCTCTCCTCCATGGCAGCGAAGAAGAAGCTGGCCGTACGCTGCGGCGTCCGCGTCGTGACCGGCCAGCAGAAAGGCTGGTCCAAGTTCGGCATCGCCCTGAAGGATCTCCCGTCTTTCCTGCGCGAGGCACGGAAACTGCCCGGTCTGGATTTTCAGGGCATCCACTTCCACATCAGCCTGAACCGCACGCCGGAGCGCTACGTGGGTACGCTGGAGGAACTTTCTAGCACCCTGAAAGAACTGACTGCAGAGGAGCGCGCCGGCATCCGCTATCTGGACATGGGCGGCGGCTACATCCCCGCAGCCTTTGAAGGCGTGCCCGGCTGGAATCCCAATCAGGAAATGAAATTTGTCGGCGAGGATCTGGATCCGATGGAAGTTGTCGGCAAAGACTGGAACCCCCGCTACACGGTGCCGCCCGTCTCCCCCATCGGTGATTTTGCACAGGAAATTTCCGCGGCACTCCGCGCACATATCTTCCCGCTCCTCCCGCATGTGCAGATGTACGCCGAACCGGGACGCTTCCTCTGCCACAGCTCCATGCACATGCTCTTCACACTCATGGATCTTAAAGACACCCGGATGGGCGTCACTGACGGCGGAACGAACATGATCGGATGGGAAAAATACCAGTGCTACCACTACGTGCCGCTCTTCGATCTCACCCACTTCTCCCTCACGCGCGAAGTGCCGTTCGTCCTCTATGGATCGCTCTGCACGCCGGATGACGTCTGGGGTTATTACCTCCACGCATCAGAAATCCAGGAGGGCGATCTCATTCTGCTGCCGTATCAGGGCGCCTACACCTACACACTCTCGCAGCAGTTCATCAAGGACATTCCGCCGGTGGTGGATCTTGCTTAGGCCGCTTTTGCAGCCGCGATAAACTTCTGAACCCTCGGATTCTCTTTCATCAAGCGGATGGATTGCACAAAAGCTCCGACGGCTTCCGGTTGCGCCTCCGGATCGGCGTAGAACTTCTCTATAACTTCATCACCAACGGCGGCAAGCATGCCGAGTCCTTTCTCCGGATCTGTCACACAATAATGATCCGCTTCCTCTGCAATGATTCCCCCGTCCAGAAGTTTTCGGAGCAACAGAAGACCGGAGAAGAAATAGCGCTCACCGACACCCTCTTCCGCAGAAGTCGCGACAATCGTGACAATGGATCCGAGCTTGGCGGCAAACGCCAGACGCACCGCGTCCGGCGATGCATGCTGCCGCTCAAGCATTTCTTTTCGTATGGATGCGGACTCCGCTTCCGCCTTGAGCTCCTCCAGAATCCAGCCGTCTTCGCCGTGCGCGCCGAGTCCGATGCGTACGCCCGTCTTTGCATCCTCGGTGGCGAACAGCGAATGTGCCTCCTCATGTCCCGCATAATGCTGGAGCGCTTCGTACCCGTACCGCTCCGGGGGAATATCATCCAGCGCCGGGAAAAGAATAGCGAGTCTTTTCAGCTCACCCTGCGCTTCTTCACGGATGAAATTCGGATGAAGATCAATGCGCTGCGGGCCGTTGGTTCCACCGACCCGAAAATGCAGATTGGGCCCTGACCCGAAAATTTCCTGCGAGAGGACGACGGGCGGCACCTCCGGAGGAATCGAGAGTAGTTGTGCACCGTTTGCGCCGATGAAACGGCGGTATCTCTCCTGCGCAACGATGCGTGACGGCTCGAGAGCCTTAGCCGACTGCTGAAACTCCGGCGTGACAATGCCGAGACGCATGCCGATATCCTGCTTGTTGGCGTCCCCTGCCACCGTCGGTACGGCCTCAAAGAGCATGACCACTTTGCATCCCGCACGGTACGCATGCACCCCCTCCCGAAACGCATCAGCCATCAAGCGAGCGAGTGAAACGGGATCCGTCTCCGCAGTCACCTTCTGCTGGGCCTGCAAAAACGCAGAGAGTTTGCGAAGATAACTGACAAATGTCCGGTAGTGGGCCGGCAGGACCGACCCGTCGATTTTTTTCTCCGTCTCATCCGCAAGACGCCGGATTTTCTGTGCCACATGCGACCATTCAAAGGGAAACATCTCCCCCAGCCCGCGTGCTTCCGTCAGAAGATCTTCCTCCTCATCCTGCGCGTACCGGTACTGTTCGCCCTCCGGAATGACCTCATAGACCCACGGAGCAGCCGCCTGCTTCACCGGATCACGACCGAGCTTCGTGGTGCGTGTACCACCGGGACGATCCGACAACCACCGCTGTTTGGCATACGCGGTATCCGTGAATTTCTGCAGAAGTGAGCAATCAAGAAAGAGCTGCAATTCCGCCCCGCTCAGACCGATGCGTTTCCCTTCATCAGCAGGAAAATTCCTCGCCCAGTGACGCAGCAGAATCTGCGCCTGAAGCTGCCGCTCGGAAGCCAGCTGGTTCAACGTATCCCATGCCTCCGGAAGAACGGTCCTCAGTTCCTCCAGCGCTCCAAGGGAGCGGCTGCGCATGCTCTCCATAACCTCCGCGCTCTCTGTAAGCAAGGTACGCAGGTCATCGTTTTCTCCGGACAATCGTGTGCGCCATTCACTGCATTTGTCGCCGATCGCCTCATCAACGTGTGCCGTCGACCAGAGTCGGTCCACCTCTTCCAGTGCGCGGGAAAAAAGATCCTCCGCGGAATGAATGCGGTCCTGCGGATACGGGGGAAGGCGAAGATGTTCCGCGGAGCCCTCCGGTGTAATCGCCTTCCGGACGAGCGATCGCACATCATCGCGCACAAAACGTGTCGATGCGGGGACGGCATCCGCCGCTTCGCCCAAAGGTCGGAGACCCGACAGATTTCTGTCATCGGGTTTCCAATGACTCCCTTCGTTGCCCGCAGAACTTCCGGAATTTCCGGAATGCATCATAATATGATTATATAACTATAATTGAATTATGTAAATATTCTCTTTTGGAGAAAAAATTTTTCATCGACGGAAAAAACCCGCACTTGCACTCCCCGGAAGACGCGCATAGTCTTCGCGCAGCGATGACAGATACTCCGAAGAAATTTCTTTTCGTCTCCTACGACGGCACCATCACCGATCTTGCCTGGACCGTCGCCCGCGAAGGTCATGAGGTCCGCCTCTGCCTGGAGGCACCGGGCTTTGAAGATGTCGGCAAAGGCTTCGTGAACCTCGTGCGGGACTGGCGCAAGAGCGTCGACTGGGCGGACATCGTGCTCTTTGACCACATCGGCAAGGGCGCGGAAGCGGAGGAACTGCGCAAGAAAGGAAAACTTTGCATCGGAGGCAGCATCTATACGGACCGTCTGGAGAACGACCGCACGTTCGGTCAGGAGGAACTCAAGCGCAACAAGATCCGCATCATCCCCTACCAGGAATTCCGGTCCTTCGACGAGGGCATCGCCTACGTGCAGGCGAATCCCGGCCGTTACGTCATCAAACCGTCGGGTGATGCGCAGAATCTCAAGCAACTTCTCTTTGTGGGCAATGAAGATGACGGCAGCGACGTCGTTCGCGTGCTCGGCGCCTACCGCGACACGTGGAGCGACACCATCGATGTCTTCCAGCTGCAGAAGAAGGTGACGGGCGTGGAAGTGGCGGTGTGCGCCTTCTTCGACGGCAAGAAATTCGTGAATCCCGTCTACGTGAGCTTCGAGCACAAGAAGCTCTTCCCCGGCGAACTGGGGGTCTCCACCGGCGAGATGGGCACGAGCGGCTTCTGGACGCCCAAAAATCCGATCTTTGAAACCGTGCTCCGTCCGTTCGAACAGACGCTGGCACAGTCGAACTTCGTCGGCTTCATCGATGTCAACAGCATCGTGAACAGCTACGGTATTTACCCGCTGGAATTCACCTGCCGCTTCGGGTATCCGCAAATCTGCCTGCAACAGGAAGGCATCACCGAGCCGATGGGCGCCCTGCTGCTCCGGTTGGCCACCGGCGAGAGCAACGGCGGGATCAAAGTGAAGCGCGGCTATCAGGTGTGTGCCCTTATCGTGGTTCCACCGTTCCCCTTCGAGGATCCCAAGACCTTCGAATCGTTCTCGCAGGACGCCGTGGTGGTCTTCAAGAAGAAGGTTCCCGACGGCATTCACATCGGTGATCTGCGAAAAGAGAACGAAGAGTGGCTCATCACCGGCGCGGAGGGAGTGGCGCTCGTCGTCTCCGGTTCCGGCACCACGATGCGGGAGGCGCAGAAGCAGATGTACTCGCGCATCCAGAACATCCTCATCAGCAACATGTACTACCGTACGGACATCGGCGACCGGTGGATCGATGACAGCGACCGGCTGAATTCGTGGGGATACCTATAAACATGGAAGGTCAACCTGCGGTTTTCCTTCCATGAACCATCCTTTCCCTTAATGTGGAGTCGCTCCAGGCGGGCAAAGCCCGCCTTCACGACATTCATTTATTGAACTTCGTAGACCTCATAGGCACTACTACGGAAAGCGCTTCTTTCACTATGACTGAGTTTGGCGGAGCATCCTCTTCGCCCTGTAGGTGGAGAGATATACGATGAGCCCCAATTTCTTCCCCCTCTCCCATGTCCGAACGCATGAACTTCGAACAAACCGTCGAAGCACTCCGCGACCCCGCACGTCCGCCGCACTTCCTCGCCATGGACCAGAGTGCGGGAACACATGAGAAACACATGAAACAATTCGGCGTGACCATTGAAAGCCCGGAAGATTTTCAACGGAAGGCTGCTGCGGTTCGACAGATGCTTGCCACCACTCCGGAACTCGGAAAGACCTTCGGCGGCGCCATCGTGCACGATGACCTCTTCACTCTCACAGACAATGAGGGACGTCCTCTGCAGGATCGCCTGCGGGGCAACGGCGTTCTCGTCATCGGAAAGAAAATGGGACTCAACAAAGAGACGGGACTTGCGACGGAACTGGATACCCTCTGCGCCGGCATGCGCGAGCTGGTCGAACAATGGAATGTTCATATGATCAAGACGCGTACCACCGTCACGCACGGCAAAGGACATGCGGCGGATGCGGCGGACCAGATGGTGCAGGTACAGCGCGCCGCTGCGAAGAACGGAGAGATGATGGCGATTCTCGAACCGGAATTCATCAAAGACAACACGGGATCACTCAGAGACAATGAGGATCTCATGGCGCAGGTTCTCGGAAGAATCGTGAGCAGCATCGAACAGGAGGGCCTCAGCGGACACCCCTATGCGATCAAGACGAGCTTTCCGGCTCCAGGGAAACTGAGTGGAGAGGAGATCAATCCGGAAAAGTCCGCGGAAGCATGGATGCGCATCTGCGAGCGCGCGGAGATTCCGGAGGAATTGCTGGTGGTGTTCCTCTCGGGGGGGCATTCGCCGGAAAACTCGCGCATGATGCTGCAGGCCATCGCCAAACGGATGAAGGGAACGCGCTACAGAGTCGGCTCCTCCTTCTCACGCGCGAATCTGGAGGGACCGTACCGCCGGACCTTCTCCGGAGGGAACATTGATATTCCCGCAGGTCACAAGGCGGTCGATCTCGAAGGTCGCAAGAATGCGGCGGCTCTACAGGGATTCTATCATCCCGGCATGGAGAAAGTGACGGCCGATGGAGTCTGAAAAGACCGTTTCCATCCGGATCACGCCTGCGTTCCGTTCACCGCCCCCTGACTCCCGATGACGATGGAATCGCCGCGCTTCACCTCGTGCGTGAGCATGTAATGCGCAAGATGATTCTCAATGCATTGCGTGATGGTCCGTCGCAGTGCGCGTGCTCCGAACTCCCTGCTGTACCCCTGCTTGACCAGCTCGCGGACGAGGCTCTCCTCGATTTGCAGTTTGATGCCGCGCTTCTCATTCAATTCCTCCACGATCCCTCCCATCATGTTCATGGCGATCCGCTCCGCCTGTTCGATCGTGAGCGGCGCGAAGAGCACTACTTCATCAAAGCGATTGATAAACTCCGGCGCAAAGATCTTCTGTTTCAGGATTTCATCCACGATGAGCTGCTTGCAGGCGGCCTGATCGACGGTCTGATGTGTCGCCACGTAATCCCGGAGGAAGAGCGCGCCGGCATTGGAAGTTGCGATGATGATGGAGTTGCGGAAGTCGGTCTTCACTCCGCGATTGTCGATCAGCTGTCCTTCATCGAGCACCTGCAGGAACAGGTTGAGGACGGACTTGTGCGCCTTCTCGATCTCGTCCAGAAGAATCAGGGAGAACGGCTGGTCCTGAATGCGCTTGGTGAGGAACCCTTCGGCGGAGTCCCCTGCGAGATCGGGTGATCCGATGATGCCGAAGACGTTCATCTCCGTGCTGAACTCGTTCATATCCAGACGGATGAACCGGTCCGCGGAACCGAAGTACTGCACCGCCAGTTCCTTGGCCGTCTGCGTCTTGCCCACTCCCGTCGGTCCAAGGAAGAGGAATGTGCCGAGCGGCCTCTTGCCGGCCCCCACGTCCATGCGCGCCCTCTTCAGGGCACTCACAATCACGCCCACGGCGGCGTCCTGTCCCACGATGTGTTTCTGAATCGCCTCCTCCAGATGCAGAAGCTTCTCCTTCTCCTCATCGCTGACCACGGAGACATCCATGTGCGATTTCTGGGAGATGACTTCGCGAACGTGGGATTCCACCACCGTGGACATGCGCGCCTTCCGGACACCGATGACCGCATCCACCATGACTTCCACGGCCTTGCCGGGGAACGCCCCTTTGTTCAGGTAGCGCCGCGCGAGTTCCAGCACGGACTTCATCGCTTTGTAGGTCACGGTTACGTGCGCCGTGTGTCGCAGAGAGAAGGAGTACTCCATCATGACCGCGATGATTTCCTCATCGGTCGGATCCTTGAGCTGAATTTCCTCGAAGAGGCCGTCCAGAGCGGCATCGCGCTTGATCGTCTGGTGATAGTCCTCACTCGCCGCCGTTGCGATGACGCAGATATTCTTCTCATCCAGAAGTCTCTTCAGGACGGAGTGCACCTTGGGATCAGCCGACTTCAGGAGGAGCGCCATGTTCTCGACGATCAGGACGAAGCGGCCCGTTCTCTCCGCCTGATGAATAGCTTCGAGAAGGAAGACGTCGGGTCGCGCGGATCCCGAGAGAAGCTCCTGCGTGCGCAGTTGCAGCACGCGTGTCGTCGCCGCGGCGCCCTTCACCTCACTGCGACGCAGCCTGTAGAGCGCATTCTCCACGAATGTGGTCTTCCCTATGCCCGTCGCACCGACCACGAGGATGTTATGCCGCGTCGGACGTTCCAGAATGCGCAATGTTTCATCGATTTCTTTGCCGTGCAGAATCACCACGCGATCGTCCTTCCACAGAATCGATGACGTGATGTCCCGCGTGAGACGGTCCAGTTCCCCCGTGTATCCCTGCACCCACGATTTCTCCATTCCACCGAACATGCGGATGAGCACGTGGGGACTCACCGGCGAATGCTTCTTCGGAATGGCATGGTGGAACCGTTCCCACTGGAGGATCGTTTTCAGCTCCTCAAGAGACAAATCGAGCGAATTGAGAAGTTCGCGCGACGCGGCGCACTTCTCCATGAGCAGCTCAATGATCATGGGGGAGGAAACGATGCATTCTTTGTACTGTGCGACGAGGCCGGCCGCCTCGCGCACGAATGCCGCCGCATCGATCGCCATCGCCTCGTCATGCAGACTCTGCATCACGATATCCCGCTTCACGCCCATTTCCCGCAGAACGAAGGATCCGCGTTTGGTCTTCATCGCCGCCTCCAGCAACTGCACGGTTGTGATACCGGTGAAATCCGAAAGCTCGTGAACAAGGCTGTAGGGCAGAAGTTCTTCTGGGCTCCCGGCGGTCGCCGCAATGTGCGCATCGTTGCTCAGACGTTGCAGGATGAATGAATGAAGAATCATCAGCGCGGATGTCGCGACGGCGATCAGCACACTCGTTCCTATCATGTGATTCGTGTCCTCCCCGACGTAAATGAGCAGACCGAAGAGAAGCAGATAAACAAGGAACGAGAAGGGGCTCAGGAAGATCCTCCGCAGAGTCACTGCGACGCACGTGCGGGTGCCGATGACGGAGAGGGAGGAAGACATGAATCAGATGAGAGTGAGCGCGAAGCCGACGCCCGCGACGAAGAGAACGGGGAATGCGAACCACGCGAGGAAGATCACAATGAATGTCGCCAGCACGATGACCTGCATCGCAAGCGAGAGAATGATGGCAAAGAGCCTGATGACCATGCCGATGCCCCGTGTCACGAGGTTGACGGCGATCGCCTGCATGATGAGTTCCCATTGGAAGCCCGTCGGAGCTCTCTCCACAATCCCCTTCCAGGGACTGAAAAGCGTGCGCAACAGGAACCCGATGGAAATGATCTCGTAGAAGGCTTTGGCATATTCGACATACCCCCGCATGAGACGGATCGGCTCCCGCCAGAGATACCACGGAAGAAATTCCTGAACGAGAATCCGCAGGAGGAGCCCCGGATGAAGGAAAAGTGAGAAGAAGCCGACGAGCGTGGTGCGTATGGTTTTTATCACAGGTTCCTATAATTATAACATATTTCAGTACATATTCAAATAGTGATTCTGTCAGGTCTATCGGTTCAAAATGGCTCTGGCATCCAAGCTGCTCCACCGTCTATACTCGGCCGACTATGCAGGGAATTTTCATCGTTCTGGAAGGGCCGGACGGCGCCGGCACCACCAAGCACAGCAAGCTTCTTGCGGACCGGCTCACGCGCGAAGGATCGGATGTCATGCTCACTTTCGAGCCCACCGACGGCCCCGTCGGGAGTGCCATCCGGAAGGATCTTTACGCGCACAAAGCCATGGACGCCGCGGAACTGCAGAAACGTTTCTGTGAGGACCGCTCGTGGCATGTGGAGCATGTAATCAGGCCCGCACTCGCCCGCGGTGCCGTCGTGATCTCGGACCGCTATCGGGACTCGACCGTCGCGTACGGCAACGCATTGGGGCTCGATGCCGACATGCTCGAGGAGATGAATGAAGACTTCCCGCAACCGGATATCCTCTTCTACCTCCTCCCGCCCTTCTCCGTTCTGCAGGAACGCATGGGAAAGAGAGAATCCACCGACGTGCTGGAAAGGACGGAACTGCAACAGAAGGTTTATGAGAATTACCGGCTTCTGGCGAAAGAGAATCCGAAGATCATCGTGATCGATACGTCCGGAGATCTCGAAGCGGGTGCAGCTGTGATATTCGGGCATGTAAAAAATCATCTCAGCTCATAACTGTCATGGGAGGCCCGCCGCCACGGGGGGTGAAGGGGAAGGCTCTGCCCCGCAGCCGCGGGGCGTGCCGACGAGTCGGCTCCGAATCCTTGTAGGAGCTGACGAGGAGGCACAGGGCCGGGCGGGTTGGGGTTGGCGGCGGCGATCTTTTCTTTTCCTCTTTCTTTTCTATGGTCGAGAAAAAAAGAGGGATCAAATGTCCGTTGATTGTCATAATGTATTCGTCACCTCTTTCTTTGGTCGGGGACTAGGGAACCTTGTCCGGTTCCCTAAGCCCCCGACACCCCCTTACCCTCCTGACGGCCAAGCACGGAAATTTTGTGGGTTGTTTGTGTTTTCACTCAACAAGAAGATCAAACGTCCGCCAAGGACGGTATCAATGTATAAAGAATTTACTAGCTCCTCTGCTCGCACCCCGCCGCTTGCGTCGCCAGCTGTCCGCACGCCGCCGCAATATCGTCACCCATTGTGCGACGCTGCGTAACATCGATGCCGTGCTTCAGGATCACCGCCTTGAAGCGATCAATGCGCTCCTGCGAGCTCTTCATCATCGTCTTACCGGTCACGACGTTGAGCGGGATGACATTGAGCTTGGGCTTCCCCGCTTTTTCCAGAAACCTCGCGAGCTTCTCCGCCTGCTCCACGCTGTCATTCACCCCCTGAATGAGCGTGTACTCGAATGTGAGGTGGTGGTGGCGGTTCCCGAGCTCCTGCGCGTACTTGTGACACCAGTCCGCGAGCTTCTCCAAAAACCCCGGTTCGGTGCTCGGCACGATCTTCGCACGCTCCTCCTGATCCGCACTGTGAAGGGAAACCGCGATGCGGACAGGCGGCCATTCCCTGTCGGTGAGAATCTGCTCCATGACCTTCAGCACACCCACGGTGGAAACGGTGATGTGCGTCGGACCGAGGTCGGTATTCTTCAGCCACACGTTGATCGCCCTCTTCACATTCTCCACATTCGCGAGCGGCTCCCCCATCCCCATGAAGACCACATTGCTGATCCGGCCCGCCTCCCCTCCCCGCTCCGACAGAAAAGCTCTCCAGAAGCGGATCTGATCCGTGATCTCGTCCGCAGTCAGACTGCGTTTGAGGCCCATCGCGCCCGTGGCGCAGAAGACGCACCGCATGGCACACCCCACCTGCGAAGAGACGCACACGGTCCACTGTTCCGTCGCGTTGCCCATGAGCACCGTCTCAAACTTCAATCCGTCCTCCGTCTCCAGAATCGCCTTGAACGTATCGCCGCGCCTGCTCTCGAACATGCGACTGAGCTCCACGGATATCCACGGAATCCCCTCCTCCATCTTCTCCCGCATCTCTTTGGGAAACACCGTCACATCCTTCCAACCGGAAAAGTTCGGCTTGAAGAGCACCTCCTCCATCTGCTTCAAGCGATACGCCGGAGCATCTGGAAACAGGTGACGAAAGCGGTATTCGCGAGTAGGCGGATGCACACGGAAACGGTACAACGCGAATCGCTTAATGGAAAATGGATAATTATCCTTCGTATGTGCGATGAATTGTCCATTTAAAGACCCGAGGGCACACAAATGAGAAACCTGATACAATGAAGCCATGTCCGCTCTCCTCCTCTCCGGCCGCGAAGCCGCCGATGCGCTTCTCGCAACACTCAAGCCGAAGGTGAAGAAACTCGACCCCAAACTCGTCGTGGTGCAGGTGGGCGACGATCCCGCAAGTGCGAGTTACATCCGCCAGAAATTCAGGAGTTGCGAAGCGGTGGGTATGCGCAGCGAGCACCGTCACCTGAAGGAAGATGTTTCTCTGGAGGAACTGATGAAAAATGTGGAGGAACTCAATGCCGATCCCGATGTCACCGGCTTCATCGTACAGGTCCCCCTCCCTGCACATCTGCAGCCCCATGTGCCGGAGATCATCCGCGTGATCGATCCCAAGAAGGATGTGGACGGATTCGGGGCCTATAACCTCGGCAAGATGTTCCTCAGCAAAGAATTCGAACACCTGCCGCCCGCCACGCCGGGAGGAATCGTCGCGCTGCTTGAGCACTACAATATTTCCGTCGAAGGCAAACATGTCGTTGTTGTCGGCCGGAGCAACACCGTCGGCAAGCCCATCGCCGTCATGCTCCTCAACCGCAATGCCACCGTGACCGTCTGCCATCGTCACACGAAGGATCTCGGGGCCGTCACCAGGCAGGCGGACATCCTCATCACGGCCGTCGGGAAGGAGAAGCTCATCACCGCCGACATGGTGAAGGAGGGTGTTGTCGTCATCGATGTGGGAATGAACAAGACGAAGGACGGGAAGCTCTGCGGCGACGTGGAATTTGAAAGTGTGTCGAAGAAGGCATCCGCGATCACGCCGGTTCCAGGCGGCGTCGGTCCTATGACCGTGGCGAGTCTCATCCGGAACTGCGTGAGGGCGAAAGAAAGGCAGATTGAGAGGTAGGATGCGGGGAATTGAGGTATTTTGATTTAATGAATTTTTATTGTATAATATTATCTGTGCACATCAACACCTATCAGCTCGAGACAATCATGCAGGACATCGCGAAGATAGATCGAAACGAAAAGATCGGACGCCAAATGTGGGAGGCTGCCGTCGTTGAGATGCGAGAAAAATACGGAGACGTTCTCAATGCTGATTTTGACGGAAGTCCTCCTCCGGAAGTCGAGGACCTCATCGCAAGAATCCAGAGATATGAAGACACGCTTCGATGAAGCGAAACGCAAATTCTTGCGTCACGGAAACAAATCTGTAAAATGCATCCGTGGAAACCCCGTTTCCCTCCTTTTCGGCCTTCCGGCTCGTGTCCGGCAAGGTCTGCTTGAGCGTGTTCCCTACCCCCTACGCCCTACTCCCTACGCCCTAAATGTGCGGCATCATTGCAGTCGCCGGCTTCCGTGACGTCATTCAGGATTTGTACGACGGCTTGATTCTGCTCCAGCACCGCGGACAGGACGCAGCGGGCATCATCACCTACAACAGCCAATTCCATCTGAAGAAAGCCAACGGTCTCGTGCAGGACGTCTTTCACGACAAGTCTCTCGCGAGACTGAAAGGCACCATGGGCGTCGGCCACGTCCGCTACCCCACCGCAGGATGCTCCAGCGAATTCGAGGCGCAGCCGTTCTTCGTCTCCACCCCGTTCGGCATCGCGCTCGCCCACAACGGAAATCTGACGAATGCGGGAGAGCTCCGGAAATTCCTGCTGGAGAAAGAGTACCGCCACCTCAATACGAACTCCGATTCGGAAATACTCCTGAATATGTTCTCCGTCGCCCTCAAGAACCAGCGTCCCAAGGGCAAGCTCACGCCCGATCAGGTCTTCTCCGCCATGAAAAGCGTTTTCAAGCGATGCAAAGGCGCGTACTCGGCGGTCACGCTCATCGGCGGACAGGGCATCGTGGGCTTCCGCGATCCGCACGGCATCCGCCCCCTGCAACTGGGCAAACGAAAGTTCGGCATGAAGGAGGAATTCATCATCGCGTCCGAGAACTCCGCCTTCAAGGCACTCGACTTCGAATTTATGCGCGACATCCAGCCCGGCGAAGTCGTCTTCATCGATTCCAAGAACCGCCTGCACTCCCGTCAGGTCCGTCAAGGGCAGCTCAATCCCTGCATCTTTGAGTGGGTGTACCTTGCCGCCCCCGATTCCACCATCGACGGAGTGAACGTGTACAAGGCGCGCGTTCGTATGGGCGAATATCTCGCGCAGCAGATCAAGAAGGCGGGTATCCATATCGATTCCGTGATTCCCATTCCGGACACGGGGCGTCCGGTCGCCACGGGCGTGGCGGACAAATTGAAGGTGCGTTACCGCGAAGGTCTCATCAAGAACCGCTACATCCACCGGACATTCATCATGCCGGGCCAGTCCGTACGCAAGCGGAGCCTGCACTTCAAGCTCCATCCCATCGAATTGGAGTTCAAGGGAAAGAATGTCCTCCTCGTCGATGACTCCATCGTGCGCGGCAACACGAGCAAAAAAATCGTGGAACTCGTGCGCGAGGCCGGTGCCAAAAAAGTCTACTTCGCCTCCGCCGCCCCCCCGATCATCAGCCCCGATCCCTACGGCATCGATCTCCCGACGACGGACGAGCTCATCGGCGCCAATCTCTCCGTGGAGGAAATCCGCAAATACATCAAGGCCGACGGTCTCTTCTACGGAACCATCGAGGACCTGCGCAAGGCGATCCGCTACGGCAACCCGCGCCTGCAGCGCTTCAGCGACGGCTGCTTCACGAAGCACTACCCGACTCCCGAGGTGACCCCGAAGCTCCTCAAAGAACTCGGCTGCGGCAGGAATCAGACACGGGAGGAGTACCAGAACGACGAAGAGGAGGGGGACAATCAGAAGATGCTTTCATTGGTATGACGTATGACGAATTCCGTATGCGGTATACGTAATTCGCAATACGATATACGATATGGCCGCATGCGCGTCCTCCTCATAGCATCTTCGGCCCGCGAACATGCCATCGCCGATGCGCTTTCGCGCAGTCCGCAAAAACCCGAGATCATTGCGGTCTGCACGACAAAGAATCCCGGTCTGAAGCGTCTCTCCTCCGCGCTGCATGTGGGGAACATCCTCGATTTCCCGTGGGTGACGGACATCGCAAAGAAGGCAAAGATCGATCTCGCAATCGTTGGACCGGATGATCCGATCGGGAACGGGCTTGCCGATCTTCTGGAAGCGGAGGGAATCCCGACGATGGCCCCGAAGAAATCCCTCGCCCGCATCGAATCGAGCAAATCCTTCGCCCGCGATCTCCTCCGGAAGTACATCCCGAAGTCCGTACCGCAATTCCGTGTCTTCACTTCATACGAGCCAAAATCTCTGAACACATTTATTGTGCAAGATTTGAAAGGTGCGTATGTGGTGAAATATGACGCGCTGCGGGGCGGCAAGGGGGTGAAAGTGAGCGGCGAACATCTCGCTTCCGTCGAAGAAGGCATGCAGTACGCCAAAGAATGCATCGAAGAGTGTGGCAGGGTTGTCGTCGAGGAGAAGCTCATCGGGGTCGAATTCAGTCTGCTCTCGTTCGTCTCCGGCACGCAGGTCGTCGACATGCCCGCGGTGCAGGATCATAAGCGGGCTTTCGTGGGCGATACCGGTCCGAATACGGGGGGGATGGGCACGTACACCGATACGAACCACTCGCTCCCTTTCCTCAGTGAAAAGGATCTGGAACAGGCGAAGGAGATGAACCGCCTCACGGCTCAGGCGCTCCTGAAGGAGTGCGGCGAACCCTTCCACGGCATCCTCTACGGCGGCTACATCGCGGTGAAGGACGGCATCCGCGTGATAGAGTTCAACGCGCGCTTCGGCGATCCGGAGGCGCTCAACATTCTCCCGCTCCTCTCCTCCGACTTCGTCACGATCTGCCAGGCGATCACCACCGGTGAATTGACCGAAGACCTTGTCCGTTTCGGGAAGAAAGCGACCGTCTGCAAGTACATCACACCTGAAAGCTACCCCGTGAGCAAAGACCAGAAAGGACAACCCGTCACCTTCCCGACCGTGCCGGAGAATGCGCGTCTGTACTTCGGGGACATCACCGAAGACGAGCAGGGTACTCTTCTCCTCGGAGGCTCACGCACCGCCGGCATCGTGGGCATTGCGGACACGCTCGCGGAAGCGGAACGCATCGCGCAGAACCTCTGCGAAAGAGCAAAAGGCCCTGTGCGCTTTCGTGCGGATATCGGGACGGACGCTCTCATCCGAAAAAGAATCGAGACTATGCGCGCCCTGCGGAGGTGAGCGGATGGTTCGAAGAAAGCTGCTGACCGAGCAGTGATCCCGCAGATTGACGCGTCAGGGCGATATGATTGTCGCTCTGCAACTCCGAAATATCGGGAAACAGCCACGGCATCATAAGGGCGCGTGCCATAAGATCAGGATCCCGCGAGGAAATATTCATACGAAGCATCGCACGAACACGCTCGGAGAAACTCATGGCCATCTGGCGCAAAGCCGACAGCTCCGCCTGTTTCTCCCCCGGAGTCGGACCAGAAGGATTCCCCCGAAGTTTTTTCAAATAATCACCCATAGGGACGACAGTATAATCAATGATTCTCCAAGAGAAAGAGCGAATCTCAACGAAGAAAACTGTACTAATTTTGTGTTCATACTTTCAGTGCAGCCAAACGGTCTTCCTGATCTTTCATCTTCAGCGCTTCAATCATGTCTCCCAGATCTCCCTCCATAATGCCGGGGAGGTTGCTGAAGTTCCGGTTGATGCGGTGATCCGTCACGCGATCCTGCGGGAAGTTGTAGGTGCGGATCTTCTCGCTCCGGTCCCCCGACCCGATCTGCCCCGAGCGCATTTCGCCGCG
>JAQWAC010000051.1 GCA_028707875.1 Candidatus Peribacteraceae bacterium | reverse complement strand
TGTAGCTCGGAAGCACGAAAATATCCGTGGACGCGAGGACGGCGGGAATGTCGTGCCGCAAGCCGGTGAAAGAAACGCGGTCGCGATACTGTTCCACAAGCGGGTGCTGCTCCTTGTACCATCCGACCGCCTGAATCGTGAGCGGCACTTCGTTCTGCAGTGCGGTCGCCGCGGCAAGAAAGTCCTCCACTCCTTTGACGGACTCCAGACGCCCGACGTACGTCACGACGACTCCGTCATGCGTCGCTTTCGGACCGGCGTACGGCGCGGGATCGATGCCCGTCGGAATCACTTCCGTCTTCTTCGCGATGCGGAGCCGCTTCAGAATCTTCTCCTGTTGCGGATGGAAGAGAACCACGCGCGAAGCGCAGAGCAGAATGAGCCACCCCGCTGTCCACGCGTAGATCGCGGCCCCGATTCTGGGGAACCATGCGCGCGGCCACCACGTGATGCCGACGAAGGTGTCCGTGCAGACGATGACGCGCCGCCGCATCAGCCGGAGCATGATCACGGAAAGCGATGTCCAGAAAAGTAGTTTGTTCACGACGATCAGATCCGGCTTTTCCGTCTTCAGGAGACGTCGCACGAGTCCGCAAAATCCGAAGGCGATGCCGTAGTTCCACGGATCCGGAAAGAAAAAATCTTTCTTCCGGCAGATCACAAGCGACGGTGAGACCTCTTCCCTCCCCGTATGCGACCCCATGCACGCCACCACCACGCGATAGCCGAGCCGCTGCCACAGTTCCGCAAGCTTCACAGAGCTCGCCATCCATCGATGTTCCTCTTTCCAATACGGTGAAATAAGGAGGATGGTCTTCATGAGAACATAGAATATCGGAATTTCGGCGTATCAGGGAGCAGAAGACAAAGTTGTTCTGCTATTCCGCAACTCCATTATTCTTGCATTCTTCGTGCTTCCTGCCATTCCGCCCCAATCCCGCCTCCCGGAGCGCCACCGATCGCACGATCTTCGTCTGCCGGTGTTCCAGTTCCTCCACCCGCACGATCAGATAGAAGACGATGAAGGAGAGGATGCCGAGGAACGTGATGAGAAGAGCGTTCTCCCTGTTTTTGAAGCCCATGGTGAATGTCAGATAATCAAGCACCTCGGGGACGAGCGCGATCAATGCGATGGCGGCCCAGAAGAGCGTCCAGAGCGCCCCCTCCCAGATCGTCTTCTTCTGCTTCATGACCAGACTCCACGCATAGACGAGGGCGAAAACGGAGATGAGGGGCGCGATGATCTGATAGGGCGTGAATGTCATGGAAGAAGCATATTACCGCAGAAAGGACCGGAGCAAAATCTTGAGCGCCGTCTTCACGCCCGTGGCAAAGGACTGCCCTTTGGCAAGCGTGTACTCAGAGTAGATCACTTTGATCGGCACTTCCGCGGAGCGCCACCGGTGATGGACGGACTCACGCACCAGTTCCGTACAGAATTCATATCCGTTCATCCGGATTCGCACTTCCTTCACCGCTTTGGGGCCGAAGACTTTGAACCCGCACTGGCTGTCATCCACCCATTTGCCCGTTGCGATCAACGTGACGAAATTCCCGATGGCATTGAAGAAGCGGCGGATGAGCGGAATGCGATTCCTCCGTCCGAAACGATTGGCGAAGACGATGTCCGCCCGTCCTTCCCGAATCGGCTGAAGGAGCGCCGGAATGTCATGGGGATCATGCTGCTCATCGGCATCCAGCGTCACGATGACATCCGCTCCGGATCTGCGCGCCGCCTCGATGCCCGTCATGGTCGCCGCGCCCGCCCCGCAATTCTCCCCGTGTTGCACCACCGTCGCCCCCGACTGTTCGGCAACAAACGCCGTACTGTCCGTGGAACCGTCGTCGACAACAATGACCTGATCCGTGAATTTCTGCGTGCCGCGGACCACGACCTCGATCCGCTTCTCCTCGTTCAATGCCGGTATGACTGCGATCACTTTCATTGTCACGGAAGGAGCATAAAGGCGACCCCGGCATCCCGATCGTTGACGACGGGAACGATTCCGAGTGATTGCGTGTTCGCGAACTCAAGGAACGTGCCGACTTTCTTGTGCAGAGATCCGTTCGCATCCCGCTCAATGGTCGCCGTATTCGTATCAAAGATGATACTGTTGAATCCCAACGCCTTCAGCCGCTTCAACGTGAGCTCGGGATTGCGCTCCGCATAGAGACAATTGAAGAAATCAAGCTGGTGATCGGATATCGCAATGATCTCCAGATTGCGCGGGATGAAATAGGGAATGAACGTGCCGATCCGGTAGAGATACGGCCGATCCGGCATCGATTTCTTGCGCGCAAGAACCGTCGTCGCGATGTCATCGTAGTGGGAAACGGTTCGTTCCTGAAGCGCGGCTGCCGAAATCTTCCCGAAGGAGTACTCCAGCATGTTGCGCTGCACCTCGAATTGCCAGGATCGCATCGCAAGAGCGCCGATGAGAGAGAGGAAGATGAGAATCGCCGCGAGCGTGCGGTTGATGATATCCGGTGAACGTGCCACGAGCGCCTCCAATCCGATGACGAGCCCGAAGAAAACACCGATGCCGTACCACGGAATGCCGTTGGCAAGGAACATCCATTCCAGAAGCATGAACGCCGTCGCCGCCGTCAGCCACCGGAGCCATCGCCCCTTCTTCGCCCAGAAGAACGGCACGAGCAGGAGGAGAGGGAAGAGAAGAAGGGCGGGAATCGTCGTCACGTAGTAGCCGACCGAATCGAGATTCATCACGGTGCGCCACGGGAGCGTCAGATAATGCCCCCACCCTTTGGTATTTCCCCAATAGCGATCAAGTTCCTCCGCAGTTCCGGTCGCGCGACAGGCGGGAAGCGACTTGTCCGCGCGAAGTTCCGGCGGGAGAGGCCGGTAGAGCGGGCCGGACCCCTTACTTGTTCCATAAATGTCGAACTGAGGGTTATAGGGATTGGGCGCCCCGAATTCCAGAGTGGTCGGAATGATATTCCCCTGGAGGAAACTGTTGCGGTAGGCCCACGGCGCGATGGACGCGAGGAACGCCGCACCGAACACGAGCACGAGGAGGAAAAGACGCTTCGCACGGTCACGCCCGAGGAACACCGCTGTTCCGATTCCGATGAGCCCCAGAAGAGACACGATGATGAAGGTGGTATTCTGTTGAAGCAGCGGGGAACTGCCCACACGATCACTGATCTTTGTGAGATTGATGACTCCCTGCTTCACAAAGACCGCGAGCGCGAAGAAGAATGCGCCGATAAATCCCGTCCAGTGCAGAGAAGCGCCGACGAGCACGGTACCGAGCGCCATGATGACCATGATGACCGTGGGCTTCAGGGAAAAACCGAATCCGACAAAGATTCCCGCAAGAGCCACCCACGCAATTTTTTGCCGAAAAGACATTTCCTGTTCCTCCTGTTCATGCGTCGGGAAGAGCGACAGGAAAATTGCAATGGTCCCCAGTGCTCCCATGAAAAAAACCCCATTATCAATCTTCATGTCGGCAAAGGAGAAATGTCCGACAAGCGGCAGCGTGTAATAGAGGACCGCGGAGAGAAGGCCGTGGCCCCGTCCGAGGAAAATACGCGCGAAGACGTATACCGCCAGAAGAGCCAGCAGGCCCGCCGTCCAGTTCACCATCATGGATGAAGTGGCTCCGAAGACGCTGCCGTACCCGAAGAGAAGGAATCCGAGCGACGTGAGATACTCCCATTGAAAGGAGGCCATCGAGAAGATGAAGGAGCCGTAGCTCACCATCAGACGCGGGCGGTTGAGATAGCTCCCCAGATCATCCCACCCGATCGGGAACGGACGGACGACGATGAGATAGTTCAGCGCGAGGTAGGAGAGGAGCAGCCAGAAAAGGACGATGAGAATGCTGTGCCACCTGAGAGAAATCTCCTCCCCCCCGCGAACGCACTGCTTCAGCCAATGAAGCGCATGCCTCCAGCCGAGGATCGGCAGCAGGACGACGAGCGTCCATGCCACCGGCGCAATGATGATGTGCAGGATCGCGATGGTCCACAGGAGCGCAATCCAGAAACAGGCTCCGACACCCGCACTGATCACCGCTTCCGTGAGTCCGGTGAGACGAGGGAAGCGACACAGATGAAGGAGGAGGCGTCCCGCAGTCAGCAACTCGAAGAGGAAGATCAGCACGAAGAGGAGCGGCGGTATCACGCGCGTGAGAAAGGAATCCTGTATGCACGACACGTTGATGCTGTACGCTTTGTCGCCGGTCTTGTAGGTGCCGATTTGTGTCAGGCATCCGCGATTCTTCAGGGCATCGAAGTTCCGTCTGAGCTCGGCGAGAACCTGCGGCGAAGCATCCGCAAAGACCGTCCGGGAAGGCTCGGCGATGATGCGCGCCGACGTGGTCGCCGTCTCGGAATTACTGAGAACGGTGAAGAGGACCCAGAGGAGAAAAACAAAAAGTCCGATGACCTTCGCGGGAGTAAGGCGCATCCTCAGTTTCCATTCCCCCGTCTTGAACGCCTGCGGCACAAGAATGAGGGCGTAGAGAAGAACGCTCACGAAGATGTACCAGAAGAAGGGACCGATGCGGTTGAAACTGGTGAGGAGGAACGGAAAGAAGCTTGCAAGCCCGCACGAAAAAGGCGAATTGGCGCAATCGAGGCTCTTGAGTGCCTCTTTCGCGGCCGCATCAAGGAACACCGATGCATGCGAAGGCAGTCCGATATAGACAAGGAACGTATAGCCCCCCCAGAGGAGGAGACACACGAAGAGGAGAACCGACAGAATCTGGATGGTGCGTTTCTGCATAACAGAGCAGGACAGTATCAGAAAAACCCCTTAATGACAGGATAAAGAATCGGAAAAATAGGGTGAATCCTGCTATCCTCTGGGTCCTGATGGCATTTGACGCCCCGCACATCCGCAGGCAATTCCCGTTCTTCACTGCAAACGACGCCCTCGTCTGGCTGGACAGCGCCGCAACCGCGCAGAAGCCGGAGACGGTCCTGCGTGCGATGGATGATTTTTACCGGACGACCAACGCGAACGTGCACCGCGGGATGTACGAGGTCGCGGAACGGGCGACCGCGGCATACGAAGGGGCGCGGGACACCGTGAAAAAATTTATGAATGCCCGCCACAGTGACGAGATCATCTTCACCAAAAGCACGACGGAGTCCCTGAACCTTGTGGCGAAGAGCTGGGGCATAGCGCATCTGAAGAAGGGGGATGTCATTGTGCTCTCCATTCTCGAACATCACAGTGTCATCGTCCCGTGGCTTCAGATGAAGGAAGAAGCCGGCATCACGATTGAATGGATCGACTGTGATGACGAAGGACGGCTGATCATGAATGATCTGAAAAAAGCTCTTGCCGGAAAAAATGTGAAGCTGGTTGCTGTGAGCGGGCAGAGCAATGTCCTCGGAGTGCGGCCGCCCGTTACCGAAATCATCAGACTTGCTCATCAATCCGGAGCGCTCGTCTGCATCGATGCCGCGCAGCTCATCGCACACCACCCCGTCGATGTCACCGCACTCGATTGTGATTTTCTCGCATTCTCCGGCCATAAACTCTACGGACCAACGGGAATCGGCGTGCTCTATGCCAAGCGGGAAATCATGCAAACCATGCCGCCCTTCCTCGGGGGAGGATCCATGATCGAGGAGGTACGCCGCGACGGATTCACCCCCGCCGATCCCCCGCACAGATTCGAAGCGGGCACACCGCCGATTGCGGAAGCTGCGGGACTGACCGCGGCGATCGACTGGCTCGCGCAGTTCCCGTGGAAAGATATTGAGGAGCATGAAAAAAACCTGATGCGTGCCGCCTTCGAAACTCTGAACGACATCGAAGGATTGCACATCCTGGGACCGAAAAATCCCGACGACGCTTCCGCCTGCGTGAGCTTCGTCCTGAAGGACTTGCACCCCCACGATCTCGCGGACATTCTGGGGCAGGAGGGCTTCTGTCTGCGTGCAGGGCACCACTGCGCCGAGCCGCTCCACAAGCGCTTCTCCGTCCCGGCCTCCCTGCGCCTCTCGGTGGGAATTTACACCACCGAAGAGGAAATCCGCCGCCTCGGCCCCGCTCTGAAGAAGGCACAGAAGATTCTCGCGAAGTAGTTTTCGTCCTACGCCCTGCGCCCTATCCCCTACGCCCTGATTATGGATCTCTACGCCGAAAACATCCTCGACCACTACCGCAGCCCCCGCGGGAAGAAGTTGCTGAAGAAGCCGACGATCGAACATAAGGAAGTGAATGCGGGCTGCGGCGATTCCCTCACGCTTCACCTCCTCATCAAAGATGACACGATCGAAAGTGTCGGCTGGGACGGAACCGGTTGTGCAATCAGTCAGGCGGGCATGTCACTGCTCGCGGAAGAGCTCCCGAATACCTCCGTCGAAAAAGCGGCAGCGCTCTCACCTGCATTCATCCGCAAGCTGCTCGGCGTGCCGGTGAGCGAGCGCCGCCTGAAGTGCGCACTGCTCCCGCTCTTCGCACTCCGCAATGCCCTCCGCACGGTGAAGAAGCAACCGCTCCTCACATGGCCGGAACTCCTGGAGGAAGATAATGCATAAGATTGCTTGTCGCTTCGTGCCCGCTCCTTATAGACTCTGCCTGCGTTTTTAGCCGCCCTAGCTCAGTGGTAGAGCACCTCCATGGTAAGGAGGGGGTCACGAGTTCAATCCTCGTGGGCGGCTCCACTCAAGATACATTTGCCGCCCTGGCTCAGTGCCCTGCCCCGCGCATGCGGGGCATAATTGAATAAGATCTGCCGCGCAGCGGCATGTCCATGGTAAGGAGGGGGGTCACGGGCCTGTGGTGAGCCCGACGAACCATTCAGTCCTCGTGGGCGGCTCCATTCAATCATCGAAACCGATATTGACAGTGCCCGCCCAAAGAAATAGCCTCTCGCGCCAATGAACCTTGCATCGACACTTCAAGAAGGCGGAAACGGACATCTGACGAAAGAAGCGATTGCGGAAGGCCTGCTTGTCGGCCGCAAGGTCATCGGCCTCACAAAGGCCGAGAGATACCGATTACGCTGCGCCGTCGAAACGCTCATGGCACAGGGGCACACGCTGAATGCCATTCTTCAAATATGTGATACGACACGAGAGTTTTATTTCTGCCAGGTCGATACCATAAAAACCCCACCTGAGGAGACCCCGCCTCCTTCATCTGCAAAACAGGAGCGTAAAGCGCAGACAAAGAGAATGACTTATGAAGAAAAGCTCCGGGCGATCGATAATGTCGATCGACTGCGGTACGTCGAAGGCTTGCTCCTGCAGGACGCATGCGAGAGATCGGGCGTTCGCATTCAAAAGTATTACCAGTGGACACTGAATCGCCCAGCAATTCTCCGGGCGATCGCACAGGGGCGCGGAAAGGAATGTGACGAGCCGAAGCGAAGAAGAAGGAAACGCATCCCCGACACGACGACTCATGAGGAACGGCTTGCCTACATCGAGCGGGCTCGAAGACAAATCAATGAGGGCGTATCCCTTAAGAGGATTCTCAATAAGGACAACACACCGCGACGCCTCTACACCAAATGGGCAAACGAGAAGGATCGCGCCGATGTTCCCGATGAAAATCCCGATGAGGTCTCGCCCGTTTTGAACGCATGGATCGAATTCGAACAGGACAAGACGAATCTCTCCGCACGCAATGCGCTCATCAGACACTACATGCCGCTGGTGCGCACGGAGGCGGAAAAAATGTCATTGAACTTGCCGGCATTCGTGGATGTCAGAGATCTGGAGCAGGAGGGCACCTTCGGGCTCTGTGACGCACTGGAGGATTTCAACACCCGGCGCGGAACAAAATTCCGGTACTTCGCCACGTTCCGCATTCGCGGCGCGATCCTGGATTACCTGCGAATAGAAGACGTGCTGTCGCGGACGGACCGCCAAAAAGTGAATGGCGTCAAAACTGCCACCCAGATCTACTTCGAAAAAAACGGAAGGCTCCCCACTCCGGAGGAGATACTGCAAACAACACAATCTGCATCCCCCGAAGAACCGGCACCTTCCGTCTTCCCTCCGACCGGCCCGCACATCACGAGTCTCAACCGGACGGTGGAACCGGATCAAGACTATGAGAAACCCGTCTCCCTCGCCGAATTACTCATTGATCAGAACGCCGTAGCACCGATGAATCGGCAGGAAAAAATGGATCTGCTGCGCCAGGTCACGCGGAATCTGACGAAAGAGGAAAAATTAGTCATCATCGGGTACTACTACGAGTATATGACCATGAAAGAAATTGGCGAAATGCTGGACTTGAGTGCGTCCAGAATCAGCCAGATGCACACGGCGATCATCGGGCGTCTCACCGCGATGTTCAACGGGCGAAGGGAAGAAGTGGCTCTTTCGTGAAATTAATGAGAAGGGGGTCACGAGTTCAATCCTCGTGGGCGGCTCCAGCCTTCGCTCCCTTCGGGGAGCTACGGCCGGCAGGCCGTCTTTTTGCAGTGACACCATGAGGGCTGACATTTCGTCCTAACGCTTCCCCGCTTGTCCCGGACAAACCATTTCCGCGTAAGCAAGGATCTCCGGGTTCATCCCGAGCGTACGGGCGACGGCAAGAGCCTGCGACGGCTGGTGCCCCTCCTGCTTTTTGTAATCGAATGCGAGGGTCCCGTCGGATTTCAACTGGGTGTGAAAATGATGAGCGGATGCACTGCCGGAGTGATGAACTGCAAAGGCGTCGATGAATTGATGATGATGGGAGGCGAGATACACGCGGTGACCCTGCTGATGCAAATGTGAACAAATGCCGTAACTCAAGGCGCCCTGATACTTGGGGGAAGTGGTGGAGAACGCCTCGTCGATCCCGAAGAACACATGAC
>JAQWAC010000050.1 GCA_028707875.1 Candidatus Peribacteraceae bacterium | reverse complement strand
TTTCTGTGAAGCATGCAGGGACCGTGCGCGCGAATGGTCTCGAAGTGCATCGGCACGCCGTATCCCTTGTGTACGTCGAAACCGTAGCGGGGGAATTTTCCGTGGTACTCGATCATGAGACGGTCGTGGGTCACCTTGGCGATGATGGAGGCGGCGGAGATGCAGGGCTCCGTTTCGTCCCCGCGGATGATGGAACTGTGCGACACATCGAACCAGAACTTGTCGCGTCCGTCGATCAGAAGGTACGTCGGATTGACGATGTCCGCGAGCTCTCTGACCGCCTTCTGCATTGCTTTCTCGGTGGCTGCCAGAATGCCGGAGGCGTCGATCTCGCGTGCATCCGTGATGCCGATGCCGTAGGCGCAGTGCGCGGCGATCCAGCCGAATGCCTCCTCGCGCTGATCGGGTGACAGTTGTTTGCTGTCCCGTATGAAAGGAGGAACCCGCTGTACCTGAAGAACGCATGCTGCCGCCACGACCGGTCCAGCGAGCGATCCCCGTCCCGCTTCGTCAATGCCGGCGATTATAGGCGTGGGATGGCCACCTACGGTGTCCCTCCCACGAACCCACCCTTCCCTCGGAGGTCGCGCTCCAGCGTCGGGGCCCACGAGACCCGCCGCTTCGCGCGATTCTTTACCAGATGCATTCTTCGATCTTCCACTCTTCGATAGCCGTGTCTCTCTCGAGGGAATATTTGACATAATAAAAGAAATATATAACAATGAATTATAAGATCAATTGCTCCTTCCACCATATAATGTGAACCAAGAAGTCGGTATCGCGGACTTTCATAAGTTGTTGCATGAGGTGATTTCGACTTGTTGTTTCCTGTCCCAAGTGAAGTTTTTTCTGAAGGAGCCACCAATGAGTGCTCTTCGAAACTTCCTATCCGACGGTGGCGATTATGAATTGATTGCCGCTGCCGGCGCTTGCCTGATTTACCTCGCCATGGGCCTGTACCAGCGATGGACAAATCGAAATGACAAGTAGGGGGGAATAGGAAAACAACAAGCCGCTGCCTTCGGGTGGCGGCTAATTTTATATGAAGCTCAACGGACGCTTCGACTTCTCTTTCTTTGTCAGGCCATGGCGTTTGCGACAATGTTTTTTCTTTTGTCAGGGGCCTGGGGGGCATTCAATTATTAGAGTTGAATTTGCCTGAGCACTTCCCGCGCAATCGCACGTTCATCCCACGGAATCTGTCCTTCGGCGGTCATCATCGTGGTGTCGCTTCCTTTGGCGCACAGGATCACGGCATCGCCCGGTTCCGCTGTTGCGAAGAGGAAACGCATCGCTTCCCTGCGGTCGAAGATCATCCGTGCTTTGCAGGCCGATTGATCGATGCCGGCCCAGACCTCGTCGATGATTTTCCGCGGGTCTTCCGTGTACGGATCTTCATTCGTCACGACGACGACATCGGCTAATTTGGAACAGATGCGACCGACAAGAGGCCTCTTCTCGCGCATGCGGTCCCCGCAGCTCCCCGTGAGGACGAGGAGGCGTCTGCTGGGCTGCAGGGTCGCGCGCAGCGTCGTGAGGGTTTTCTCATAGGCGGCGGGCGTGACGGTGAAGTCCACATAGACGCTGAACTCCTGACCTTCATCGATTTTTTCCAGACGTCCCGGCACACCGGAGAAGGACTGCAGAGCCTTCGCCGCCTGATCGACCGATACGCCGACGGCCCGTGCGCAGGCGACGGCGCAGAGAGCATTCTCCAGATTGAAGGATCCGAGAATCCCGAGTTGCAGCGGCAGAAGCGTGCTCCGTTCTCGACAGGACAGCATGCCTCGCACGCCGTTCGGGGTCTCCACGACTTCCGCAATGCCAAAGTCCGCGTCCTGACGCAGGGAGGTGGTCAGTGTTTTCTTCGGGGGAAGAGTGTCATACAGGTCGTAACTTCCGTCGTCACGGTTGAGCACCTTCGTGCCGTCATCCCGGAGCAGTGAGAAGAGGATACCCTTGTCTTTGCGGTACTGATCCATCGATCCGTGATAGTCCAGATGTTCGGGAGTGGTATTCGTGACGGCGGCCACCGACGGCCACGTGTACTTCAGGCGCCCCTGCACGAGTCCGTGGGATGAGGCTTCCAGCACGGCGTGCGTGCAGCCTCGAGCCACGAGCTTACGCAGGAATTTCTGAATGAGGAACGGAGAGGGCGACGTCTTCTGCGTCGCGTTCCACTCGGTTTTCTTTTTGATTTGCATAAATGCGGTGGAGAGTGCGCCGGTCTTGATTCCGGCAGAGACGAGGATGTGCGCCGTCATGCCGACCGTCGTCGTCTTGCCGTCCGTTCCCGTGACGGCGATGATCGTGAGTTTGCGAGCGGGAAACCCGTTGATGAGCGCCGCAAGGAACGTCTTGGCATGGTGCCAGGCAAGTCGCAACGGGTGACGCTGCGGCACCGCTTTCTTGAGTGTGGAGAGGAGCTTCCTCATCGGTCCGCCAGCATAGCACGAGCCCGCGCAATGTCTTTGGCTATTTGCCGTTTCAGCGCTTCCACGGAAGGGAACTTCTTCACGGAACGCAACCGTTTGCGCACGTGGACGGTGACTGTTTTGGGTGTGATTCGAAAGTTTTCAAGAACATGGACTTCGCAGGCGATACCGGCATGGAAAACGGGGCGCGGACCGAAGTGCATCACCGCGTCACGCGGTTGTTTGTTCCACGTCGCACAACAGGCGTAGATGCCGTGGCGCAGATCCTTCGGCACTTTTCGCACCTCCAGATTCAGGGTGGGGGAGCCGATCACCCTTCCACGCCCCGCGCCTGCAATGACGCGTGCGGAGAAAGAAAGGGCGGGATGCATGAGATCGGTCAGGGCTTTGCAGGAGCCGGAGCGGCTTTCGCGGCGCGGGCGCTGTCAGCGAGCTTCTTCGAAAGGCCCTGCACTTGTTCCGTCAGCTTTGCGAGAGTGGGGCTCAGTTCCTGCGCACGGGCCGCAAGATTCCATGCTTCGCCCGAGAGGCGAATGGACTCATCGAATTGCTTTTCGACACCCGCGCGATACGCGCGCACGATGGCACGGAAGGATTCCGTGATCTTGAGAGCTCCCTGCACCAATTCCGTATCGGGGGCGCTGGCATTCGCTCCGCGGGCAGCGAGGAGGGCGCGGGCCGAAGCGTACTCCGCCTGTTCCAGATTATTCGCTTCAAGCATTCCCAGCACGATGATAATCTCACTCTCCGCCTCGGAGAGAAGCGCCTGTGTGCGTCGGCTGGCGCGGTACATCAGGAAGCGATGGAGGAGGAGGGCGGTATCGCCGCGGGTGAGTTCCCGTGCCGGTTCGAGCAGTCCGTCTTTGCTCACCATTGTCATGGATGACGTCAACGCATAGCGGAGGTACGGGTAGTACCACGCGGCGGAATCCGCTGCATCGCTGGAGAGCGGGAGACGGATTTCGCTGTAGGAATTCGGGTCAACGCGATAGGCGAGCAAAAGCATTTTTACAAATTCCATCTTTTTGACTGCTTGCGTTCCGAGGAAGGCCGTCTTTGCGGGAGGGCCGTCGACGATGGAGTTCTGGCGCGCCGCTTCCACGTACGGCAGGTACCAGTCTCCGGCTTTCACATCGCTGAATGGAGTCGTCTTGAGCTGGCCCAGTGCATCCGCCTTCAAGAGCGGAGCGATGATGATCTTGATCGCCTCCGCGCGGTTCACCTTGTTGTTCGGACGGAACGTTCCGTCCGCATACCCTGCGATGATCCCCTGTGACTGGAGGAAGGTGACGGCTTCCGCGAGCGGAGTACCGGCAGGAATATCTTTGAAAGTTGCGCTCTGTGCGAAGCTGACAACGGGAAAGAAAAGAGTTGTCGCGGCGACAAGAAGCGTGCCGCTGCAACGTCCAATAGTCAGAGAGGGTTTTTTCATAACGAGGGGCGAAAGTGTGTCGATCGTATCAGAGGAAAAATATTGAGGCAAACAGCTATTTTCTCCTTGCCGGACCGGTGTCAGAACATGAAAATTTCAAGTATAGACATATTAATAAAATAATGTTAGAATAGTATGAATTAACCATGAAACAAATATCTGTCATCTTCGGGATCATGCTGGTGTCCGCCGGAGGCATGGTGCTGTCTCCGTCGTCTGTGCGTGCGGCGGAAAGTGCATCGTATCTCCTCTACGATGAACTGCCGAATTCTGCCCAGCAAGGACCTTCCGAATCAGAGCATTTTCTCTTGAATAACGACGGTCTCACCTGGGTGGCGCTCCCGATTGCGAGTACGAATTTTCAGATGGTATCTGGTGCTCCATCGGTCTCCTCTTCCTCTTCTTCGTTCAGCAGTGTTGCGACCTCTTCCGCTGCCTCGAGCGAAGCGCAGAATCCGCAGGGGGGTGGGCGTGGGGAGGGGACAGCCTATTCTTCGTCATCCTCAGTATCCTCCGTCCCGGGGGGCGCGTCATCGACCTCTTCCGTGCAGAGTGTTCCGTCGGGTGCTTCATCCGAGTCGTCTTCCGCGGATGTCCCCGCCCCGTTCCATCCGGCGCCTCCGCTGCATCCGCGGGTGGTTCAAAAAGCCGGAGGAGCATCTCAGTCCTCGCAACGGTCCGATCAGGTTGTTGAAATTGCGCAGGGGACTCCGTATCCACGGTCGCCGGGCATCAATGACTACGGAGAAAACTGTCTGTTTACCGATTCTCCGGTCAGCAATGCGACCGGATCCGAAAAGGAAGTGGTGTGCGTATATCGTTTGTACCTTTTTAAGCTTCCCGATCTCTCTCTGATGGGAACATGGGGGGGGATGGAATTCATATTGCATCTGACGGACATTCTGCTGATTCTTCTCGGATTCCTGACGATCGTTCTGGGTATGGCCATCAAGCTGAGACGAGACAGGCAGCGTCCTCCGCAAAACCGGAAACATCGGAAATCATCTCATCGTCATAAAAGAACATGATACTCCGTCACTTCCTCCAGCGGCTCGCTACGGTCGGCGTTCTGACGCTCGTGATTCTCTGCGTTCCCCGGTCCTTTGCGGCGTCATCGGTCCCGCAGCGCATCGTCTACAACGGCCACCTGCTTGATGCCGGCGGCAACGTGATCACCACCAGTCATACGGTGCGCTTCAGTCTCTGGTCGAGCACGGACTACGTGACAGGAGATGTGACGGGCACAGGGGCGATCAATACGGTCGCCGCCACCTACGCAGGGTGGAAAGAGGCATTCACCGTCACTCCCAACACTCAGGGGTATTTCACGGTGACGCTCGGCAGCACAGTTTCATTGCCCGACTTCGCGACGCTCGCCCCGTCGGTACTGAATAGTCTGCACTTGCAGATCGAGGTGAAGGCCGATGCCGATCCCGCCACGTTATACGAAATACTTGATGTTGATTCTGCGAATACGTCGGTGGACCGTGCTCCGCTCAGCTCCGTACCAAACGCGCTCAACGCCGATCTCTTGGATCAACGCGACATCGGAACGGGGAGCGGATCCATCCCGCTGTTGGGCGATGGGGGAGTGCTCTCGCAGAGCATGATCCCCGGGGGGACCGATCTCGGCACGTTCACCATTGATGCGGACGGTGCGGCGACGGAATCGGTCACATTGCAGTTCGGCGGATCGCTTGCGAAGACCATCACCTATGACGCCACCCCCGGCGCTTTCGTGTTCAATGCCGGGATTGAGGTGCAGGGGACGGCCTCCGGCAGCGTGATTCATGCGGAACAACAGCTCCGGAGCAGCGGATCGCTCGTGGTGGAGGGGGCGACGCAGTTGCACGGTGACGTCACCATTTCGGACGGGGCGGGTCTCACGGTTTCCGGTTCCATCCTTTCGGACGGCAACCTTGTCATCAACCGGCTCAATGCTGCGCAGGACGCCCTCCTGACGTTCGGAAATGATGCCGGAGCGGAGACCGTGAAGTTCAATGATACAACCGATCGTTTTGAATTCTCCGACGACGTCCATGCGGAGGGAATCCTGACGGCGAGCGGAGGGCTCACCGTTGACGGACAGACAACGCTTAAATCGAATGCGACGGTGGGTGGCAACCTCACCGTCACGGGGCTCATCAACGGCGTGGATATCACGCAGATCACGAGTTCCGTCGATAATTCCCATCTCAAGGTTTCCTCGGGTGCGGGGCTGAATGTGACCGTGGCGCGCGGCGATTACCGTCTCGGAGGCAATGTCGTTCAATACGCAGGCGGTACCGTCGCGGTTCCGGACAATGCGACGAGCTACGTGTATTTGACGCTTACGGGAGCTGTTCTTTCGCTGACAGGCTTCCCAACGGACAGGATGTATATCCCCGTGGCCTCGGTGCAGACATCCGGCGGGGCCGTCACGTCCATCACGGACCGGCGCATCTTCAACAGCAACGATGCACAGCGCACCGTGACGCGGACATTCGAACCGATGTATGAGGGGTCCGCTTTCGAGGGGGACGGGACGGAGAATGTCGGACAACTCACCGTGGATCATTCCGGCAGCACGCTCCGGAATTTCTATCAGTGGACGAGCACGCGCGGAACGTTGCAGGATTACGATGTCATTCTCCGGGCCGCGCTTCCGGCGGACTTCGTGCGTTGGGGATCCGTGCCCGTCACGCTTGACTATCGATCCGCATCCTCCGATGTGAATTTCAATCAGGCGGATGTCACCGTCTACGATACGGCGGGTGCCACTGTTACTCTCACAGGCAGCGGTGCCGTTGATTTGGCCGATGCAAACTGGACAACGGCCACGTGGAATTTTGCGGGAACTCCCACATGGACGGCAGGGGGAGAGGTGGTCATTCGCATCAAGCTGGCTTCCAGAAACGACTCTCCAATGCAGGTGGGACGTCTGAAACTTCAATATGTGGAGTTCCTTTCAGAGTAGTATTAAAAAACAATATATTATATAAGTCCATAATACAATTATGACAAGTAATCTTTACTTAGCTATAATAATGGGAAACATCCAACATACTCATGCAACATCCCACATCACTGCGTTCGCTCAGCCAAAATTCTCTTCGGCCTCTCGTCGGTGTCATCGTCGGTTTTCTTATTCTCGGGACCACTGTATCACGCGCCACTGCGGCCTCCAGCTGGAATCCAACACTGCTCGTCAACACGGAATCATTCTCGACGATCGATGACGGGGACAGCACCACGAATATCGAACTCCGCTTCGGCGAAACACTCGGGGAGAAACTCTACTACAACCGTTCCGAATCCAGATTCCAGCTCACCCGCGATCTCTTCATTCAGGGGAACCTGACGGCCACCGGATCGCTCAGCGTGAGGGGGGCCATGTCCGGCGCCTCCCTGCGCGTCGACGGCACTTCCTCGCTTTACGGGAACCTCACCGCTTCCGGTTCCATCGAGGCGCGAGGGGGTCTCTCCGGTTCCACTCTGAATGTCAGCGGCACCATGACAGGAAGCGGCAATCTTGCCATTGAGGGGACGATCGGTGCTGACGGGAACATTCGAACGAATGCGGAGCTCACGATCAATGCTGATAACGGAGCAGCGGATGCCACCTTAACCTTCGGGAATGATGCGGGGGTTGAGACGCTCAAGTTCAGCGATACGACGAACCGGTTTGAATTCTCGGATGACGTGAACGTGACGGGGGACATGACATTGACGGGTGGGGTGCAGGTGGGGAACGTCGCTCCGGGAACGGGAACGGGAGCGGGTACGATCCGCTGGACGGGAACGGATTATCAGGGCTACGACGGAACGGGGTGGAAATCTTTCACTGCTGCAGGAAAGTTTGTCGGGACAACCGTCGCGACGACCGACGGTTCCGTGGCGACGGGCAGTCTGGTGGGCTATCAGGCGGCGAATGAAATTTGCACGCACGCCTTCACGGGCAGTCACATGTGTCAGGTGGACGAGCTCATCTCCACGGTTGATCAGAATATCAACTCCTTCTCGGGCAAGGTGAACGGATGGGCGTCCATGGGCGCGCCGGGTTACACCGCCAATGCGAATGACTGCAGCGGATGGACCTCGGGAGACGCGGGCTATCTCGGATCATGGTGGGAATTCAGCACGGATGGCGGAGCCACGATCGCGTCGGGAGGAGGGAAGGGCTACCTGACCAACTGTTCGTCGCCACAGCCTGTTACCTGCTGCCGGTAATCCATGAATTTTGCGCGCATCAAGAGCGGCTTCCTCAAGGCGACCTTCCTCGTCCTCCTCCTCTTCATTGCGGGAGTGCAGCACTCGTCCGCGACCATCACGGCACACTACGAGACGGATCCCACGCTTTGTCCCGCGGAGGATGACATGCAATTCCCCGGGTTTAAGTGTGTCTTTGGGGAATCCATTTGCGGGGTGGATGCGAACAATGTTGCACAGTGCTACAACAGCATGGCCACCATCAGCCCCCCCGTTGGCACAACGCCCTCGACGACGCAGTACACGGCGGATTTCGGCGGAGGCTACCTCATCAATTGCTTCGCCCAGCCCAAGGATAGCGCAGCACCCTATTGCGACAACGACGGTGCGTGGCTCTGCAACAGAGACAGCAGCTGCTACGGCTCGCCGGTGAACAAGCAGACGACCTGCACGGGCGCCGGAACATTCTCCTGCGGTGATTGCCGCAGCGGCTATCAGAGTTGTGACGGCAATGCCGCGGATTGCGAAGTGCAGACCGAGGTGACGAATTATCCCACCGGAGCGCACAATCATTACGACGCAAGTTGCGTAGCGGCGTGCGATACCAACTATCTGGATTGTGACGGCGAGGGGATTGGGGCCAGTGATGGATGTGAGATTCTCAATGGAGGCACCTGCGACACTCATGCCGTCTACAACGGGTGCAGCGGCGGGGCGGGGGTGTGCCAGTGTGCGACCAACTATTACGACTGCAACAGCGATCTGGGACAGAGTGGTGATGGTTGCGAGGTCCTGAGTG
>JAQWAC010000049.1 GCA_028707875.1 Candidatus Peribacteraceae bacterium | reverse complement strand
GGTGTCGGCGCAGTGGGGACGCATCTCCGGCGCATGGAAGACTTTCGGGAAATCGGCGAAGAGAGAGGAGAGGGGTTTCCCAGACGCCTTCAGAATCGTCAGAATCTGGAGCGCCACCACCAGCGCATCGTCATAGCCGTGTGCACGATCTTCCAGAAAGAAGTGGCCGGATTGTTCGCCGCCGAGCGGAGCTCCTGCTTTCCGCATTTCATGTTCCACAATGGAGTGACCGACGGCGCACATGACGGGAATGCCGCCCCACTTCCTGATTTCCGTCTCGAGGGTTGAGGACATGCTGACGGTGAAGACGACGGGTTTTCCGGGGAAGCGCTTCAGATAGTCCCTCGCAAGGAAGAGAAGCACCTCGTCGGCCGTGCGGATCACGCCCCGTTCATCCACCACTCCGATGCGATCGCCGTCCCCGTCGAACCCGAAGCCGATCTGCGCCTTGTTATTCATGACGGCCACCTGCAGTTCCTTGAGTGTCTCATGCTTGCTTGGGTCCGCGGGATGATTCGGGAAGGTGCCGTCCGGCACCGTATAGAGTTTGATGACTTCCGCTCCGACGGCGTGGAAAATCTGAACGGCCACGGGCCCCGTTGCGCCGTTTCCGGAGTCCACGGCGACCGTGAGTCCCTTGCCGCAGGAACCGAACTGTTCCTTCAAATGCTCCAGATACGGACCCAAGGCATCGACATCCTCTTCGGAGCCCTGCCCCTTCAAAAAATCCCTGCGCTCGATCCGCTCCCGTAATTTCTGAATATCCTCTCCCGCAAATGCGACGGCATCACGAATCTGAAGCTTGATGCCGTTATCCTCCTTGGGATTATGGCTTGCGGTGATCTGGAGGCCTCCGTCCAGATTCCGGTGACAGATCGTGAAGTAATTCACGGGACTCGGCGTCTCTCCGATCTTGAGCACCGTGCATCCGGCGGAGGTAAGGCCGTCCACGAGCGCGCGCTTGAGTCGGGGGCTGTGGGTGCGCATGTCCCGCCCCACGGCGAGCACGGGATGATCGATCTTGTACATCTCGCGCACGGTCGAACCGAAGGCTCTGCCGATCAGGAGGCAGGCTTCCTCCGTGAGTTCGGTGAGCGCCTTCCCGCGTATGTCGTAGGCTCTGAAAATGGTGGGATCGACGGAGGACATCACGCGTCAGAATAGTGATTTATGATGCTTCGGTCACGCGTATTCATGCCGTGAAGTGGTGTTCCTGAGCGGTCAAAAATATTGTATAATAGTGAGGAATATCCATATGAATCCAAACCTCACCGTCGCCTACTTCTCGATGGAAATCGGCCTCAAGAGTGCCATGCCCACCTTTGCCGGGGGACTGGGGATTCTGGCTGCGGACCTCATGCGCTCCGCGGCGGATCTGGGCGTGAAGGCGGCCTGCATGACGGTGTGCTGGCAACACGGGTATCTGAAGCAGACGATTCACCCCGACGGTTCGCAGTCGTATGACGATTTGAATTGGAATCCGGAAGAACATTTGCAGAAGCTTCCGCAGAAAGTCTCGGTGATGATCGAGGGGCGTCCGGTGACAATCGGCGTGTGGGTGTATGAGATTCAGGGGGTGAAGGGCGTCGTGCCCGTCTATTTCCTTGATACGAATCTGCCCGAGAATGATGCGGAGGCCCGCGAGATCACGCGCTATCTGTACGGCGGCGACCTCAGCATGCGGATCCGGCAGGAACTCGTGCTCGGTATCGGCGGAGTGAAGATGCTTCGGGCCCTTGGAATAGCGGAAATCGGAATCTATCATATGAATGAAGGTCACGCGGCGTTCCTCACGCTGGAGCTCCTTCGGGAACGCGAGTGGAAGGACGAAAAAGTGCGCGGCTCCTGCGCTTTCACGACCCATACGCCCGTGCAGGCGGGGCACGACGTGTTCCCGTACGATCTGGCGCACCGCATTGCGGGTGAAAACCTTCCGTGGCACATCCGCAAAATCGCGGGCGAGGATGCGCTCTCGATGACGCTTCTTGCCATGCATATGAGCCGCTACACGTGCGGCGTTTCCAAAATTCACGGTGAAGTTTCCCGTTCCATGTTCCCGGGGGAGAAGATCGATGCAATTACGAACGGCGTTCATCATCTTACGTGGTCCGGTCCGGAGATTCAGTCGCTCCTCGATCACCATAGCCCGGGCTGGCGCGAGGATCCGTCCGTCCTCCTCGATACGTGCCGCAGCTACCCCGATGAGGAACTCTGGGCGGCGCATCAGGCCGGCAAAGCGCGACTCATCGCGGAGGTGAACCGCCGCACGGGACAGGATTTCTCGCTCGACTGCCTTACGATTGCGAGTGCGCGCAGAGTCGTTCCGTACAAGCAGCCGGAGCTTCTCTATGCCAATCTGGAACGTCTGAAGGATGTGTGTCAGGGGGCCGTGCAGATCATTCATGCGGGCAATGCCCATCCCTCCGATCCTTTCTCTCAAGGCGTCATCCAGCGCATGGTACAGCGTTCTTCCTCTCTGAAAGGGTATGTGAAGATCGCCTACATGGATAACTACAACCCCGATCTGGCGAGGCTGCTCGTGCAGGGTGCCGATGTGTGGCTCAATACACCCATGCGTCTTCACGAGGCTTCCGGCACTTCGGGAATGAAGGCGTGTCTGAACGGTGTTCTCAATCTCTCCACGCTCGACGGGTGGTGGATCGAGGGCTACGGGTTCGATCCGGAGGCGGGCTGGCGCATCGGACCGCTTGTGCGAGCGCTGAATGACGAGGGAACGCGCATCATCGATGCGGAGGACGTGTACACGCAGCTGCAGTACGAAGTGATTCCGGAATACTACTACGCCGGTCGGGCGCGCTGGATCCGCCGCATGAAGCGTTCCATCGGCCTCCTCGGGTACTTCAATGCGGAGCGGTGCGTGAAGGAGTATTTGGAGAAGGCATGGAATGCGTGAGGGAATATCAGAATATCGGGCTTTGTTTCTCTTTGACGATCCCGTTGCCTGATCGCACACTGGCTCCGTGGATCGAACGCAAATCATCGGCGTCCTCAATGTCACACCGGATTCATTTTTTGACGGCGGGAAATTTGCGGGAACGGATGCGGCGCTCCGGCAGGCGGCTCGAATGCTGAAAGAAGGGGCGGATATTCTGGAAATCGGCGGTGAATCCACGGGACCGGGTTCAAAGGACGTTTCGACGGAAGAAGAATTGGAGCGGACGATGCCCGTCATCGAGGCTCTGCGGAAGAATTTCCCCGCAGCGACGATTTCCATCGACACGTGGAAGGCCGCGGTTGCGAAAGAGGCGCTCCTGCGCGGAGTCACCATGGTCAATGATGTGACGGCGGGAAGGGATCCGGAGATGTTTTCCCGTGTTGCTGCAGGCGGAGCTTTTCTTGTTATGATGTATATGAAGGACACCTCCGCGCGCACAACGATCCGGGATGTGCACTACGATGATGTCATACGGACCGTCACGGATTTTCTTCGTACGGGAAAGGGGATTGCACTGAAAGCGGGCGTCGCTCCCGAACGGATCATCCTCGATCCGGGACTCGGACACTTTGTTTCCGGCGACCCGAAGTACTCTTTTGAGATTCTTGCACGGTTGGATGAAGTGGCGGCTCTGGGTTCGCCGGTTCTCGTGAGCCCGTCGAGAAAATCCTTCCTTGCAGGAAGAGAGCTCCTGAAAGCTTCCGGGCGTCTGCCCGGAACGATTGCCGCGTCCGCGATCGCCGTTCTGCACGGAGCCGGGTACATCAGGACGCACGATGTCGAACCCGTACGCCGTGCATGTGAAATTGCGGAAGCCGTGCGTCAGACCGGATTCTGAAGGTTTTCTCAGGAGGCAATCACAAGATTGACGATTGCGGCACTGGAGAGGATGACGACGAGACCGATCCCGACGCGGACAATCAGATTCTTCGCTCTGGTGTATTGCTCGTCTTTTCCGAAGTTCACAACCATGAGAAGACCTGCGTAAATGATGGCAGTCGTGGCGAGGAGCGCGCCCAAGGAGAGGACGATGTTGACCACAGTCACAATGATTTCCAGCAATCCGCCCGGCGTATGTGATTCGGCAACGGATGAAAAAATCAACCGCTTTGCGCCGATGATGATGATGCCTGCAATGACGGCGAGAGCGGTGCGCTTGAGATGCGTGGTCCCTTCGTCACCGCCATAGCTTGTGACGGCCTTGATGCCGCTGATGATGATGGCGACGATTGCCACCGAACCAGCGATGGTGTCGATGAAATCGGAGAGTCCGATCACTTCTTGCGATATCAGCGTCCCGCCTCCTTCCCCCAGTGTTGATATTGCAGTGGTGAGTACGGGGGTGAGATTCAGGATAATCAGCGCCGCCGCCGTCGCTCCGATGGTTTTCTTCGCCGCCCCGATCTGATCTTCCCCCTGCTTGGCTGCGAGCATGACTCCTGCTTTCGTGATCATGATCATACCCACGACGTTCACGATCACCAGGAAGGCCATCATGATATTGAGGTAGATCTCGCCGAGATCCCCTCCCTCTTCGCCTCCCACCGCACTTCCGACTGCTTCGATCGCATCCTGATAGTCGGCATAGGCCGGCGGAATCATTGCGATATGCCCGAGAGCGTGGAGCAGCCCGATACTGTCAAAGGAGGTGAACATCAGCTGAAGATGAAGAGATTAACCAGGGCGCCGGAGGTGATGACGACCAGGAGCGCAATAATGCTTCCGACGATCAATTTCCGGGCTTTCTCCTTCAGTCCTTCGTCAAAGGAAATGACGAGCATCAGGCCGCCCATGATAATGCCCACGACAGCCAAAACTCCGAAGATGGCGATGAGATAGTTGCCGATCCCCCCGATTTCCTGTGCCAGGGGAGAAGCATTATGCCCCTGAAGTGCGGAGAGGACGGGACCGGCAAGGACGACGATTGCGCAGCCGATGATTCCATGAATGAACCGCTTGCGTGCCGAGGTAACGCCTCCTTCATCGCTGGATGCGATCATCATGAAGCCCTGAATGCTGATATTGATGATGAGTGCACCGGCGGAGAGCGCCTTGATGAATGTGAAGACATAGCTGGTGAGGAACGAATCAACACCGCTGACATCCGGCATTTGCCCCGGAGACGCAGAGAAGCTGTCTGCGATGATTTGTGCTCCGATGATGATTGCGGCGCCTATGACGGCATATTCGAATGCCTGCTTTGTCTCCGTCGCCGTATTGTCGGTGTCCGCTCCGAAAAGCAGACGCATTCCGTAGAGGATGATGGATCCGGCGAGGATTCCCATTGCCGCCGTGTTCGCATAATCAACCAGTTTCCCGATTGTCGCGTTAAGGTCGGGATCACAGGAGAGTCCCTCCACGGTATTACAGATACTGATTTGATCGGGGCTCGCATTAAACACCGCATATGCGGCGGCGGGGAGTGCTGCACTCACGAAGGCGGCGAAGAATCGGAGAAGGTTTTTGCGCATAAATCATGCTATTATAGCAAATTCCGGCGACAGACGCCATTGGTCGGAGAGAGGGGTATCAGAAGGCTTTGAGCCTTAAGCCTTCAGCAAACAACCCGACAGCCCTATCTCGCCAATGTTGCTTTTGGGCCTCTCCCCCCTATCATGGTGCCATGCCTCTCTCCTCTTCTTCAGTCCTTGGTCGGCCCGTCACTTTAAGTGCTTCATCGGAAGCGAAGGTCTACGGTCTCTTTCTGTTGGCTCTCGCCTTCACGACGGTGGGGGTGTTCACGGGCATGGTCTTCGCGTCCGTTCTCATCCGGTCGGGAGTGCAGATTCTTTTCGTGATTGCGGAACTCGCTCTGATATTTTCCGCGCGTTTATGGATGGATAAGTCACCGTTGAACGTTCTGCTCTTCGTGCTCTTCCCGATGCTTTCCGGACTGACGGTCACGCCATACATCCTGTATGTACTCGCGGGGTATGCGAACGGAGCGGGCATTTTGTTCAACGCGCTCCTCGCCACGATGTTCATGGCGGGCGCATCGGCCGTCTTTGCGCTCACGACGCGCGCAGATCTTTCCGTGTTCGCCCGCGGGCTTCTGCTTGCCGTTCTCGGGCTCATCTTTCTCGGTGTTCTGCAGATCTTCGTGCCGTCTTTCCGGACGGGACAGACGGAGCTCGTCGTCTCCGGTCTCGGGGTTTTTGTCTTTGCGTTCTTCACCGCTTTCGATATTCAGAGGATTCGCAGACTCGGCAGAGCGGGCGCGAATCCTTTTCTCCTCGCGCTTTCGCTCTACCTCGATATCTTCAACCTCTTCCTCTACATCCTGCGATTCATGCTGGCGCTTTCAGGGGACCGCAGATAGGGCATGATTTGACTCGGATCCGGAAGTGGAAAGTAATGAAGTAAAAACAAAAAATATCGAAATTTTCTATTTTCCCTTTCGTCACTTTCCTCTACGCTGAGCGGGTATGTCCAAGCGTCCCACCCCCAAGAAGCGTCGCGAGAAAAGCCGCGGCAGAAGGCAGCATTCCATCTACGTGCAGAAGCGGCTTCGCAAGCTGAAGAACAAGCGCAATTCCCCGTACGCAGCACCCGCAACCCCCCGTAAGAGCGCAAAGAAGGCGCTCAAGGGGATTACGAGGATCAAAGCATAAAAAATGCTTTGGGCTTAAAGCTTACCGCTTCGTTCTATGGCCCGTCGCCGTCATCAATCGCGCATTGCCGTCATGCAGGTTCTCTTCGAGCGGGAGAGGCGCCCAACCGATGAACTTACGGCGCTGGAGCGCAACATGGAGGAGCTGGGAGAGGCGGATCGGCCTTTTGCCGAAACGCTGCTGACCGGTGTTGTGGAGAAGGAGCAGGACCTCAAAAATGCCGTACAAGTACATGCGCCGGGATGGTCGCTGGAGCGCATGGATCCCATTTCGCGTTGTGTGTTGCTTGTCGGTGCGTATGAACTTCTCTTTCTCAAAGAGGCTCCTCCGGCGGTGATCATGAACGAGGCCATCGATATCGCGAAGGAATACGGGACGGAGGAGGGAGGGAAGTTCGTGAACGGGGTGCTCAATGCCATTGCGCAGGGTGTCGGAGCGAAGTAAATGAACGAATGAATAATTGATAATGGAAATGGGTAATGACTTCGTGCTTGCGAAGTCCGTTTTCAATTATCCATTATCCATTTTCCATTTAAGGTCATCCTCGCCTACACTGGGCAGGCATGCCTCCCCAACCTTTCAGCCTCCTTGAGAAATCCATTCACATTTCCTTCCGGAACAAGGATGTGCTTGCGCAGGCACTCACGCACAGGAGCGCCACGGGGAAATCCCAGAAGCACAAACACAATGAGCGCTTCGAATTTCTGGGGGATGCCGTGCTCGAACTGGTTGCTACGGAATACCTCTTCTCCTTTCAGGAGAAATCGGAGGGGGAGCTCACGAATTGGCGCGCCGCGCTCGTGAACGGCAAGCAGCTTGCGGTGGTGTCGCGCGAACTCAAGATTGGAGACTTCCTCTTCATGAGTCGCGGAGAAGAGGCGAGCGGCGGACGCGACAAGGATTCCACGCTGGCGAACGCCCTGGAGGCCATCATCGGCGCGATCTTTCTCGATCAGGGGTTCGAAGTGGCCCGGAAGTTTTGCTTCGATCACATCCTCATCCGTCTGCAGGGACTCCTCAAAGAGGGGAAGCATCGGGACTTCAAGAGCGTTTTTCAGGAGAAGTCTCAGGAACTCCTCGGTATCACTCCTCACTACAAAGTCATCGCGGAGCACGGGCCGGATCACGAGAAAGAATTCACCTCTCTCGTCTGCATCGGTACGGAGGAAGTGGCCAAGGGGTCGGGACTGAGTAAGCAGGAGGCCGAGCAGGCGGCGGCGAAGGCCGGACTCAAGGCGAAGGGGTGGAAGTGAATCTTGGTATCCAGTATTACGTATTTCGTATTACGTATATGGCGCAGCATTTGCCGTAGATACGTACTACATCATACGGAATACCTCACTATTTAGCCCATCTTGATCTCAATATCCACGCCGGAGGGGAGGCTCAGGCTCTGCAGACTCTCCATGGTTTTGAACGTGGTCTCTTTGAGATCGATGAGACGGCGGTGGGTGCGCATCTCAAACTGGTCGCGCGCGTCCTTCTTGACGAAGGTCGAGCGGTTCACGGTGAACTTGCGGATGCGGGTGGGGAGGGGGATCGGACCGTGTACGATTGCGCCGCTGCGCTCCGCGGTATCCAGAATCTTCGCCGCAGCCTCATCGAGCACCGTGTGGTCGAACGCGGAGAGGCGGATGCGGATGGAAGGGGCTGCTTTTGTCTCCTGTGCCTTCTTGGGGGCGGCAGCGGGTGCATGATGAACAGGCTGAGCCTTCTCAACCTTCGTTGCGGGAACCGGTTCTTTCTTCTCGTGGACCTCCGTTTTCTTTTTCACGATCTTCGTCTCCTTCTTCTTGGAGGCGGGGGACTTCTTCGGAGGTGTCTTCTTTGTGGGATTCATAACGGCGGAGGGAAAGAACAGAGAGAGAAGGGGAGGGGGGCCTCCCCTTCTTCTTAAAACGGCTTATTCAATGACCTTGGTCACCACGCCCGAACCCACGGTGCGGCCGCCTTCGCGGATGGCGAAGCGGGTGCCGTCGGCCAAGGCGATCGGAGCACCGAGTGTGACCACGAACTTCACGTTATCGCCCGGCATGACCATTTCCACGTTGGCGGGGAGTTCCACGGAACCCGTGACGTCCGTCGTGCGGAGGTAGAATTGCGGCTTGTAGCCCTTGAAGAACGGCGTGTGGCGGCCTCCTTCATCCTTCGTCAGCACGTACACCTCGCTTTCAAATTTGGTGTGCGGCTTGATGGAACCCGGCTTGGCCAATACCTGTCCACGCTCGATATCGTCGCGCTCAATCCCGCGGAGGAGCAGACCGACGTTGTCGCCCGCCAGACCCTCGTCCAGGAGTTTGTGGAACATTTCCACGCCCGTGACGACCGTCTTGCGCGTCTCATGAATACCGACGATCTCCACTTCTTCGTTGACTTTCACCTTGCCCTGCTCGATGCGGCCCGTTGCGACGGTACCGCGCCCCTTGATGGAGAAGACGTCCTCCACGGACATGAGGAAAGGCTTGTCCGTCTGGCGCTCGGGAACGGGGATCCACTCATCGAGGGTGTCGATGAGCTTCTTCAGGGTCTCAATTTCCTTGGCATCTCCTTCCACGGCCTTGAGAGCGGAGCCGCGGAGGATCGGCGTCTTGTCGCCGGGGAATTCATACTTGGTGAGGAGTTCGCGGATTTCCTGCTCCACGAGTTCCACGAGTTCGGGATCCGTCACAACGTCCATCTTGTTGAGGTAAACCACGCTGTACGGC